>JANPJU010000040.1:0-21666 GCA_031425675.1 Paracoccaceae bacterium | reverse complement strand
GCCAAGACAGTGAAGCTGACACCTACATCATCGAATGCACCATCTCTCGATAGACACCCTAGTAGGCCGATATGCTGCGATCTGACGCCGATGCGCCCAAACCGCCCGCATATCCCTTCATAAACTACAGTTTCAAAGAGCTATCGTTCAGACAAAAGACGTGCGATCCGCCAAATCCTTGGCGTATCCCTTCGCGCCGTGTCTTCAGATTTTCCGGGTCATCCCTATGGCTTTCGCCGCCGTTCGTTCCCGTCACCGTCGCGTCTCTGCTTCGGTGAAGCGGTATTTACGGAGGCAGGCTGGAAGCCGCAAGAGGGAAAAATACGTTCTTCGCAACTTTTTTCATTTTTCCGGAAAACGGCGCAAAATCTTGGGGTTGCTGAAACTTCCGCCACAAGTGCTGTTTGTATCGCGCAACATTATTACGAAACGTCCGGCCCGAAGGGGCATTTGCGCCGGACTTACGCCGTAGAGCGCCGTGTTGCTGCTGACCGAGGCAACAGACGAAGTGCAAGAAGACCAACGCCCAGCCCGGAATAGACCAGGACCTCGCCTGTCCAGACCTTTGATAGCAGCACCAGATGCAGCAAGCCCGCGACCAACGTGGCGTAAACAAGCCGATGCAGACGCGCCCAAGCCACCGGCCCCATGCGCCGCATTACGGCATTGCTTGAGGTTGCGGCCAGGGGAATCAGGGTAAGGAACCCAACCATCCCCAGAATCACATAGGGTCGCTTCCACAGGTCGGCTGCCATCTCGGACCAGCGCAGCCCCATATCCAGGGTAACCCACGCCGTCAGGTGCAGCGTCACATAGCCAAAGGCCAAAAGACCCAGCGCCCTGCGGAATCGGATCAGGTTCAGCCCCAACCGCCGCAACGGCGTGATCGCCAGCGAGGCGAGGAGAAACTGTAGCCCAAGCACGCCCAGCCGATGTTCGATCACCTTCACCGGGTCGACACCCAGACTGTTGGCCACCGCACCCCAGATCAACAGAGCCAACGGCACCAGCCCGATCCCATAGACCACCCAGGTTGGCACCTTGCGGGCGAAACTGTTCAACGGATTCATCTGCGCGACCTTCAAAAATCGACCGTCAGATCTTGTCCGGCGTAAAGGCTGGCGACGTCGGCTTCATAGCCATTGAACATCAAGGTGTCCTGCCGTCCGCCGAACAGACCGGACCCGACCATGCGTTCCGAAGCCTGGCTCCAGCGCGGGTGATCGACGGTTGGATTCACGTTTGCATAAAAGCCATACTCGCTGGGTTGCAGCATGTTCCAGGTGGTTGGCGGCATTTCGGCGACGAGGCTGATCCGGACGATGCTCTTGATGCTTTTGAAGCCATACTTCCACGGCACAACCAGCCGGATCGGCGCGCCGTTCTGGTTTGGCATCGCCTCACCATAAAGCCCGGTTGCCAGAATGGTGAGCGGATGCATCGCCTCATCCAGCCGCAGTCCTTCGCGGTAGGGCCATTCGATGAAGGGCGAGGACTGGCCCGGCATCTCCTCGGGGCGGACCAGGGTTTCGAAGGCCACAAACTTGGCGCCAGACTGCACACCGACGCGGGTCAGCAGTCCCGCAAGCTCGAACCCGATCCACGGGACGACCATGCTCCACGCCTCGACGCAGCGCAGGCGGTAGATGCGTTCCTCAAGCGGCTGGTCCTTCATCACATCGGACAGATCATAAGTGCCCGGCTTGTCGACCAACCCGTCGATCACGATAGACCAAGGCTCAGTGGTCAAAGACCCGGCATAACTTGCAGGGTCTTCCTTGCCGGTGCCAAACTCATAAAAGTTGTTGTAGCTGGTGATGTCTTCCAGGCTGTTTGGCGCAGCATCCGTCGAAAACCTGCTGGGCGCGGCCTCAATCTGCGCCAACCCCGGCGTGGCGACAAGCGCCGCGGCCCCGGTCATCCATTGGCGGCGGTTCAGCCACAGCCCCTTGGGCGTGACATCAGACCAGGCCAAGGGCCGGCTTTTGGAATAGGTTGGCATAGGCGGCTCCTTGCTGATTGTCGGCAAAAAGAAGCGCGTTTTGCGATGAAACGCAAAACAAACCGCGTCACGACTGCGATACGCGCGTGTAACACGGGCGCCAGATGTTCACGCTTGTTGAACTCTCCTCACAGTGGATTGATTTGCCCTGGGCAAACCAGCGGGCTTAGGGCGCAACGCGCATATGTCAACCGTCACTCACAGCAATGTCGGACTGATCTATTGCCGCATCTGCCCCATATAACCCCTGCCAATCACGGCACACCGATCAAACGGGAGTGACACCAATGATCCGCAGAACTTTCCTGGCGCTGACCGCCGCCACCGCCTTCGCAATGCCCGCTTTCGCCGAAAGCCATTCGAAGGACATCGTTGACACCGCAGTTGCCGCCGGCACCTTCACCACGCTGGCCGCCGCTTTGGAAGCTGCTGGCCTGGTCGAGACGCTGAAGGGCGAAGGCCCGTTCACTGTGTTCGCACCGACTGACGCTGCCTTCGCCGCGCTGCCAGCTGGCACCGTCGAAGACCTGCTCAAGCCCGAGAACAAGGACAAGCTTGTTGCCGTCCTGACCTACCACGTCGTTCCGGGCGCAGTTGCCTCCTCGGCGCTGACCGAAGGCATGACCGCCACGACCGTTAACGGCGCAGACGTCACCTTCACCCTGGAAGGCGGCGCGAAGATCAACGGCGCCGTAATTTCCGCAGCCGACGTTGCCGCCTCGAACGGCGTGATCCACGTTATCGACAGCGTGATCCTGCCGCCGGCAATGTAAGTCTAACCCCGGGGGCGCCAGTGGCGCCCCCAACCCTTTGCGCCCCTCTGCTGCGCAAACTGCCGTAGCAACCTTTGCTGCCACCTTCGACACATCAGAAGTTCAGCCTGAACAATAATCAGCGTTTTTTGAAGCAAACGGCAGTCTACCCCGCGCGTGCGACTTACATGGCACGCCATCCCCGCCGCGCCCATCGGTCTTGGGGAACCATCCTGCCAGTATCGCGTTTTCCATCGCAGCGTATCTGCCAAGGGAAAACAATCATGGGTATCATCTGGACCATCGTCATCGGCTTCGTCGCTGGCATCATCGCAAAATTCATCATGCCCGGTGACAACGAACCCTCCGGCTTCGTGATGACCACCCTTCTGGGCGTGGCAGGGGCCTTTGTCGCTTCGTTCATCGGCCAAAGCCTGGGCTGGTATGGTCCGGAAGATGGCGCGGGCCTGATCGGGGCCGTTGTCGGCGCCGTTCTGGTCCTGTTCGCCTTTGGTTACCTGCGCCGTCGCACCTGACCCAACGCCTTATTCCCCAACTGATCCAAGGAGAAACATGATGAGCAAGGGAAATCCTTCGATGGTCGCATTGCTTGGCCTTCTGGCTGTTGCAGGTTACCAGAACCGCGACAAGCTTTCGGGTCTGCTGCAGCAGGCAAGCACCCCGCGCCATCCGTCACCAGACGATCCGGGTCAAAGCGACCTGCCCTTTCCACGCCAGAATTCAGGCGACCAGGAAGGCGGGATTCTGGGTGGTCTGGCCGATCTTTTGTCCCGGTTCACCAATCCGGTTCAGTCCGCCAAAGCGCGGAGCTGGGTTGATACGGGACCGAACGGCGACCTTGCCCCGGAGGATCTGGAAGAAGTGCTGGACCCCAGCACCGTTGATGATCTCGTCCAGCAAACCGGTTTGGGCCGGGCAGAGCTGATGCAACGCCTTAGCGCCATCTTGCCCGAGGCGGTGGACCGCATGACGCCGCATGGGCGGTTACCAACGATTGAGGAATCTCGCGGCGTCTATTGATCAGGTCAGCCAAGCTTGAAATGAGAAACCCGAGCGTTATCAGACGCCCGTGTTTTTCTTTTCGTGCAAGGCTTTGCGTTAGTGAATGACCGCCTCACTTGGCCGTTCGCGGCGGCTGGCGACCACGCGGTCACCGATGATAAGCCCCTCTGGCCCCGTCGTGACGCGGATCGTCGCCCCGTCAATCACATCACCCGCAAGCAGCATCTCGGCCAGTGGGTCCTGCAACTGGCGCTGGATCACCCGCTTCAGGGGCCGCGCGCCAAACACCGGATCATAGCCTTCATCGGCCAGCCAGGCCTTGGCCTGGGCGTCCAGGTTCAGCGTTATCTTGCGCAGCGCCAAACGCTGTTCCAGCCGCCGAAGCTGGATCTCGACAATCCCGCCCATGTCGCCGCGGTTGAGGCGGTCAAAGATGATCTGCTCATCCAGCCGGTTCAGAAACTCAGGCCGGAAGTGCTGTCGGACGGCCTCCATCACCTCGGCTTTCGCGCGACTGGCATCCGCGCCCTCTGGAAGTTCGGACAAAGCCCGCGCCCCAAGGTTTGACGTCAGAATGATCAGTGTCTGCTTGAAATCGACGACCCGGCCTTGACCGTCGGTCAACCGCCCGTCATCCAGCACCTGCAACAGCACGTTGAACACATCCGGGTGGGCCTTTTCCACCTCATCAAACAGGACCACCTGATAGGGCCTGCGCCGTACCGCCTCGGTCAACACGCCGCCCTCGTCATAGCCGACATAACCCGGCGGCGCGCCGATCAGACGGCTGACCGAGTGTTTCTCCATGAACTCGCTCATGTCGATCCGCACCATCGCGGTGTCGTCGTCGAACAGGTAGGCGGCCAGCGTCTTGGTCAGTTCGGTCTTGCCCACGCCGGTCGGCCCAAGGAACAGGAACGACCCCAAAGGCCGGTTTTCATCCGACAGCCCGGCGCGCGACCGCCGCACAGCCCGGCTGACAGCCTCAACCGCGGCCCGCTGACCCACCACGCGGCGGCCCAGCTCTTCCTCCATCTTGAGGAGTTTTTCCTTCTCGCCTTCCAGCATCTTGGTCGTCGGGATACCGGTCCAACGCTCCACCACCTCAGCAATCTGTTCGGGTCGCACGGCTTCGGCCACCAACGCCTCACCCTCGCGGCCCTCCGCCTCGCCCAGCTGCTTTTCCAGTTCCGGGATGCGGCCATATTGCAACTCGCCCGCCTTGGCGAAGTTGCCCTCACGCTTGGCGGCTTCAAGTTCCACACGCGCCACATCCAGCGATTCCTTCAGCCCGCGCGCGGCATCAAGGTTGGCCCGTTCGGCCTGCCATTTCGCCGTCAGCGCGGATGATTTCTGCTGCAGATCCGCCAATTCCTTTTCCAGCTTTTCCAGCCGATCCTTGGATGCCGCGTCGTCTTCCTTCTTCAAGGCCTCGGATTCGATCTGGAATTGCAGGATCTGCCGGTCCAGCGCGTCCAGTTCCTCGGGCTTGCTATCCACCTCCATCCGCAACCGGCTGGCGGCTTCGTCCATCAGGTCAATCGCCTTGTCCGGCAGGAAGCGGTCGGTGATATAGCGGTGCGACAGCGTTGCCGCCGCGACCAAGGCGCTGTCGGTGATCCGCACCCCGTGGTGCAGCTCATACTTCTCCTTGATCCCGCGCAGGATGCTGATGGTGTCTTCCACCGTCGGCTCACTCACAAAGACCGGCTGAAAGCGCCGGGCCAGGGCCGCGTCCTTTTCCACATGCTTGCGGTATTCGTCCAGCGTGGTTGCCCCGATACAATGGAGTTCCCCCCGCGCCAAAGCCGGCTTGATCAGGTTCGCCGCATCCATTGCGCCTTCGGATTTGCCCGCGCCGACCAGAGTGTGCATCTCATCGATGAACAGGATCACCTCACCCGAGGCGGCCTCGATCTCTTTCAGGATGGCCTTCAGCCGCTCCTCAAACTCACCCCGGTACTTCGCGCCTGCGATCAACGACCCCATGTCCAAGGCCATCAACCGCTTGTTGCGCAAGGATTCCGGCACGTCGCCATTCACGATCCGCAAGGCAAGGCCCTCGGCAATCGCCGTCTTGCCCACACCGGGCTCACCAATCAGCACAGGGTTGTTCTTCGTGCGGCGCGAAAGCACCTGCATCGCACGCCTGATCTCCTCATCACGACCGATGATCGGGTCAATCTTGCCGTCCCGCGCCGCCTGCGTCAGGTCGCGGGCATATTTGCTCAGCGCCTCCATGGTGTCTTCAGACGAAGCGCTGTCCGCCGTGCGCCCCTTGCGCACCTCATTGATGGCGCCGTTCAGGCCTTGGGCCGTCACCGCCCCCGCCGTCAGCGCATCCTTGGCCCGCGTGTTCACCAACGCCATCGCTGTCAGCAGCCGTTCGACCGGCACAAACGAATCCCCGGCCTTCTTGGCGACCGCCTCGGCTTCGTCCAGCACCCGCACCAATGACGGGTCAATGTAGGTTTGACCATCGCCGCCCGAAACCTTCGGCAGCTTGCCAAGCGATGCGTTGATCGCCGCATTCACCTGTTCAGGGCTGCCACCCGCCTTGCGGATCAGGTTTGACGCCAGACCCTGGTCATCATCCATCAGGGCTTTCAGCAAATGGTCGGGCAGCACGCGCTGGTGACTGTCGCGCATCGCAATGGTCTGGGCGGCCTGAAGGAAACCGCGCGACCGCTCCGTGAATTTCTCCAAATTCATCGGTCATTCTCCTTTCGTGAAGCACCCCATCCACGGTGCCCGGACATCCAGCACACCACCTAAGGCCTTGCGGAAGATCTGGGCGCGCAGGGTTTCGTTTGCAATCCCCTGCGCCGCAAATTCACTTCGGCCCGTTCCCGGCCAATCTCCGCCCAACCGATCGTTGGCGGTCGGCGGGACCCGGCGCAAGCACCGAGGTGGCCCACCTGCACACCTTGCCATCCCCGCGCGAAGACCGCCATCGTGGCACTTCGTCCGTGAAAGGCCCCCGATGTCAGATGCGAAACTTCCCCTGATCCACAAGGCCCCAGTCGAGGGCCTGGTGATACATGTCGCCCGCACCGCCCTTGCCATCGGTGACACGGCTTGGCTTGACCGGCTGCCCGACGGCCGCATTGGCGTGTTTGCGCGCCTTAGCCAGCCAATCCTAGGTCTGATCCCGCGGCTGCGGCCGGGGCTGATGGGTCACCTTGGCCCGATGGCCGAAGAGATCGTCGCCCCTTCGCTCGCCCATGGAGATGCGCTGCGGGTGCGGATCATCGACCTTGTGCCCGAACACCTCGCGAACGGTTTCCCGCCCGAGGTTTACATTTCCGTCTGGGGTGACCCGCGCCATCTGCAGCCCATCCTGCAAGCGGCAGGCTTGCTGGAGGAGTCTGATCAGCCGGCATCCCCCGGCAGATTTTCCACCCTCAAACCCGCCTATGGGGTGTAGCGGACATAGGCGAAGGCGCCGCTGTCAGGTGCCCAGCTTGGTACGTTGATCGTGCCTTGACCGCCGGTGAACTCCAACACCCGGCGACGGTTTCGGCCGTCAGGGTCGCACAGCACCAAAGCGACGGCCAGGTCTGCGGGATGGCCAAGCGTCCCCGGTGGATAGGCCAGATAGACCAGATGCTTGCCGTCAGGCGACGGGTGCGGGAACCAATTGACGTGATCATCCGCGAACAGAAGCCGCTGCCCACTGCCATCGGCAGCCATCACCCAGATCTGCGCATGCCCGCCCCGGTCGCAGTTATAGTAGATCCTGGACCCATCCGCACTGTAGTCAGGCCCGTCGCAATGCCCCTCACCTTGGGTCAGCCGGGTCTCGTCTCCACCTTCAATCCCTATCGTATGGACGTCGATCACCCGTCGCCCGTCCCGAGCAGCCACATAGGCCAGCCGCGCCCCGTCCGGTGACCAGCCATGCCACCAGCTTGGCGCCTCGGGTGACAGTTTGCGTAACGCGCCCCCTGCAACCGGCATCACATAGATCTGTGAGCCCTCTCCCTCATGGTGCGATGACAAGACAATCGTCGCTCCGTCCGGGCTGATCCCATGGTCATTGTTGCAGCGGTCCGCGGCACCCGTATTCAAGGGCTCCAGCGACGGGGATGCGAGGTGCACCCGAAAAAGCCGCCCGTCACCGTTGACCAACAGCCAATCTCCTGACGGCGCCCAGTTCGGCGCCTCGATCCGCCCATCGACGGTCAGGACGTGCCGCACCCGTCCCGTCCCGACCTGATAGATCTCGATGGTGCTTTTCACGCCATACCCCGTCAAGTTTGTATTAAATTTCGCTTGCTCATTTGACAAATACTCCACGGGGGTCCGGGGGTGTGAAACCCCCGGTGGCCGGCCACAAGTCTTAGCCTTTCGGCACCAAAAGCCGTTTTGGCCGTACCGCCTCGGCAGCCTTGAACAAGGAAAACGTCTGGTTGACGTAATTCACCACCCCGGACAGCTTTTCCAGATAGGCGCTCAGCTCTGCAGTCCTCTCAGCCTCAACCAGTTGCACCGGGCGGCTTGGGTCCAGCCCCTCGAACTGCACATAGAACAACGGCTCACCCCGTTTCAGGATCAGGTCCTTCTGGGGTTCATGCCATTCAAACGCCCACATCAACGGTCGTGGCCAGATTGTGATCGGGAACCGCCCGCCAAAGATCGTCCCCGGCAAGGGATCGGCGCGATAATGCGCGAAAGCGGAAATCTGCGACAGGTAGACCATTTCATCCGCGATAAAGCAGTAGGGCAGGTGCAGCTGCAGCGTAGGCCGGTCCGGAAACCGCCACTCGGCCTCGGTCACCAGCGTCAGGATCTCGTTCAGCTTGTTGGTCCGGATCGGACTTGCGGCCCCGGCCCGGTTGACCAGCACCGCCTTGCCCTTTTCGTCACGCTGAAAGCCGATATGCAGGTCAAACGGGCATTTCACCAGGAAATATCGGCTTTCCAGCTGCACCACCGCCGGACAGCGCGCAGCACTTTTCGCATGGGCCCGGTTTGGTGGCCGAAGGATCACCCGTTCCGGCGGATCATACAGCACCGCCCCCTTGTCAGAGGCCAGAAACCAACCCACCGTCACAGGGCCAGCGTCTGGCCCGTCCTGAGGCCGGTCATAGGTCACGCTGAAATCCATGCTGCCCCCGTTACGCCTTGCCGACCTGCATCATGGCTCATCTGATACACCCGGGCCAAGCCCCCACTCGGCCTCTCCGGCCAGCGCGGCACCCAAAAGCCCGGCATCCGCCCCACAAATCGCCCGCACCAGCAATGGTGCGTCCGTCGCCCGCAGCACCCGTGCGCGCACGGCTGTGTCCAAAAGTTCCACCACGCCGGGCGCGCGGGACAAGCCGCCGCCGACCGGCACTATTCCGGCACCAAGCACATTCAGCACCATCGCCAGCGGACCGGACAGCAGATCGCACCACAGCGCCATCGTGGCCGCGGCAACCACGTCCGCTGCCTGCCACCGCGCGACAATGGCCTCTGACGGAGCCACCTCGCCGGTCAGCGCCAGATGCAACCGCTCAACCCCCCGCGCACCGCCAATGGCATCGATGCAGCCCATCTGACCGCAGCCGCAAGCAACGGCATGGTCGCCCCGGATCACCGGACCATGTCCCCATTCGCCTGCAAACCCGCCTGCCCCCGTTACCACACGACCGCCGATCACCAGCCCGCCGCCCACACCCGTTCCCAGAATGACCCCGAACACAGACCCATGCCCGCGCCCCGCGCCCAAGCGCGCTTCGGCTAGCGCAAAACAGTCAGCGTCGTTCAGGATCAGCACCGGCACCCCGATTGCGGCCTGCAATGCAGGGCCAAGCGCCAGACCGTCAATTGCGGGGATGTTGGCAACCTTGCCCACCCCGGATTGCGGATCCACGATCCCGGCGATGGAAATCGCGATGCCCATTGCACCCCGGCCCTGCGCCAGGCTGGTAATCGCTTCGACAAAGGCTGTGCGGTCAGCAGTCGGCGTGGCCACTTCGCCCAGCGGGGTCAGCGCGCCATCCCAGGTGGCCGCCCGGATACGGCTGCCGCCAATGTCAAACGCCAGGATCATGTCTGCCCCCTTTTCCGCAAGTCTTGACAGCCCCGCCCCGCCCCGTCAAACCGCCGCGATCCCCCTGATCCCACCCCGTGGAGGCGATGATGACCGCAGATGACCGCCTGATCGTCGCACTTGACGTGCCGAACGTGGTGCATGGCCTTGATCTGGTGGCGCGCATCGGTGATGCGGCAAGCTTTTACAAGATCGGCCTTGGCATGCTGACGGGCGGTGGGCTGGCTCTTGCGAATGAATTGAAGCACGAACACGGCAAGCGCATCTTTCTTGATCTCAAGCTTTTTGACATCGGTGCCACGATCGAGGCAGCCGTCCGGGGCCTTGCGCAGTACGATCTTGATTTCCTGACCGTCCATGGCGACCCTCAGGTCGTGCGCGCTGCGTGTGAGGGCAAGCGCGGCACCGGTCTGAAGATCATGGCGGTGACGATCCTGACGTCGCTGGACCGGGCGGATCTGGACGCAAACCTGATCAAGTCCGGTGATATTCACACCATCACCGAGGAGCGCGCCGCCCGCGCGTTCGAGGCGGGGGCCGATGGCGTCATTGCCAGCCCGCTAGAGGCCGCGCTGATCCGCGCCTTGCCTCAGGCGCAAGGTCGGCTGATCGTGACGCCCGGGGTGCGCCCTGCCGGTGCTGCAACCGGCGACCAAAAGCGCACCGCCACACCGCATCAGGCAATTGCGGATGGTGCGGACCACATCGTGATCGGCCGCCCGATCTGGCAGGCAAAAGACCCGGCCGCTGCCGCCCGCGCGGTGATTGCAGAGCTTCCGGTGTAACCCCAGTTCCTGCGGCAAAATTCCCAAGTAAAAGAATCGCCTTTACAAGGCAAAGTGTTTTAGTCAACATTCATTCAGCACACATTGCTGAAAAGGTCCGCATATGCGTTTTGCTTCCCTGCTGCTTCTGACGACCGTGCTGGCCACCCCAGCGTTCACCGCCACGCCGGAAGAGGTTACGCAAACCTACGCCAACATCGCGCTGGCGACGTATCAGGACAGCCTGACCACCGCGCAAGCCTTGCAATCTGCCATCGCCGCGTTGATCGCCTCCCCCTCTGATGACACCCTCGCCGCGGCCAGAACGGCCTGGCTGGCCGCCCGCGTGCCCTATCAGCAGTCCGAGGTGTTCCGCTTTGGCAATCCGATCGTTGACGATTGGGAGGGCCGGGTAAACGCCTGGCCGCTGGACGAAGGTCTGATCGACTATGTCGCCCCGGCCGAGGCTGGCGAAAACGCCCTTGCCCTGCTGAACGTCATAGCCACGCCGACATTCACGCTTTCGGGCACTGAAATCGACGCCAGCAAGATCACCCCCGCTCTCATTTCCACGACCCTGCATGAGGCGGACGGGATCGAGGCGAACGTCGCCTCGGGCTACCACGCAATCGAGTTTCTGCTGTGGGGTCAGGATCTGAACGGTACCGGGCCGGGCGCGGGCAACCGCCCCTACACCGATTTCCTGCAAGGCGACGGCTGCACTGGCGGCAACTGTGACCGCCGCGCCGCCTATCTTCAGGCCGCCGCTGACCTGCTGGTCACGGACCTTGAGGAAATGGCCGCCAACTGGACCGACACCGGCCCCGCCCGAGCCGCCGTGACCGCAGACCCAAGCGCTGGCCTTCTGGCGGCGCTGACTGGCATGGGCAGCCTGTCTTACGGCGAACTTGGTGGTGAAAGGATGAAGCTGGGCCTTCTCTTGAACGACCCGGAAGAAGAGCATGACTGCTTTTCCGACAACACCCACAACAGCCACTACTATGACGGCGTCGGCATCCAGAACGTCTACCTTGGCCGCTACACCCGGGTTGACGGGTCGGTTGTCGAAGGCCCGGCGCTGGCCGACCTGATCGCCGCAGCCGACGCCGACCTTGCCACCCAGCTTGCCGCCGATCTTGATGCCTCGGTCGCGGCGCTTGGCGCGATCAAGGCCGCGGCGGAAGGCGGGTTTGCCTATGACCAGATGCTTGCCCCCGGCGATGCCGAAGGCGAGGCGCTGATCATGGGCGGGGTCAACGCGCTGGTGGCGCAGACCGCGTCCATCGACCGCGCGGTCACGGCGCTTGGGTTGTCAAAGATCAGCTTTGAAGGCTCTGACAGCCTGGATAACCCCAACGCCATCTTCCAATAATCCACAGCAGGGGCCGCGATGATCATCTGCCAGTGCCAGGGCATTTCCGACCATGACATCCGCGCCGCCGTGGACTGGATGCGCGCGGCGGATGTTGATACGGTAATCACGCCGGGCAAGATCTATCGTGCGCTTGGCAAACGGGCTGACTGTGGCGGATGCATGCCGCTGTTTCTGAACACCATGCGCGACTGCACCACATTCGAAGTACCCATGAACCTGCGGGGTCTGCGCCAGCTTCCCGCACAGGACACAGGAAAACACCATGAAGGGCGACGCTAAAGTCATCGACTACCTCAACCGCGCGATCCGGTCAGAGCTTACCGCCGTCAGCCAGTACTGGCTGCACTACCGCCTGCAGGATGATTGGGGCCTGACCCACATGGCCGCCAAATCCCGCGCCGAAAGCATCGAGGAGATGCAGCACGCCGACCGTTTCATTGCCCGCGTGATCTTTCTGGAAGGCCACCCGAACCTGCAAAAGCTGGACCCGCTGCGCATCGGGCAGAACGCGCTGGAAAGCATGCAGTGCGACCTTGCCGCCGAACTTGAGGCGCGCGCCCTGTATGGTGAGGCCCGCGAATACTGCGCGCAGGTCGGGGACATCGTGTCGATGAAGCTGTTTGAAAACATCGCCATGGACGAAGAAGGCCACATCGACTTTCTGGAAACTCAGATCGCCCTGCATGAAAAGCTGGGGGCCGAACGCTTCATGCAGCTGAACGCAGGGACTTTCAACGAAGCCTGACACCATGCGCGCGCGCGCCCACGCCTTGACCATCCGCCTTGCGGCGAGCACCGCTTTTTATGGGGCGCTGGCCACGACGGCCAATGCCGACCTGCCACAAACCGGCCCGCGCACGGCCGAGGATGCGGCAAAGGTTGCGGCCATCCTTGTCCCGCCAACCGACTTTACCAAGCCCGAGGCGTTTGAGGCAAACTCGGCCGGGGCCGCCACCGTTCGCGTGCTGGACAGCACCGACGCCTTCTCACTCCCATCCGCCAACATCGCGGATGGGATGGCGTTTTCTCTCGGCAATGCGCTGTTCCAGAAGCTTTGGGTCGCGGCGCCATCCTCGACCAAGGGGTCTGACGGACTTGGCCCGCTGTACAATGCCCGTGCCTGTCAGGATTGCCATGTAAAGGACGGCCGCGCCCCGGCCCCCGACGACACGGGTGATGTCCCCGGAACATTCCTGCTGCGGCTTGGTCTGCCTGATCTTCAGGCCATCGCGGCCCATGTCGCTGACCCGATCTATGGCCACCAGCTGCAAACCTTTGCCGCGCCGGGGCAGACGGCAGAGGGGAGCGTATCTGTCAACTGGACCCCATTGCCCGTCACCCTGACCGATGGCACCGTCATCATGCTGCGACAACCCGCCTACACCATAATCGATGCCGCGTTTGGCCCATTGGACCCTGCCACCGTCCTTTCGCCACGCCTGGCCCCGCAAATGATTGGCCTTGGCCAGCTGGAGGCGATCCCCGCTGATGAAATTCTTGCCCGCGAAGACCCTGACGACGCCAATGGCGACGGGATCTCGGGCCGCGCAAACCGGATCGGTGACCAGCTTGGCCGCTTTGGCCTGAAGGCCGGCCAACCCACCCTGCGCGATCAGTCAGCTCAGGCATTTTTTGCCGACATGGGCCTGTCGACTGACCTGCACCCCAGCCCTTGGGGCGATTGCACGGCCACCCAAACGGTCTGCATTGCCGCCGCCCACGGTCAAGAACCGGGTACCCGCGACGGGCTTGAGGTGGACCGCGCCAGCCTTGACCTTGTCACTTACTATGCCCGCAACCTTGGCGTGCCGGCCCGTCGCACTGTGGACGCCGCAGAAACCCTGCGCGGCAAGGAGGTTTTCCACAGTTTGAACTGCACCGGATGCCACACGCCAAAGCACGTCACCGCGCGCCTGCCCGATCAGGCAGAGCAAAGCTTTCAACTGATCTGGCCCTATACCGACCTTCTGCTCCACGACATGGGAGAGGCGCTGGCCGACGGGCTGCCCGAACACCTTGCCACTGGCCGTGAATGGCGCACTCCGCCGCTGTGGGGTCTTGGTCTGACGCAGCGGGTCTCACCCAACGCGGGCTTCCTGCACGATGGCCGCGCCCGCACAGTTCTTGAGGCGATTCTTTGGCACGGCGGCGAGGCTGAGGCGCAGCGCGACGCCGTCATCGACCTTGCACCCGAAGACCGCGCTGCCCTTCTCTCGTTTCTGGAAAGTCTCTGACATGCGCGCCTTGGTCCTTGCTGTTCTTCTTGCTACACCTGTGCAGGCCGATACTGCCAAGGTGGTCCAGGATCATATTCGCCACGGCTATGCCGCGTTTGCCGATCAGGCAGATGCCCTTGCGGTGCTGGACAGCTGTGATCCCGCAGCCCTGCGCCCGGCGTTCCACGCCGCCTATGACGCCTGGCTTTCGGTGGCCCACCTCCATCTTGGCCCGGCCGAAGATGACGGGCGCGCGCTTGCAATCCTGTTCTGGCCCGACCCGAAGGCCCTTGGCCAAAAGGCCCAGCGCGCTCTTCTGACCGGCGATCCCGCCGCCCTGACACCCGAGAGCATGGCCGACCAGTCGGTCGCCGCCCGTGGTCTTGCCGGGCTGGAGCGTCTGCTGTACCCCGCAGACACGTTGCCGGCAGACCCGTGCCCGCTGATCCATGCCACCGCCGATGACCTTGCCCGCATGGCAATGGCGCTGGAGACTGAATGGGGGCCTTACGGTGACCTGCTCCTGACCGCAGGCCAACCCGACAACGCGCGCTTCCTGACGGCGGATGAAGGCACCCAGGCCCTGTTCACCCAGCTTGCCACCGGCCTTGAATACCTTGCCGACCGTCGCATCGGCAGACCGCTGGGCAGTTTCGACAAACCGCGCCCAGACCTTGCCGAGGCCCGCGCCTCAGACCGGTCGCTGCGCAATGTCGTTCTGTCGCTGCGGGCACTGCGGGACCTTGCGCTGCATCTGAACCCCGACAGCCCGCGCACCCTTGCCGCCTTTGACAAGTCTCTTAAGCTGGCCAACGCCTTGGACGGCCCCAGTTTCGCAACCCTTTCCGACCCGCAAGCCTGGCTGAAACTGGAGATCCTGCAACAATCCGTGCGCGCCACCCGCGACGCGGCACTGGGCGAGATCGGGCCCGCGCTTGGCGTCACCCTTGGCTTCAATTCGCAGGATGGAGATTGATGCAGCGCCGCGCTTTCCTTGCCACCCTTGCCGCCGCTTGTGCCCCGCGGCTGACCTGGGCCGAGGTCGGCAGCCCAGCCTTCCTTGCCGCCGGAAAGCGGGGGGAGGGGTTCTTCCTTCACGCCCTTTCCACCGCTGGTGAAAGCCTGTTCCAGATCCCGCTGCCCGGTCGTGGACACGCCGCTGCCGCCCATCCCGTTCGCGCAGAAGCGGTGGCCTTCGCCCGTCGCCCCGGCACCTTCGCCCTGGTGCTGGACTGCGCAAGCGGAAGCATCACTCACCGCCTTAGCCCGCCTGACGGCCTGCAGTTCAACGGCCATGGCGCGTTTTCTGCGGATGGTGAGGTCTTGATGACCTCGGAAGTTGTTGCAGACACCAGCGAAGGCCGCATTGGCCTGTGGGATACCCGCAGCTACACCCGCCTGACCAACTGGCCCAGCCACGGCCTTGGCCCGCATGAGGTCAAGCGTTTGGCAGACGGCACCCTTGCTGTCGCAAACGGTGGCATCCAGACAGATCCTGTTGACAGGGCCAAGCTGAACATCCCGACGATGCGCCCGAACCTGACGCTGCTGTCCCCTGATGGCGTGCTGCTTGACCAGATCGACCTTCCCGACCTCAGACAGAACAGCATCCGCCATCTTGCACTGATCGGCGATGCCATCGCTTTCGCCATGCAATGGGAGGGTGATGCGTCCGAACCTGTGCCCCAGCTTGGCCTTTGGACCCCTGGCGCGGACCCCATCCTGTGCGAACCCGCGCCGCAGGATGCTTTTACGATGCAAGGCTACGCCGGTTCTGTCGCTGCGACTGCTGATCAGGTGCTGATCACCTCGCCCAAGGGGGGGGCCGCGATGATCTTTGCGGCGAACGGCCAGCATATCGTGACCCACCACCGCGCCGACCTTTGTGGTGCCGCCGCCCATGCGGGGGGCTTTCTGCTGACCGATGGGCTTGGCGCGCTCTGGACCGCTGACGCGACTGGGCTAAGCCCGCTTGGGTCTGGACCGACGGCTTGGGACAATCATCTGGTGGCGCTGAACCAGCCAACCTAAACTATTGAGAATGACAGGCCGTTTCGATTGCGCTTCCGACGCTTCGCGCGCCAGACATCAATTGCGCCAGGGCCGGCAACCGTCATCCCATCTGCCATTCTGCCCAGACAATCCCCACCCGTCGCTGCATTTCCGGCACCGCTTTGGTAAGCCCCAGAAACTTTGCCACCGGCATCAATGCCCAGTGCTGCCCTTCGTCGCCGAACCGGATTGCCCCGATCTCGGCGGGCCGCAACCGGCCTGCAAAGAACACTGAACTTCGGCTGGCATCCATGATCGAAGGAAACACCCGCCGCCAGACCAGACGGTTGGGCGAAAGCTGCAAGCCGAACTCTTCCTCCAACTCCCGCAGGAAACATTCCTCTGCGGATTCGTCACCTTCCCTGCCGCCACCGGGCAAATCCCAGTGATCCGCCCATGCCAACCCTGGGTGATCATCCCGCAAACAGGCCAGAACCGCGCCGTCGCAAAACAGCGCCGCCTTGGCCCCGACAAAATCCATCAGGCAAGCCTGATCATCGGAGGGCCGCCCGTCCAGTACCCTCACGGACGCCCCGGGGCGTCAGACGCACGGGACGGAAGGCCGCGTCAGTCATTCACGTCCTTGTCCCAGATCTTCACCTGGCCTTCACGCTTGCCGACCACACGTCGCAGCACAAGCCAGGCCGCGACCGAGGCGATAGCGAAGATCAGGATCAGTGCGGGAAGCCCCACGGGTGCGAGACCAAAGCCGACCAGCGCGCCCGTCACCACCGCGCCGATGGCAAAGCCAAGGAAGATGTAACCTGGCGCCAACACCTCCAGCACCCCCAGCGCAAAGCCAAGGACGATCCAGGCCCACCATGTTGCCGCCATGCCTTGCAACATCCTAGCCACGTCCTTTCAGCATCTTGAACGCATCACCAAAGGCATCCAGCGCATTGGCCGGAATAAGGATCGTCTGCTTGCCCTGGCCCACGGCCACGGCCTGCAAAGCCTCGACCTGTTTCAGGGCGACCTGAAACTGGGCGGCTTCCAGCCCGTTTTCCTTGATCGCCACGGCGATGACGCCCGTGGCATAAGCCTCGGCGTCGGCGGTCACGCGGCGGGCCTTGGCCTCTTGCTCGGCTGCGTAAAGACTGGCGTCGGCGGCAAGTTCGACCGACCGTTTCTTGCCCTCGGCCTCCATCACCTGGGCGCGGCGGGCGCGTTCGGCGTTCAGCTGCTGCATCATCGCGGCGCGGGTCGCCTCATCCAGGTTGACGTCCAGGATCTCGGCGCGCGTCACCTCGACCCCCCAATCGTCAACCATGGCGCGCACCTGTTCGCGGACCCGCTCGATCAGCTGGGACCGGTTGGATTGCACCTGGTCCAGCTCCAGCTTGCCGATCTCGGACCGGACGATTCCGGCGACCGTGGTAGCAATGGCGCCATCGACATCGCGGATCCGGTAGACGGTCTTTTCCGGTTCGGTCACGCGGTAGAACACGCTGGTTTCCACCTTCACCAGCGCGTTGTCGGCAGTGATGGCATCCTGACTGGCGTTGGGCAGCTGGCGTTCCAGCACCGACACCTTGTGCGCGATCCGGTCAAGGAACGGCACCACGAAGTTCAGGCCCGGGCCAAGCACCGACCGCAGCTGGCCAAAGCGTTCGACCACATGCTTTTCGCTTTGGGGCACGATACGAACCCCAAGGAAAACGCAGACGATGACGAACAAAGCGATGGCAAGAAATACCGCATTGCCACCCAGAAACTGGTTTATATTCATCAAAGCCCCCAACAAATGGCCGCACTCCGGCCCCGCGCGCAGTCTTGCCACAACCCACCCGCAGCGCAAGCCCCGCGTCCGTAGGCCGACAAGATAGCCTGCCGCTTGCCTGCTTTCCCCCGCCGCCGGAAACCGCTAGTGTCCCACCGCCTGCCTTTCCACCAGTCCCCGTCCCTTTGCGATTGTTTTGACCACGGAGCCGAGAATGACCCAGCGCCTGCACCTTGTCTTCGGAGGCGAATTGGTCGACCCCCAGACCAACGTCTTTCGGGATGTTTCCAGCCTGCACGTCGTGGGCATGTTCCCTGACTACCAATCTGCCTTTGCCGCCTGGAAAGCCGAAGCGCAGCGCACCGTCGACAACGCCCACATGCGATATTTCATCGCCCACATTCACCGCCTGCGGGATGAGGCGGCTTCAGGCTCGCCGACCGAGGAACTGGGTCTCTGATCCATGACGGCGTCGCTGGGCCTGAGGCTTTACAATCTGGGCAACCGGCGCGACCCGGGGCCGGGCTCGCCCCGGCCACAGCGCCCGTCCGGGGGCCTTGCCTGGCTGCATGCGCCGTCCGAAGATCAGGCCAGCCCGATGCTGGCCCTTGCCCGGCGTTTGGTTGAGGAGGACGGGATTGCCGTCCTTCTGACCTGCCCTTTTGCCCTGCCAACGCGCGACGGTGTGATCCACCAGCCTGCACCGAGCGACACGCCTGCAGACTCTCGGGCGTTTCTTGACCATTGGCGTCCCGACATCGTGGCCTTCGCTGCCGGTGAATTGATGCCCGCACTTCTGCACGAGACCGCAGAACGTCAGATTCCGATGCTGCTGGTGAACGGTCGCGCACCTCGGTTCCTGCGTGAACGCGACGTCTGGTATCCCGGGCTGATGCGGTCGGCGCTGTCGCGTTTCTTGCAGATCTGCGCTGTGGATGAAGCTGCCGCCCGCGCTTTTCGCAAGGCCGGGGCCGCGCTGTCCGCTGTCGCCGTCACCGGCCGGATGGAAGAGGAAAGCGCCGCGTTGCCGTGCCTTGAGGCAGAGCGCGCCGTCCTTGCCCGGCTTCTGGCAGCGCGCCCGGTCTGGTTCGCCGCCGGTCCTACCGCTGCAGAAGAGGCTGCGGTGATTGCCGCCCACCGGGCCACGCTGCAGCAGGCACACCGGCTGCTGATGATCATCATGCCCGCCGATGCAGCCGATGCCGAACCCCTTGCCCAGCGGCTTGAGGATCAGGAAGGCTGGGTCGTTGCCCGCAGGATGCGCGAAGAAGAACCCGACGCCGCGGTTGAGGTATTCATTGCCGACAACCCTGCCGAATATGGTCTTTGGTATCGCCTGGCCCCGGTAACCTTTCTGGGGGGCAGCCTGAATGGAGCTGGCCCCACCCGCAACCCGATGGAGGCGGCGGCCCTTGGTTCGGCCATCCTGCACGGCCCGCGCACCGGGCGCTATGGTCCGATCTTTGGCCGTCTTGGCGCAGCCCGGGCGACGCGCGCCGTCGCCTCGGCCAGCGATCTGACTGACAGTCTGGGCGACCTTCTGGCCCCGGACCGCGCCGCGCGCTTGGCGCAGGCGGCCTGGGCGGTGGCCAGCGATGGGGCCGAGGTGACGGAACGGGTCCTTGTCCGGATGCGTGCGCTGATGGATGCGGCCCCATGATGCGCGCGCCACGCTTCTGGTTCACGCCGCCTGACCGGCCCACGTTTTTGGCGCGGATGCTGACACCCTTGGGCTGGCTTTACGCCGCTGGCACCGCCCGCCGCCTGCGCCAACCTGGGCTCACTCCCCGCGTTCCGGTCATCTGCGTGGGCAATCTGGTGGCCGGAGGGGCTGGCAAGACGCCGGTCACGCTTGCCCTTGCCCAACGCCTGACGGCGCGCGGCCATGTCGTGCATATCGTCAGCCGGGGTTATGGCGGCAGCCTGACCGGGCCGGTGCAGGTGGCAGAGACCCGCCATGCCGCCACTGATGTGGGGGATGAACCACTGCTGCTGTCCGCCTTCGCGCATACATGGGTGGCGAAGGACCGCGCCGCCGGGGTACAGGCCGCGACGGCTGCAAGCGCCGGGGTCATCTTGCTGGATGACGGTTTTCAGAACCCCAGCGTCAGACAGTCCCTGGCTGTGGTCGTCGTCGATGCCGCGCGCGGCTTTGGCAATGGACGCTGCATCCCCGCTGGCCCGTTGCGGGAACCGGTCGCCACCGGCCTTGCCCGAGCCGATCTGGTGATTGCCATCGGTGAGGCCGAAGCTCAGGCGCAGTTTGCGGCCATCTGGGGGCCGCAGGTCCCGGTGCCCGTGCTGACGGCCAAACTCCTTCCCCTGAAGACCGGGATGGACTGGCAGGGCCAGCGCCTTCTGGCCTTCGCCGGGATCGCCGACCCCGAGCGGTTCTTCACCACCCTGCGCAGCCTTGGCGCTGATCTGGTCCGGGGTGAGGCTTTGGCAGATCATGCCCCCCTGTCGGAAACCCTGCTGAAACGGCTTGAGGCCGAGGCGATGGCCACCGGCGCCCAGTTGGTCACCACCGAAAAAGACGCCGCCCGCCTGCCACCCCATTGGCGGATGCGGGTCCTGACACTGGTCGTGCGGCTTGAGGTGGCGGACTGGAGCATGGTTGATGCCGCATTCACCAAGCTGGGGCTTTAGGGCTTCTTGCCCAAAACCTCATCCTGGTGCTGGCCAAGGCGGGGGGCGGGGCGGTCCAGTGACAACTCTGCGCCAGAAAACCGCATCGGGCTGCGCACGCCGGGCAGGCCTTCGGGCGCGATCTGCATCTGGCGGGCAATGACCTGCGGGTCGGCGAAAACCTCGGCCATATCGTTGATCGGCCCGGCCGGCACGCCGGCAGCTTCGCAGGCGTCAAGGAGATCGGCCTTGGCCCAGCGTCTTGTGGCGCTGGTCAGCCGTTCGGTCATCGCGGCGCGGTTCCGCACCCTGTCGGCGTTGGTCAGAAAGGCGGGATCGGTCGCCATATCCTCAACCCCCAGCACCTTGCACAGCCGCTGATACTGACTGTCGTTGCCGGTGGCCAGGATCAGCCAACCATCGGCACAGTCAAAAACCGCATAGGGCGCAAGGTTGGGGTGGGCGTTGCCCATCAGCCCTGGCGCCTTGCCCGAGGCCAGGTAATTCATCGCCTGATTTGCCATCACGCTGGTCGCCACGTCCAGAAGCGCCATGTCGATCTGCTGGCCTTCGCCGGTGCGCCCGCGCTGAACAAGAGCTGCAAGGATCGCCGTGGCGGAATAGACGCCGGTGAACACATCCGTCACCGCCACGCCAACCTTCTGCGGCTGGCCATCGGCGGGGCCGGTCACGCTCATCAGCCCGGACATGCCTTGGATGATGAAGTCATAGCCCGCGCGGTGGGCATAAGGCCCGTCCTGCCCGAAGCCGGTAATCGAACAATAAATCAGCCTGGGGTTCACCTTGCGCAGGCTTTCCCAATCCAGCCCGTATTTCGCCAGCCCGCCGACCTTGAAGTTTTCAATCACCACATCGGCGTCTGCCACCAGATTGCGGACAACCTCTTGCCCCTCAACCGTGCGGAAATCACAGGTGATGGACCGCTTGCCCCGGTTGGTGGCGTGAAAATAGGCGGCGGTCTTTTCACCCCCCGCCGTTATGAAGGGCGGCCCCCAGCGGCGGGTGTCATCGCCTTCCGGGGCCTCAACCTTCACCACATCCGCGCCAAGATCGGCCAGGGTCTGACCGGCCCA
>JANPJU010000039.1:0-117728 GCA_031425675.1 Paracoccaceae bacterium | reverse complement strand
GTGGTCGAATCCATCGCGGCACCAGGAGCGGCGGCGCCACCCCACATCCACCGCAGCGTGGACGAGTATTTCTACATCCAGCAGGGCGAAATGCACTTCGTCTGCGACGGGGTCGAGTTCGACGCCAACGCCGGGACCAGTGTCCTCGTGCCGCGCGGTGTGGCCCATTCCTGGATGAACCAGACCGAGACGCCGGTGCGCTCGCTGGTCACTTTCACGCCCGGCGGGATCGAGGAGATGTTCAAGCAACTGGCGGCCGTATTCCCGCACGGCATCGAGGAACTGGCTGCACGATACGACACTGTTTTGATCGGTTGACGTCACGCGCGAGTGCCTCGCTGCGGCTCCAGACACCTCGATCTCGGGCCGCCGCGTGGCATGGGAGCTGACGGTGTTGATCGAACGGCGCGGCAAGCCCGGGATGATCATCTCCGATCGAGCCATAGTCCGCCATTGGTCCGAGGACAATGGCGAGGGGGACGGAACTGACGGCGAACGCGATCCTGAAGTGGTGCGCCGAGCGCAAGATCGAGTGGCACTACATCGCTCCGGGAAAGCCGATGCAGAATGGCTTTGTCGAAAGCTTCAACGGCAGGATGCGGGACGAATTTCTCAACGAAACGCTGTTCTGAAATCTCGACCATGCCCGCGACCTGATCGCCGCCTGGGTGACCGACTACAACACCGCGCGGCCCCACTCGGCCCTTGGCTACCAGGCCCCCGCAGGTTTCGCCTTGCATCTGACCACCGCAATCGCCCGACGCGCAGCACGCGATGAGAGTTCCGCGCGCCGGGCGATTGGTCAACCCGCCCCAACAGGCGTAACGATCATTGGGCTCCGGTCTTGGCTGGATGAAAGACCAGTAGCAGGTCACTGTTTGCTGTAATTCAATTCAAGTGATCGGCTATCGGATTGCCCGATTGCCGCCGGGGTTGTGGCCATCCAGCCATTCATCTCGATGGGATTGCTGTCGGATTTACGGATATGGAGGTGACGCACACCGCTGCCGTGTGAATGAGTTGTCCGACCTGCGCGGCAAACCTTATCCTTGCCAATTTGCCCTTCAATCATTTCTGACTGGCGGGGCATACCAACTGCACGGCAGCCCCCAAAAAAGAGCGGCAGCTGTGACAGCGATCAACCCCGCACGGTCCGGCCTGAATACAGGATTTTCCCAAACTGGCCCGCGAGGCATGTTTTGCCGTCAGAGCGGCAGCTTGACCTGCTTTTCGCGGGACCAGTCGCGCGACGACAGCAATGCGATCAAAGCCTTTGCGCCCTCGGGCAGGGCGACGATGAAGCCGTCCGCCGAGACCCCGGCCCTGTCCATCAGCGTTTGCGCGCCTTCGGTATGACCAATCGCCTTGCAATGCGCATATGCGTCCGAGACGAAGTCCAGCGCGGCTTTCTCTCCCAACAAGTGCGTTGCACCTTCGGCTGACAGGACAAGTGCCACGGCGTCGAACAGCACCGAGGGCGCGCCGTCAATCTTTTCATCGGCCGTAAGGCGCTTTCCGTCACTCAGAACCGCCCCGCCAACCTTTGGAGCGATGATTTTTACCGAAGCCCCTGCAGCTTTCGCCGCGTCTTGCAGCGCGTCAACCACAGCACGATCTGCGCCGTCAGTCACCAGCACCGCAAGGCAGCGACCCACCACCGGGGCCTTGTGCGTCAACATCGACAACGCCTTGGAAACGGGCAGATCAATCGGCGCCTTTGCTGGCGGAACGGCGGTGGGCAGGGTAACCCCGATCCCGTTGGCAACACGCGCGGCAAGATTTTCATCGACGTTGCGAAGCTGCCCCAAAACCCGGTCACGCACATGCGGCAGCTTCACCTTGGACAACTCGAATACAAGCGCTGCAACGATATGGCCCTGCTCGACTTCACTTTGCGAAGCGAAGAACAACCGCGCCTGGCTGAAGTGATCCGCGAAGCTGTCCGCCCGGATGCGAACCTTCTCGGACGCGGGTTCCGCAAACCTCGCAACCGAGACAAAGCCCTGGTCGGACGCGCGCGGTCCACCATCTTCGCCCGCCTCGGCCAAACTGTTCGGCTCATAGTTTGCGCGGCCCTTCGGCACTTGGGTCTGCATCATCCCGTCACGCTGAAAGTTGTGCATCGGACACTTCGGCGCATTGATCGGGATCTGGTGGAAGTTGGTGGTTCCCAGCCGGGACTTCTGCGTGTCGAGGTATGAAAAAAGGCGTCCCTGCAGCAGGGGATCGTTCGAAAAGTCGATCCCCGGCACGACGTTGGTTGGAAGAAACGCGACCTGTTCCGTTTCAGCAAAGAAATTATCGGGCCAGCGGTCCAGCACAAGCCGACCGACGATGCGCAGCGGCACATCTTCTTCCGGGATCAGCTTGGTTGCGTCCAGCACGTCATAGGGCTGCGCATCGGCGAAGGCCTCGTCAAATATCTGCAGCCCAAGATCCCATTCGGGAAAGTCCCCTGCCTTGATGGCTTCGAACAGGTCGCGACGATGGTAATCGGGGTCCGCGCCGGAAATCTTGACTGCCTCGTCCCACAGGGTTGATTGCAAGCCAAGGCGCGGCCGCCAATGGAACTTGACCATCTTTGCCTCGCCGTCGGCATTGACCAGGCGGAAAGTGTGGACGCCAAACCCCTCCATCATTCGCAGACTGCGCGGGATCGCCCGGTCGGACATCGCCCACATGATCATGTGCATCGTTTCAGGCATCAGCGATACGAAGTCCCAGAACGTGTCATGCGCCGAGGCCGCCTGCGGAAAGCCGCGGTCCGCTTCGGGTTTGACCGCATGCACAAGATCGGGGAACTTCATCGCGTCCTGGATGAAGAACACCGGGATGTTGTTGCCGACGAGGTCCCAGTTGCCCTCATCGGTGTAGAATTTGACGGCAAAGCCGCGCACGTCCCTGGGCGTATCTTTTGAGCCTTTCGACCCCGCGACGGTCGAGAACCGCACGAAGACAGGCACCTGTGCGCCCTTTTCCTGAAAAAGCGAGGCCCGGGTCAGTTCAGGGATGGCTTCGGTACATTCAAAGAAACCATGTGCCCCGGTGCCACGGGCGTGGACAATGCGCTCGGGGATACGTTCATGGTCGAAATGAAAGATCTTTTCGCGCAGAACAAAGTCTTCCAGCAGCGTCGGTCCGCGCGCGCCCGCCTTCAGCGAGTTCTGGTTGTCGGACACCGGAACCCCGTGGTTGGTGGTCAAAGTCACTTCGCCGCGTTGCTGCGTCTCGCCGCCTGATCCTTGGGGGATACCGGTTGCTTTGGCTTTCTTGTTGGCCATCATGAAATCCTTCGTTCAGTGGTTTCAGAAATATCGAACCGCCTGCTGCCCCGCGGTGACGTGGACGCTTTGGAAAGCTGGCGATGTCCGAATGCCTGCAGGCCCGCTGCCGACGGTCTTCAGCCAGTTCATGCTGGGTCACCCTCATTCTGTCAGGACTGGAACGCGCCAAGTGGGCACAAGTTCCCGGCAACTGCGACACTGCGGCCAGCCGGATCGGCGGGGAAAGACGCCTGCCACACGGCTGCCGCTGATCTTTGGACTCAACCCGTGTTCAGGGACAGGGCTTGAAGGTCTGATCACGGCAGCAAGGCAAAGAACGCCGGCAACAGGCCCGCACAAAGTGCCAGTCAGGAAAGTATTTCCCTGCCTTCCTCAGACAGGCCCAGGCTGCCGCTGGCACATATTGGCGAAGTGTCAGACTGACTGAGTGATGCGGTCGACAAGGAAACGAAAGCAGGTTCACACGTGCAGGACAGGACCGGCTTGAGTGAACACGGCTCAGGTTTGACAAGACTTTACTCGTCCAAATGAGGGCCTCTGCATACCGATTGCGCCCCTCACGCTTGCGCCGCCCATCGGGCAAAATACGACCGAACTGGAACTTAATACAGGCCAGGGATGTTGGTGCCCACCAGACGCAGAAGAAGGATGCGTGAGCGTGAATATCGATGACCTCTACCGGCAACTTCGATTGGGACATGTCCAAGCGCAGGGCATTGTCGATACGATCTCGGACCCGCTTGTCGTCCTCGACACTCGGCTTTGCGTGTTGAGCGCGAACCGCTCATTCTTTGAAACATTCAACGTTGACGGGTTCGAGACGATCGGGAAACCCATCTACGAACTTGGCAAGGGTCAATGGGACATTCCAGAACTGAGAAAGCTGCTGGTCGAGATCATCCCTCGGGCGACCGCAATCATAGATTATGAGGTTGAGACCGAATTTCCCGATCTTGGCAGGCGCACAATGCTGGTTACCGCACGCGGTCTCACTCATGCCGGGGGTCCGCGGTCCATTCTCCTGACCATCAAGGATGCGACAGAGACAATTCAGCAAGACATAGCCAAAGACATCCTCTACGGCGAGATGCGGCACCGAGTTCGGAATTTGCTGACAATCGCCGAGGTCATGGCCCGGACCACAAGTACCGAGGGACGCACCGCCGACCAATACAGGGATACCTTTCTGGGACGATTCCGCGCCCTGACACAAGCGCATGAAATTGCCTTGGGGGAGCCGGGTGGATTGGGTCTCCAACGGGTGATCGAATGTATCTTGGTACCCTATGCGACAGCAACCTCTGTAGTTATCGACGATAGTCCAGAGACTGACTTGGAGTGTGCCAGCTTGGTCACGCTCAGTCTGGTGTTTCATGAGCTGGCGACAAATGCCGCCAAGTACGGCGCTTTGTCCGCGCCTGAAGGTCGGGTTCATGTCTGGTGGGAGATCAATGAAGCAGTAGAGGAGCTTTGCCTCCATTGGGTGGAAAGCGGCGGTCCGCCGGTGGCACCCCAGGTCAGAAATGGACAGGGATCCATGCTTATCGCGTCGTCAGTAGAATACACACTGGCTGGCCAATTGAAGCAACGCTACTTGAAGGAAGGCCTGCAACTGGCCCTGACAATCCCAATTTCCAAGAGTTCAGCAGGACGGGAGCAAGGCCATGCAAAAGACCGTGCTGATAGTGGAAGATGAAGTCATCATCGCGATGGACATGCAAGCCACGTTGGAAAGCTTGGGCTGGATCGTCATAGGCCCGACACCGACCGTGAAGGGGGCGATGCTTCTTATTGACCAGGAATTGCCATCGCTTGCAATTCTTGACATGAACTTGGGGCGCGACCTTGTCACGCCTGTCGCCGAAGCGCTGAAAAGCAGAGATGTGCCATTTCTTGTTGCCAGTGCCTGCCTTGATCCTGTCGCCTTGGGCGGCGACGTGTTCATTGGCATAACCAACATTGGCAAGCCTTTCAATGAGCAAGGGGTCATCGCGGCTTTGGCAACTTTAGATTGGCCTGACCAGTGTTGATCCCGCTGGGGCTAGGTCTGGACGCCTCCCTTTGGGTCCGGTGCGGCTGGCCAATTTACCGTGCCGTTTGATGCAGCGTAAGGGCGCGGTAAAGCGACTTGGTAGAAGCGATAGCAATGACCGATTGAAAGGATGATCCCTGATTGCCCACACGCGGCATCGGTTGGCAGTGTTTGTTACTGTCGGATCCGCCACCCTGTGCGAAAGATCCACCAGACCACTGTCATGCAAAGAACCATGAACAGCGATATCGCCAGAAGGCTCGCAAGCAAAGGGACGTCGGCAGTATCGAAGAACGACCAGCGGAACACCGACATCAGATAGACCACCGGGTTGAACAATGCGATCGTGCGCCAAATTCCCGGCAACATATCAATGCTGTAGAAGCTTCCGCCCAGAAAGATCAGTGGGGTCAGCACGAGCAGCGGAATCAGTTGCAACTGCTGGAAATCCTTGGCCCAGATCCCGATTATGAACCCGAACAGCGAAAAACTGAAGCTTGTCACCGCCAGCAGCGCCAGCATCGCAAATGGGTGCGCAATGGGCAGATCGACGAACAGGTACGCCGTCGCAAGAATGACCAGTCCGATCAGGATCGACTTCACCGCCGCAGCGCCGACATAGCCGATTACGATCTCAACATAACTGACTGGAGCCGACAGAAGCTCATAGATCGTGCCGATGAACTTCGGGAAGTTGATGGCAAATGACGCATTCGCCACCGACTGGGTAATGACCGTCAACATGATCAGCCCCGGAACGATGAAGGCACCGTAAGTCACGCCGTCGACGGTCTCGATCCGGCCACCTATCGCCGCACCGAACACCACAAAGTAAAGCGACGTTGAAATGACCGGAGAAATCAGGGACTCGATGATGGTGCGGAAGAACCGCGCCATCTCGCGCCGGAAGATGACGTTGATTGCGTGGAAATTCATGCTTCTGCCCTCAACAGCCCGACAAATATGTCTTCAAGGCTGGTTTGTTTTGTGACCAGGTCGGTCATCTGCAAGCCGGCGGTGCGCAGGTCGCTCAGAAAGGTCACGATGCCTGTCCGCGGCCCCTTGGTGTCATAGGTAAAGATCAGGCTGCGCCCGTCCGGCCCCAGTTCAATCGGATGATGTCCAAGAAGCTCGGGCACGGTGCTCAGAGGTTCCGCCAGATCGACGTGCAACTGCTTTTGCCCCATCCGCTGCATCAGGGCCGACTTTTCTTCGACCAGCAGAATTTCACCCTTGTTGATGACTGCAACCCGGTCGGCAATCGCTTCGGCTTCTTCTATGTAATGCGTGGTCAGGATGATCGTCACGCCTTGGGCCTTGAGCCCTGCAACCACGGCCCACATGTCCTTGCGAAGTTCCACGTCGACGCCGGCAGATGGCTCGTCAAGAAACAGCACCCGCGGCTCGTGCACCAGTGCCTTCGCGATCAGGACCCGACGCTTCATGCCACCGGACAACGGCATGATCGCGCTGTCCTTCTTGTCCCAAAGGGAAAGCTGACGCAGCACCTTTTCCACAAGGGCCGGGTCCGGCGCCTTTCCGAACAGCCCGCGCGAAAAGCTGACTGCGTTGAAAACCTTCTCAAACGGCTCCAGCGTGATCTCTTGCGGGACAAGGCCGATCAGATTGCGCGTGACGCGGAAATCACGGACAACATCATGGCCGCCGACCGTGACGTGGCCGGAAGTTGGCTGAACGATACCGCAAATGGCAGAGATCAGGCTGGTCTTACCGGCGCCATTTGGTCCGAGGAGGGCAAGAATCTCGCCCTCTTCGATCTCCAGGTTGATCAACTTCAACGCCTCAAAGCCTGATTTGTAGGTTTTGGTGAGGTTTCGGATGGAAACGATCGAAGGCATGGTAACCCCAATGCTTGGCTGATGGCGACCCTACGCCGCTCTGTGTCCAAGGCCAAGGTAAGGATATGGAAACCCGGCGGCAAAGCAGCCGGACTGCAGACATGGGGATCGACCGACGATTGTGCGCTGTGAAAATTTGGTCTCACGGCGACGTTTGCAGACGGCCCCGTCCGGCAACCATCCATTCGCGGACAGCATGAGGGGCACACAACAGTGATTTGCCATCGTGTCGTCGCTCACGCTTTCCTTTGACAAAGGAGGTGCGCACCTTGCGAAAATCAGCGTTGATAGCGGCCCTTGTGCTTTTCGCCGGTTGTGGCACCACGCCTTTGCAGCGGGATGGCGACATTCTGGTGATCGGAGACTCCGTCCTGGCATGGAACCGGTCGTCGGGTGCGGATGTGGGCAGTGTGATCGAGGCCGAACTTGACCGAGACGTGGTCAGCCGTGCGGCTTTCGGTGCCCGCCTCCGCGGTGGTGGATCGGGTCTGTTTGGCAGCTTGAGCATCCCGGATCAGCTGCCTGCCGGCAAATGGGATTGGGTTGTCGTGAACGGTGGGGCCAATGATCTTGGGGTCTCGTGCGGGTGTACCGGTTGCGAGGCAGAAATTGATGTGCTGATTTCCAAGGATGCTTCAACCGGGACAATCCCTGACCTGATCACCAGGGCGCAGCGGTCTGGCGCGAATGTCTTGTGGATCGGCTATTATCAGGCGCCACAGTCACGGTCGTTCCGCGGGTGTCGTCGCGTTCTTGTGGAACTTGAGCAACGGATTGCCGACTTCGCAAAATCCCGTGAAGGTGTGTTTTTCATTGACGCTGAAGATGTGTTCGACCCGAACGCTTCCAACTTGCTGGCGGCGGACCGAACCCATCCATCGGTTGCAGGCTCTGCGCTTATCGGTCGTTTCGTCGCCATGGAAATAGCGCGGCTTTCGGTCCAGTAGATTGCGTGCGCCGGCGATCAGACAGGTTCCGGCCGCGAAGCCGGGAAATTGCCGACGAGTTGGACAAAGCGGGCTGTTCACGATCATGCGCAACCATTTTTACAATCAACGAGTCAAGCTTGCGCGGGAACGCCCGGGGCTGGCCGAATGTGTCTCCGGGCAGCCTGCGGCCCCGGACGAACAATACTGGCACGTGCGCGGACGCGAAATTGAGGTCGCCCTGATGGGCCTGCCATTGTCCGACCGCGAGGCCGTGACGCTGGTCATGGTGACGGTCGAAAGCTATCAATCTGCGGCCGAAATTCTGGATGTGGACATTGGCACGATCAAAAGTCGGATCAACCGCGGGCGCCGGATGCTGCAAGAGGCGTTGGGCGAAGAAGTTTAGCGATCCGGAACATTCCCTTGATCAGCGGTTGCACACGGCTAAACGTCGGGCAGGAAACGCCGATGAAGCCACCGGCATAGTCCTTTGAACGGGCACCCTGCATGTGGAACTGGCTGATTCCGTTTGGACCTGTCTCTTCGGCGCGGCGATTGCGGTCAACGGCGGAGGCCCGCCGCCACTGTTGCCGCCTCCGGAACAATATCGCCAGCAGTTGGTTTGTGAGGCAGTCCCCTATTGCGACAGAAAGGATACCATCATGACCGATCTTCCCCCAAGGCCGCCCCTTGGTATTGAGGAACGGCGCTTGCCCGAAGCGCGGACGTCGCAGACCAGCATGTGGTTGGTCTTGCTTCTTATTGCCGCCCTGATCCTTGCAATCATTGCCTTCACGGTGAATGGATCAAACGTGGTTGACGACCCGGCGGACGCAACGGCCCCAGACGCGGCCCTTGATGCGGGCGAGGCGATCGGGACAACGCCTGCTCCCGCTGAAACGACCGCTGCCCCAGCCACGGAAACCGACCCTGCCCCGGACGGTAACGGGGCAACCGGCACGGCAGACCCGGCAGTTACGCCACCGCCGGCAACCACCGACGGGACGGCACCCGCCAACCCCTAGTGGTTGGATCTACTGCGCAAAAAAGGCCGCGCCAATCGGTGCGGCCTTTGTTCGGAGGCGCGTGCTAAGAGGTCGAATGTGCCAGTAAAGTCGGCCTTTGGACATCAGATGCACGATCCTCTCGTGGATTGCGGCGTTCAACGCTTCGCTTCTGCCAAGCGCTTAATCATCATGAATTCATCAGCGCCTGAAAGTTCCAGCTCAATCCCGGGGCTTGGGACGGCACCCGGATCTTCTTGACCGTCAACGAACTGCGTCCGTTCGTCCATCCAGTCCATAAGGTCCAGAAACCGGTCTTCGGGTAAGCGCCGCAAAAATTCGACCAGAAGGCGGCGATGGGCGAGCAAGCGCCCCTCAAATGCCAAGGCAAAGGACGGCAACTCCATGTCTTTCGTCATCTGAAAGCTCCGTTGGCTGACTGTTGGAACGCAGAAGCGGCAGTTTATGTTCCCGGCTCACGTTGTAGCGTTTACCTTGACGGGCAGGACTTATTTTGAGGGGTCGAATCGCCCGATCCCGCGGCCGATCACTGTCGATTTGTGGGCAACATATGGAACAATTTGCGCAGCCGTCGGTTGAACCAGCACAAGGCCAGTTTCTGGCCCAAACGCAAAGGACCCATGACATGGACCATAGCATGCATTCCCCGCTCACTGCCGCGGATCTGACAGAAGCAAACCTTGTTGGTGCGCCGATCTACGGACCTGACGGTGACAAGGTCGGCACCATTTCCGATCTGCACACAACCTTCAGTCCGGCGAAAGTTGTGGTCGACGTGGGTGGGTTTCTGGGTCTCGGGAGCAAGCCCGTTCTTGTCAGCCTGGCGGACCTTAGCATCATGCAAGACGCCGATGGGTCAGTGCATGGCCTGACCTCCTGGACGAAGGACCAGCTTGGCGCTTTGCCCGAGCATTACCAATGAACGCGGAAAGGAAAAGCGACATGAGCATCCTTCAAGCGGGGCGCCCTGACGATCTGCCGCCATCCAGGCCCGATCTTCCTTTTCCCGGCGAGCCGGCAGGACCGGATGTCTTTCCGGATCCCATGCCCGATCCGGAGCCGGTGCCAGCGCAGGATCCAATTCCACCCGGCCCGGGGGACATCACGCCCCCGATCCGTGCACTGTAGCGTTGCTTTTTCCCGCTTTGCAGCGGTGTTCCGCGATGGCGTTTTCCAGCTTTTCGGAAGGGTCGCGCAATGCTTCGGAAATCTGCTCTGCCTGGGCGTCCTGCAGGATCAACTGGGTGGCAGGCACCATGTTTGCCGCCCATGTGGTATCAGGCTCTGCCTCTTGAGGCATGGCCCCTCTGCGCATCACTCCGACGCCCGTTACCGTTAAGAATATAGACCCTGTCAATGTTCTGCGACCGGACGTGTTAAAGACGATATACAGAAAGGATCTCACCATGAAGTTTGTTTTTGCGCTGCCGGCACTTGCACTGGCATTTGTCACGGCGACAGCCGTGGCCCAGACCTCCACGGGCACGGGTGCCTCCACTGGTGTGGATGCAACAGGCGCTGGACAGGCCTTTGGAACCAACTGGTCGCTGTCGGTCGGCACGACATTCTTCACCGATGGCGAAAATCGCACACTCCGCTCGCGCGAAGAGATTGCGTCGGGCTGGCAGTCCCTGTCGAAAGAAGATCGGGACATGATCGCTGCCGACTGCCTTGTGTTTCAGGGGGCGCACGGTGGTGCAGCAGACATGTCTGCGCCGGAAACCCCTGACATCGGAAACAACGCCACGGCGACCACAGCAACGGATGCCGAGACTTCTGCACCCACCGGCTATGACATGGTGGCTATGCAGATCATCTGTGACGCAGTGGACACGCTTTGAACGCCAGATCAAACCGTGGGTCAACGCACTTGAACCCAGCGGCCAAAACGCGGTGAGAGAACCTGTCGACCCGCCTTCGCCCGACGTAACAGGGCACGGTCGCTTTTCCAGCCCTCAATCGCGAAACGGCGTCTGCCCATCCCATCCGATAACGGCACTGGGAACTTTCCGGGCAGTTGCCGCGTTAAGCGGTGTCAAAATTCTGACGACACAATGTTAGCGGGGTCGATCATGCCGATCAGGACGATCATCATTCCGGCCGCCGGAAAAGGCACTCGGCTGATGCCGGCCACCAAGGTGACGGCGAAAGAGCTTTTACCGGTGTTTGACCGGGTCGCGATCGACTTTGCCATCGAAGAAGCAGTTGGCGCGGGTGTCGAGCGGATCATCGTGGTGATCAGCCCGTCGAAATCCGCGATCCGCAGCTATCTGGGGCCAAATGTCGGGCGTGCTGGCGTTGACGGTCCGATAGTTGAGGCCGGGAAATCGAGCGTTGAAATCGTCTACGTCAGTCAAGACCAGCCCTTGGGCCTTGGCCATGCCGTGCTGTGCTGCAAAAGCATGGTCCTGCCCGGTCCTGTAGGAGTAATCCTGCCAGATGATATCATCATGGGGCAGAATGGCCTGGCCGAGATGGCAGAGCGATACCGGAGCGGTCACATGGTCGCAGCGATGTCGGTTCGGCCAGAAGATGCCGGTCTTTATGGGATATTTCAGATCAGCGGGCAAACAGCGGACCGTTGCATACCGGTTTCCGGAATGGTCGAGAAGCCCCCGCCAGGAACTGCGCCTTCGTCGCTTGCCGCTGTCGGACGCTACATTCTGGAGCCGATGATTTTCGACATCCTCGCGCATACCCCGCCCGGGAAAGGCGGCGAGGTGCAACTGACCGACGCAATTGCCATCGCCGCGCTGGCCGTCCCGCTGACGGCATTCCGATTCTCTGGAATGCGCCATGACTGCGGCAACCATGACGGGCTGCTTGCCGCCTCAAATGCGCGACAGGCCGCCGTCCGGGCCGCCGATCAGGCTGCAATCTGCATGAAGCAAACGCTATCAGCTTAAACCGCGTGCGCCGTCCATGGCTGGTTTGTGTTGCGACAAGCGGAACAATCCATGCTATGATGAACGTATTGGGTCGTTCTTCGCCTTTTTCAGATACGAAGGCTTTCTGACGCTAAACGCTTCACCATGCAGGACCGCTCAACCCGCGTCCGCCTGGCCCGGGCTTATTCAAGTTTGTTGCAAAGCACCCGTAAGACCATCGCCGGGACTGTGGCTCTGACTGGGGCAATCCAAAACGCGGACGCGCCAAAGCGCGCTGGGGCGGGGTTTTGAAGGAACCAGTTTTCCCTCAGCGGCGTTTGGCAAGGGTGGGGCACGCTGACAGTCTGGCTACTGCCATAACCGGAAAAGGATTTTCTTGATGAACTGGGATCAGATCGAAAACAAATGGGCTGCCATGACCCGCCGCGTGCGCGCAGATTTGGCTGTTGACCGGATCGGCTCTCTGCCCAAGCTGTCACGCGTTGGCGTGGGCTCCCCTGAAAAGACGGCAATCATCGCCGACAGAAAAGCTGGCCTTGACGCACCGAAACAGCTCAAGACCGTAAACGAGTGAAGTTGGGGAACGGTCTGGTTTCGCCGCTGACACGCCGCTGGCGTGCCAGTGGTAACCTGCGCGCTGAGGTCTGGCGTGATGGCGCGCCGATCCGGGCCGATCTGTTCGGCACGGAACGACTGGAACACCATGCCCGCACTTTGGCCGAAGCGCAGGTCATTGCGTCGGGTCCGCCACGCGCCGTTCCGAAACTTAGCCATCGGGTGGCCGAGAACGCCGAGGTTCTTCTAAGGTCATATCGCACGTGTGCGCAGGCTCTGCATGACGGGCAACCTATGGTGCCTGCCGCTGAATGGCTTTTGGACAACTTCCATCTTGTCGAACAGCAACTGCGCCAGATCCGTGACGACCTTCCGCCCGGCTATTATCGCCAGTTGCCAAAGTTGGCCGATGGTCCATTTGCAGGCTATCCGCGTGTCCTGGGGCTTGCCTGGGCCTATGTTGCTCATACCGACAGCTTGATGTCGGGCCCGGTCTTCACGCGGTATGTCCGCGCCTATCAGCAGGTTCAGCCGCTGATGATCGGCGAAATCTGGGCAATCGCCATCACCCTGCGCATCGTTCTTGTGGAAAACATGCGCCGGCTTGTCCTGCAGATCGTGGATGGTCACGCGCTGCGCATGCAGGCGGATGCCATTGTCGATGCGGTGCAGGCGGCCAGCACCATAGCGGGCCAGTCGCAACTTTCGGCGATGCAGCGCGCTGTCGCCCCTTATGAGACCGCGGCGCTGCCCGAGATTCTGGCAGCCCAGATTGCCAAGCGCCTGCGCGGCTTGGATCCGGTGCAGACCCCGCTTGTTGGCTGGTTGGAAGACCGGCTTTACCGGCAGGGCACCACGATTGACGATGTGGTGATCAGTACCCAGACCCGGCTTGGTGCTTCAAACGTCACGATGCGCAACATCGTCACGTCGATGCGCCTGGTGTCCGAAATGGACTGGGCTGACTTTTTCGAAGAAACAAGCCTGGTTGACGCCCGCCTGCACCAGAATGCGACCTATGCCGCGATGGATTTCGCAACGCGCAACCGATACCGGACCGAGATCGAGATCCTGGCCCGCGGGTCGGCTTTGGACGAAGACGCGGTGACTGATGCCTGCCTTGCATTGGCCGACGGTGGCAGCTCTGATCATACTCGGGACCCCGGCCACTGGCTGATCGGCGAGGGCCGCTTCGCGCTGGAAGAGAAAGTCGGCTTCGCCCCTCCAGTCCGCATGGCGCTTATGCGCCGGTGCGGGCGGGTCGGGTTGACCGGCTACTTGGCCGCCATTGCAATCGTGACGCTGGCGATCATCGCGGTTGCGCTGGCGCTGATGGGAACGGCAGGGGCAGGGCCGGTCGCACTGGTTTTGCTGGGGATTGTCGGGCTTGGCGTGGCGGCGGATCTGGCATCCGCCATCGTCAACACCACCGTCACCCGCACCGTGGCTCCGAAACCGTTGCCCGGTCTGGACCTTGTCAAAGGCATCCCGCCGCAGTCGCGGACACTGGTCGCGGTTCCGGTGCTTTTGCACAGTGTGGCCGACATCGAAACCATGATCGAACGGTTGGAAGTGCATCATCTGTCAAGCGCCGGCGGTGCGGTGCACTATGCGCTTCTGTCCGACACCTCCGATGGCCAGACTGAAGCCGATGCCACAGAATCTGCGCTTGTGGCGACTGCCACCGCCGCCATCCTGCGCTTGAACAGGCATTATCCCGCCGAAGATGCCGACCGGTTCTACTTTCTGCACCGTCGCCGGTTATGGAACCCCGCCGAAGGTGTCTGGATGGGGTGGGAGCGCAAGCGCGGAAAGCTGGCCGAGCTGAACCGGCTTTTACGCGGTGCTACCGACACCAGTTTTTCAGTGGTCAGCAGCCCGCTGCCCCCTGATATCCGCTATGTCATCACGCTTGACGCCGATACGCGGCTGTTGCGCGGGACCGTTGCGCAGATGGTTGGCAAGATGGGCCACCCGTTGAACCGCGCCCGGTTCGATGCTGAACTTCAGCGCGTGACCGGCGGCTACGGCATCTTGCAACCCCGTGTCAGCCCTACCTTGCCCAGCGGTCGGGACGGATCGGTCTACCAGCGGCTGTTTTCCAGTCCCGGCGGGATCGAGCCCTATGCCGCAGCCACCTCGGACGTCTATCAAGACCTGTTTGACGAAGGCTCATTCACGGGCAAGGGCATCTACGATGTCGATGCCTTCGAAGCGGCGTTGGCCGGGCGCGTGCCGGAAAATACCATGCTTAGCCACGATCTGTTCGAGGGCATGTTCTCACGCGCCGGGCTTGCGTCAGATATCGAGGTGGTTGAGGACTTTCCCGCACGCTACGACGTCGACATCCGCCGTCAGCACCGGTGGGCGCGGGGCGACTGGCAGCTTTTGCCATGGATCTTCGGTCGCAGGCGCCAGGATCTGGGCGGCGTTCCAGCCATCGGACGCTGGAAGATGATCGACAATCTGCGGCGGTCGCTGCTGGCGCCTGTGGCGCTTTTGGCGTTGTTCGCAGGCTGGATGCTGCCCTTGCCGATGGCGTTGCTTTGGACGGTTCTGGTGGTCACCATGCTGGCTTTGCCGCGCGTGCTGGCGCTGCCGTTCGGGCTGTTGCCAGCGCGGGCGGGGGTCACGTTGCGCAGCCATTTTGCAGCCCTGTGGGCCGATGCGCTGACCGCCGTTGGCCAGATCGTGCTAGGCCTTGTGTTTCTGGCTGACACGGCAGCCACTATGTTGGACGCAGTGCTGCGCACGGCCTGGCGGCTGGCCGTGTCCCGGCGCTACCTTTTGGAATGGTTGACTGCCGCGCAGGCAGGCAGTGGTGCCCTTCCGCCCGTCTTCCGCATGTACCTGCGGATGCTGCCCGGCGTCATTCTGGGCCTTTGCGTCTGTGGTGTCGCCTGGCTTTTGAACCCTGGCGTCTGGCCTTTGCCAATGGTCTTTGCGGCGATGTGGCTTGCGGCCCCGGCCATAGCCCGCGCGATCAGCCTGCCAAAGCTGCAGCAACCAACGGATGCGCTTGCCGAGGCCGAGGTCAAGGCGTTGCGCCTGATTGCCCGCCGGACCTGGCGCTATTTCGAAACCTTCGTCACGGCCGAGGAAAACTATCTTCCTCCCGACAATTTTCAGGAAACGCCGAAGCCTGCCGTCGCAAACCGCACCTCGCCCACCAACATCGGTCTGTATCTTTTGTCCACGGTCGCGGCCCATGACCTGGGCTGGATCGGACAGCGCGCGGCGCTCAGACGGATGGAGCAATGTTTGCAAACCATCCAGAGCATGCCGCGCTATCGTGGTCACCTTTACAACTGGCACGACACGCGCGATCTGCGGGTACTGGATCCGGCCTATGTCTCGTCGGTGGACAGCGGCAACCTTGCCGGTCACCTGATCGCCGTTGCGCAGGCCTGCCGGGCCTGGGCACAGGATGCCGGGGCGGGTGACCATTCGGTTGTGCGTCAAGCCCTTGGTGACACGGTTGACCTTGCGCGCAGTGCACTTCCAGACGGACCTATGCGCCGCGACCTGACCGCCATGCTTGACGCAATCGCGCTGAGTGTGGCTGACATGGCAAGGCCGCTGGCGGTGCTGACCGATGTCGTTTCCCGGTTCACCATCCTGGCGCAGGCCGATGGCGCCCCCGACCTTGCGTTCTGGGCCTCCGCCCTCCAAGCCACACTGGTTAGCCATCTTGACGACGTTGCGCACCCCGCAGACCACGCCCGCCTGGCCGAGGTCGAGGCCCAGTGCCGCACCTTGGCGTTGGAAATGGATTTCAGCTTTCTGCTTGATCCCGACAAAAAGCTTCTGTCGATCGGGTTCAATGTGGCTACCAACCGGCTTGACTCCAATTGCTACGATCTGCTGGCGTCCGAGGCGCGGCTTGCCAGCCTCTTCGCTATTGCCAAGGGCGATGTGGAAACCCGCCACTGGTTCCGCCTTGGCCGTCCTTCCACGCCCATCGGTGCCGGATCGGCGCTGATCTCATGGTCGGGCAGCATGTTCGAATACCTCATGCCGTCGCTGGTCATGCGGGCCCCGACGGGATCTGTGCTGGAACAGACCAGCAGGGCCATCGTCGGCCGGCAAAAGGTCTATGCGGCGGGCGTTGGCGTTCCGTGGGGGATTTCGGAATCATCCTACAATGCCCGCGACCTTGAGATGACCTATCAGTATTCCAACTTTGGGGTGCCCGGGTTGGGACTGAAACGCGGTCTTGGTGAAAACCGGGTGATCGCGCCCTACGCCACGGGGCTGGCCGCAATGATTGATCCGGTCGCGGCGGTTCGCAACTATGCCGCATTGGCCGCACTGGGGGCCGAGGGGCGGTTCGGCTTTTACGAAGCGGTCGATTTTACCGCGTCCCGGCTGCAGGACGATGCCGGGTACGCGATCGTTCGCAGCTTCATGGCGCATCATCAGGGCATGACGATCACCGCTATTGCGAACACCTTGCAGGATGGCCGCCTGCGTGACCGCTTCCACGCAGAGCCGATGATCCAGGGTGTCGAGCTGCTTTTGCAGGAACGCATCCCCCGCGATATCGCAACCGCCCCGCCCCGCGCGACCGAGGTGCTTGTTGCCGCTGTCGAACAAAAGGACACGCCCGCTGTCCGCACCTTTGAGGCCCCGGCAAGCACAACGCCGACCGCGCACCTGCTGTCCAACGGCAACTACGGCGTGATGCTGACGCCCACGGGCGAGGGGTTCAGCCGCTGGCGTGACATGGCCATCACCCGCTGGCGGGCAGACCCGACCGCTGCCGCGCTGGGGTCATTCATCTTCCTGCGCGAAACCACCTCGGGCGAGGTTTGGTCCGCCAGCCTGCAGCCCACCCGCGCCGCTCCCGTCCCCCACCGGGCGGTGTTCAGCGAACACCACGCTGCCTTTACGCATCATTCTCAGAAACTGGCCACAATGACCGAAGTTGTCGTCTCGGCCGAAGACGACGCCGAGGCGCGCCGTGTCACCTTTACCAACAATGGCCGCAAATCGCGTGAGATTGACGTGACATCCTACGCCGAACTGGTGCTTGCACCGCCCGCATCAGATCAGGCGCATCCGGCGTTCTCCAAGATGTTTGTGGTCACCGATTACCTGCCTGAACTGGGTGTCATCATTGCCACCCGCCGCCGCAGATCGCCGCATGATCCCGAAGTCTGGGCTGCCCATATCGCCGTGGTGGAAGGGCAGGAAACCGCGCCGATCCAGATCGAGACGGACCGTGCCCGTTTCATCGGGCGTGGCCGTGACGTGGGCACTGCGGCGCTGGTGGACGCACCGCTTTCAGGTACCGTCGGCACCGTCCTTGACCCGATCTTCTCCATTCGGCGCCGGGTCAGCATCCCCCCGGGCGGGGTGACCCGTGTCACCTTCTGGACGATGGTCGCGGCCTCACCCGATGCGCTGCTGGATCTTGTCGACCGCCACCGCGATCCATCGGCCTTTGCCCGCGCCGCGACGCTCGCCTGGACACAGGCGCAGGTGCAGCTGCGCCATCTTGGCATTACCCATGCAGATGCTGCTGATTTTCAGCGGCTTGGTGGGATGATCCTGCGCAATGACGCCCGGCTGCGGGCCAAGCCGGCGCAGATCGTGGCCGGGGCAGCGCCCCAATCCGCACTCTGGACGCTTGGGATTTCGGGCGATCTTCCGATTGTCCTGCTGCAGATCGATGATGAGCAGGACATTTCGGTCCTGCATCAGGTACTTAGCGCGCACGAATACTGGGAAATGCGTCAACTTGCGGTCGATCTTGTGATCTTGAATGATCGTTCATCATCCTATGTGCAAGACCTGCAGATTGCGATCGACAGCGCCGTGCGCTCTGCCCGGTCGCGGCCGCGCGCAGTGGGTATTCTTTCCCCTGCCAAGGGCACAATCCACGCTTTGCGCACTGACCTGCTGACACCGGGCGTCCGGGCACAACTGCTGTCGGCGGCGCGGGTCATTCTGGTCGCCAGTCGGGGCGATGTCGGCCAGCAGCTGGCGATCCTGACCGAGGCATCGCCACCCCCACAATCAACAGCCGAGCAGGTGCCAGCACCCGCCCCGGAAGTCCACCGATCCACGCCGGAGCTGGAGTTCTTCAACGGCACTGGCGGCTTTGCTGACGATGGCCGCGAATACGTCACCGTGTTGCGGACCGGGCAGACGACCCCGGCACCGTGGATCAATGTCATTGCGAACCCGGGTTTCGGGTTTCAGGTCTCGGCCGAGGGCAGCGGCCATGTGTGGGCGGAAAACAGCCGCGAAAACCAGATCACCCCGTGGTCCAACGACCCGGTGACCGACCCCGCAGGCGAGGCGATCTTTCTGCACGACCTCGACAGCGGGCATGTCTGGACGCCGACGGCGCTGCCAATCCGCGGTCCGGGCACCTATGTTGCGCGGCACGGATTTGGCTATTCGACCTTCGCGCATGAAGCCAACGGTATCGCGGCCGAGATGCAGCAGTTCGTGCCCCTTGACGCGCCGGTCAAGATCACCCGCCTTCGGCTGCGCAACACTGGGCCGGATACGCGGACCTTGTCGGTCACAGCCTATGCCGAATGGGTGCTTGGCACACAGCGGAGTGCCTCGGCCCCCTACATCATCACGCGCACCGATCCCGTAACCGGGGCAATACTGGCGCAGAATACCTTCGGCACCGCCTTTCCCGGCCGGGTGGCCTTTGCAGATTTCGGTGCTGGTGTGACGAGTTTCAGCGCCGACCGCGCGGAAATCATCGGTCCAGGGCAAACACTCAAATCCCCCAAGGGCATAAGGACCGCGCCACTGTCCGGCATCACCGGCGCGGCGTTGGACCCCTGTGCCGCCCTGCAACGCCGTCTGACCCTGCGCGCTGGTGACGCGGTCGATCTGACGTTCCTTCTTGGTCAGGCTGACAGCGACGCTGCAGCCAGCGCGCTTATCCAGCGCTTTCGTGGTGCTGACACCGAGGGCGTCTTGCAAGGGGTCAGGCAGCACTGGACTGACCTTCTGACCAGTGTCCAGATCACCTCACCTGACAGGGCGATGGACATTCTGTTGAACGGCTGGCTTTTGTATCAGACACTTGCCTGCCGGGTCTGGGCGCGGGCCGGATTCTATCAGGCAAGCGGTGCGTATGGCTTCCGCGACCAGTTGCAAGACGGCATGGCGCTGACCTTTGCGCGACCCGAGATGACGCGCGCCCATCTTCTACGCGCCGCAGGCCGCCAGTTTCCCGAGGGCGATGTCCAGCACTGGTGGCTGCCACATTCCGGCCAGGGCGTGCGCACCCGGATTTCGGACGACAGGCTTTGGCTTGGCTACGGCGTGGCACAATATATCGCCGTGTCGGGCGACAGCGCAATTTTGGATGAGCAGGTTCCCTTCCTTCAGGGCCCGCCCGTGCCACCCGGCGCGCATGATGATTTTTTCCAGCCGCAGTCGTCGGACCTGTCCGACACGCTGTTTGAACACTGCGCCCGGGGCCTTGATCAGGCGATTGAATTGACGGGAGAAAATGGCCTGCCACTCATTGGCACCGGCGACTGGAATGACGGCATGAACCGCGTGGGCGAGGATGGGCGCGGCACCAGCGTCTGGCTGGGCTGGCTGCTGATTGCGACGGTTGACCGCATGGCGGCGCTGGCTGACAGCTGCGACCCGGCCCGCGCGGCGCGCTGGCGGACCCATTCGGCATCGGTTTTGAAGGCAATCGAGGCGGTCGGATGGGATGGGGCCTGGTATCGGCGCGGGACCTTTGACGATGGCACGATCTTTGGCTCGGCCATGTCCGAGGAATGTCGGATCGACAGCATTGCGCAGTCTTGGGCCGTGCTGTCGGGGGCTGCCGACCCTGCGCGTGCCCGGCAGGCGATGGCTTCGGTATCTGAACACCTGATCCGTCCTGATCCGGGGCTGGCGCTTCTGTTCACGCCGCCGTTCGACCGCACACCGCTTGATCCCGGCTATATCAAGGGCTACCCGCCGGGACTTCGCGAAAACGGTGGTCAGTACAGCCACGCGGCAATGTGGGCCGTTCTGGCGCACGCCCGGTTGGGTGACGGCGACGCCGCCCACGCGCTTTTCGCGCTGCTGAACCCGATAAACCATGCGCTGACCCCGGCAGACACGAACCGCTACAAGGTGGAACCGTATGTCATCGCCGCCGATGTCTACTCCACCGACCCCCACGCCGGACGCGGTGGCTGGACGTGGTACACCGGGTCTGCCGGGTGGATGCACCGCGCCGGGATCGAGGGGCTTTTGGGCTTGACCCGCGCCGGGGACCGGCTGCACCTGAACCCCTCCTTTCCCAAGGCGTGGCCCGAAGTTTCCGCCAAAGTCACCCTTGGCGCGGGCCGCATTGCGGTGACCATCCGAAATCCTCACGGCACCGGAACGGGCATACGCTTGGCGACGTTGAACGGGACAGCATTGACCCCCGACGCTGCCGGACTGTCGATCCCGCTTTGCGATGGGGATCATTCCCTTGAGGTCGTTCTTGGACCGACCGTGGGCCAGTAGTTTCTCAGGTCCCGCGCCCTCTTCAATCGCGAACGTCATCCCGGTTCCAGGGACGACGGAAAGGCAGTTCTACCTCTGACAGCAAGGTAGAACCGCCACTGGATTGCACGAACGGACGCTATGTGTTCACGCCATGGCAACCGATTGCGCCCCGCTGCGTTTGATGAGCGGACAGCCGGGGAGTTCTGATGTCACAGCCTGCAACCATCGGGATCATCGGGGCCGGCCCGATGGCTGTCTTCCTTGTAAAGCACCTTGTGACATCCCCAGATCCGCTGCGGATCGTGCTGTTTGAACGTCACCAGATTGCCGGCACCGGCATGCCCTATAGCGAGGAGATGAGCCCCGACTACATGCTGGCCAACATCTTCAGCCGCGAAATCCCCACTATCCATCAAACTCTGGCCAGTTGGTTGCGTGACCAACCGGCCGAAAGCCTTGCGCGCTGGGGTGTATCGCCCGATGACATTTCGGCGCGGGCTTTCTATCCGCGCACGCTGCTGGGCGCCTATCTTGCAGCGCAGCTTCAGGCCCTGGCCACCTTCGGGGCCGCCGCCGGGCACAGGGTAGACGTCAGGACTGAGCATGATGTGATCGACGTCATTCCAGGCATTGGCTCGACAGCAATTGTCGCCCAGACCAGTGAGGGGCAGAAGGATGAGGCGTTCGATCACGTCATTCTGGCAACGGGCCACACCTGGGATGCCACCCCGACCGAGGGTGCTGCAGCGCTGGTGTCGCCGTGGCCCGCCGCACACCTTGCGACGTTGCCTGCCGGGCCTATCGGGATTCTGGGATCGTCGCTTTCGGCGGTGGATGTCGCGGTTGCGCTTGCCCATGCGCACGGCACTTTCTGGACGGATGACGACGGGCTGAACTGGACGCCGAACCCGGGGCACGAGGCGCTGCACCTGACGATGGTGTCAAAAACCGGCATCTTGCCTGAGGCAGATTTTCATTATCCATACCCTTATGAACCGCTTGCCCATCTGACCGAAGCGGCTGTGGACCAGATACTTGCTGACGGGGCTGGGCAGATTCTTCAGCGGACGTTCGACCTTCTGATGCAAGAGATCGCGGCCTGTGACCCCGCATATATGGCCGAACTGGACCTGCAACCGCCGACGATCGAAGGTTTTGCAACGGCGTATTTCGTCCGTCGGCAACGGATGGGGGCGTTCCGCGCGCTGCGGGCAACCCTGGCCGAGTCGCGTGAGACGATCCGCCAAGGGCAGACGATTGCCTCGCGCTATGCGCTGCTGCGCGGGCATGAGGTGTTTGAGGCGGTCCTTTCCCATCTGACCGAGGATGAGTGGGAAACCTTCCGCAGCCATCTGCTGCCGGTCTTCGCCGACGGCTACGCCGCTGTTCCGCACCTGTCGCTTGAACGCTTGGCCGCGCTGCGGGCCGCTGATGCGATTGACGCGGTCAACGCGGGCGAGGAGGCGCAGTTTTTGCAAGGTGCCAACGGCGGTGTGGTCGTTCGCATAGGTGACACGGACCATTCCTTTGCGGCAATGGTCGATGCGCGCGGGCAGGCTCCTGACGGGCTGGACAACCTGCCGTTCCCGTCACTTGTGGAGGCGCTGGTGGATGCCACCGCGCCGCTGGATGCGCCGTTCCACATGAACCTTTCAACGCCGGATCATGCGCCGGTTTTTTGCCTGTCGATGCCGCAGATTTTGCTTCGCCATCCGTTTTCCCAAGGTCTGCCGAACTGCGATGCGCTGGCGCAAGTAGTCGCCGACACGGTTTTGCGCGGGATTTCCCGGACTGAAGGGCAGGCTTAGGCGGATGGTTGCCACCGGTGCCGGGTGCTGCGGGCGGCCACCGACGTTCAGCCGGGAACCACGCACACGGCAAGACGTTTCTACAGTGCGCCCTTGCGCTTGTTGCCAAACCAGGGAGACAGACCGATGGACCACGCTCTTCATACGCCGCTGGACGCCGCAGAAATCAACGAACTGAACTTGGTCGACGCCGTGATTTATGGGCCATATGATGAAAAGATCGGTGCCGTGACGCATGTCCATGGCTTGGGGCCAACGACGCAGGTCATCGTTGAGGTGGGCGGCTTTCTGGGGATCGGCGCAAAACCGGTTGCGATAGACACAAATCAGCTGAACTTCATGCGGGATGAAAATGGTGACGTCTATGCCACCACGACCTGGACTTTCGAACAGGTGAAGGATTTGCCCGAACACCACCACTGACGGTGGTAAGGCAACGGCGACCGTCGCGCGCCGAATTCTGTGGTCGGGCAATCCTCCGGGCATCAATACAAAGGTCAGCACCTTTAGTGTTGAAAACCGGCTACGACGGGTCTCATTTGCCGACAAACTCGAAAGAGTAGCTTCGCCCCGCTCCTTCCGGCGGTGGTGGGAACGGGGCCGACCGCTGGATATGCGCCAGCGCAAGGTCGTCCAGCGCCGCGTTGCCTGACCGTTGCAGAAGGCGCACCCCGGCCAGACCGCCATTGTCAGCGATGGTGAAGCCGACCACAGCCGAGCCCTTGCCGGCACCTGACAGCCTTTTGGTAGAACTGACTTTTTTCAGCACGGCCCTGGCGTAAGCTGCGGGCGACAGTCCGCCACCAGCCGCCATTGCCCCGGCAGACGCGGCTGCATCCGCGCTTTGTTCGGCCTTTTCGGCCGGCTGTTTCTTTTCGGCTTTGGCCGTCGGCTGTGCCTTTGGCTTGGGCTTTGGTTTCGGTTTGGTCTCGGGTTGAACCGCTGCGACCGGTGTGTCCTTTGGCGGTTCTGGCGCAGTTTCGGGTGTGGGCGGTAGCGACACGTCGGCCGTGACCGGAGTCTCAACCGCCGGCAAGGACAGGGGCGCTGCAGCGGCAAGATCCGGCGCGTTCACGGCAGTCGGCAGATCAGGTGCGGCCTCGGGCCCGGCGGGTTCATCGGGCGGCGGCGGTGGCTCAGCCGCCACGCTTGGCGCGGGTTCGGCGATGGCGGCAACTGCGGGGGCTGAAGGTGGCAGCGCGGCAAGCTCAAAGAACAATGCCGGTGGTTGCCGTTCTCCGGCAAGCGCCATGGCTGCCGCGAAGCCAAGAAGACCCAGTGAAAACAGGGCCGCAAACGACCAACCGGCAACGCGCGCCTTTGGTCCGCGCGTCGTCATGGAGCGCCCTCCAGCCCGACCAAGGCGACTTTCAGGTAGCCTGCGCTGCGCAGCGCATCCAGAACCTGCATCAAGGCCGCGTAATCGACCGTACGATCCGCGCGCAGGAAAACGGGCGTTTGGCGGTTCATCCCGGTCCGGCCATCCAGAATGGAACCCAGTGTCGCCGTGGCCACCGGATCATCCCCAAGGACAAGGGTCTTTTCAGCCGTCAGCGTCAGCCACAAAGGCTCATCCGGTCGATCGCTGGGTGGTGCGGCGGAACCGGGCAGGTCCACCGGCACATCGACCGTGGACAACGGTGCCGCCACCATGAAAACGATCAGTAGCACAAGGATAACGTCGATGAACGGAGTGACGTTGATCTCGCTCAGCTCAGCTTCGTCGTCATCCAGTCGCAGCGCCATGGGTTACCGCTCCGCTGCCATGCGGGCATCAAGGACGCGACTGAAGCGCGCCAAAAGCTCAGCCCGGCCATCTGCAAGACCGTGGCGAAACGCCGAAATGCGGCGCTGGACGCCGTTGTACAGCAAGACAGCGGGGATCGCCGCGACCAGCCCGATCCCCGTGGCCAACAGTGCCTCGGCAATACCGGGTGCCACGACTGACAGGCTTGTTGTCTTGGTCGCGGCTATGGCGATGAAGCTGTTCATGATCCCGAACACCGTGCCGAACAGACCCACAAATGGTCCGACGGCCCCGATGCTTGCCAGCAGCCCGGTGCCTGACCGCAGGCGCATCACCGCGCCAGCCTCGATCCGGTCCAGCCGCATGTCCAACCGCTCACGCGAGGAGGTGCGCAGGTCCGCGGTCAGCTTGGGGGGAAGGGTTTCCACCTCAGCCAGCACGGCCTGCGATGCCAATGCCAGCGGGCAGTCACCGGGCAGGGACACCAGCCCCTTCGCTGCCGCCAGACCCACCCGCGCCCGGCGCAACCGCGCGAAGGCCAGCGCAAATTCTGCCGTCTTGAACAGAAAGACCGTCAGCACCGCCGCGATGGCCAGTGTCAAAAGCGCCATTACGGCCTGCACCACCCAATGCGCCTTCAGGACAAGGCTTGGCAGGTCAATCGCAACCGGAGCCTCAAACACCGGTGCTGCAGCTGGCTTGAGGCCCAGAGTTGAGGGCAGTTGCGGTGCAGCCTCTTCAACTGCACCACCGTTGCCAAGCACTGGTGCCTCACTCGTCACCGCAGGCGGGCTGCCGCCATCTTGCGCCAGAGCGCCGCCCGACAGCAGTAGAAACAGGATCGTGGCAGCGATTTTTACCATGTGAAGTTCTTGCCGATGGAAAGCTTGGCGTTCATCCCCTGGGCGCGGTCTGTCGTCAGGTTGTTCTTGTAATCGGCGTCGAACACGTTCTCGACCGTCAGGGTGACATCCATCCCGGCCAGCGCCCCGGCTTCCGGTTTCCAGGTCACGAACAGATCATGCGTGTCATAGGCGGGCGTGGTCACCGATGTGACGCCTGAGGTGGGGCCGGTCGTAGCGGTCGGCACCGTGCTGTTGGTGATCCGGTCGTAGTAAGACGCCGTCCAGCCGACCGTCAGCCCCTGATCGGGCAGCTTTGCCCCCACGGTCAGCACCACGTTTTCGGCGGGCGTGTCCGGCAGGGTCAGCCCTTCGCCCAGATTTGCATCCCGGCCGGTTTCGCGGAACGCCGAGCGCACGTTGCTGTAGCCAAGGCTGGCGAACCAACGCTCGGCGTCATAGGCGGCCTCAACCTCGGCCCCCCAGATTTCGGCGGCGCGGACGTTGTCATAGCGCGGAACCGGGCCGGTGGCGGAATTGATGACAATCAGGTTGGTCACGTCGCTGTAAAAGCCCGTTGCCTTCATCTGGAAGCTGTCGCCTTCGGCAAACAGCCCCGCACGCTGATATGTCAGGCCCAGCTCGACCGAGTTGGCCTCTTCCTTGTCGAGGTTGAGGCTGACAAGGCGGCCGGCGTCAGTCGAATACAGCTCATCCAGTGTCGGCATCCGTTCGGTGCGGGCAGTGGTGCCGAAGATGCCCCAAGCGTCATTCAGCTTGTAAAGCGCGGAGAGTTTGGGCGAAATCGCGGTCTCGCTTGCCGCCTCACCGCCAAGGCTTGCGGTAAAGTCCGATGGCGTACGGTCGCCAAAGTCCACGCGCAGGCCGGGGATCAGGGTCAGGCGGTCATTCCAGACAAAATCGCCCTGGGCATAGATGCCGACCTTGCGATCGGTCCCTTCGGGGTGGAAGGACAGCGGGCCGATCACGGACGTGGCCGTCCGTTCCTGTTCGCTGAACTGGACGCCGAAGGTCAGGGTGTTCTGCCAGTTGCCGGTCGAGATGTCGGCGGTGTTTTCGATCTTGAGGGTGGTTGTGGGATAGCCAAAGTCGCTGTCGCACAGCACTTGCAGGTTGCCCGGACCGCAGGTGAAGGCGGCGGCGCTGAAATAGCGTTTGGAAATGTCGGTGTTGGTGTGGGAAAGCTGCACCGTCAGATCCAGCAGGTCGTTCCCGGCCACTTCATGCCGCCAGGTCAGTGTGGCGGTGTCGTCGACCGACCGGATGTCCGCCAGACCGAAGGTCGGGATCACTGTGCCGCCGCCGGTCTGGGCGACGGCGGTGTCGTCAAGATCGGTCTCGGTGCGCGACAGGCTGAGGGTCAGGCTTTGATCCGCGTCATTGCCGAAGGTCAGCTTGCCCTTGACCAGTCCTGACACCGACTTGTGCGCCGTGCCGGGGATCACGGTCCCTGCGCCGTCAACCTTGTCATCCCCGCTGCTGGTGTTCAGCGCCAACAGAAACTCGGCATTGCCCGCGCGGTGGGCGTAGATCACGCCGGGGCGCACCACATCGCCGTTCGTCTCATACCCAAGTTTGAGGCGCAGGACCGACGTCTCACCCTCGGCCAGAAAATCGCTGGCGTCCTTGGTGGTGAACGCCACGACACCGCCGATGGTGCCCGATCCGTACAGGGTTGATGACGCCGGACCGCGCAGGATTTCAACCCGCTTGAACAGCTCCAGATCGCCAAAGAAGCTGCCCATCCGGTATTGTTCAAAGAACTTTGGCGCGCCGTCGATGACAACCTTGATCCGCTCTTCCGAAGCGGTCTGTTCGCTGTTGCCGATCCCGCGGATGTTGAACGCCTGTCCCATCGGCCGGGACGAGGCTCCCGCCGCCTGAACCCCGGGCACGCCTTTCAGCATCTCGCCGATGTTGCCCGCCTGTTTGCGGTCAAGGTCATCCTGGCCCAAGGCGGTCACCGCCTGGGGCGTGTCGATGGCAACCTTTGCGGTGCCGGTGCCGAAGATGATTCGGCCCAGCATCTGGAACGCGTTCTCTTCAACCGCCTGTGCGTCGGCGGGGGCGGCACACAGGGCAAGGACCGTGGCGGAGGAAAGAAGGCAGGCACGAAGCCCGGGCTGGCAGGAGATAAGCATGGTGTCCCTTCGGGGTCTTGGTCTGCGGAAGGGCTGGCCATGGCCTGGATCGGCGGCGGGCTGGCAGCAGAAGATTCTGACTTGATCTGTCAAGAATTGGCTTTTAGATAAGTCCGAGTGTTATTGTCAAGTATCCGCCATTCACCTGAATGACCGGTCCTTGACGCCCCCGCGCCCCAGCATGCCGCCAGAGACGCGCGTCCCCCGAAACGACAGGATGGATGCCCATGGCCCAGCTCGGCCCCGATCAGATCCGCGCTTTGCGCGTTGCCAACCCCAAAGCCCGCGCCCGTGATTTCGCCACCGCGAACGGCCTGACAGAGGCCGACCTTGTCGCTGCCTTTGTCGGGCAAACGGCCACAGCCATCACCGCCGACCCGGATCGGCTTATGCCGTGGGTCAAGGGGCTTGGTGACGTGATGGCCCTGACCCGCACTGAACATTGCGTCCATGAACGCGTCGGCACCTATCTTGACTACCGCACCGGCGCGTTTGCCGCGATGGTGCTGGGGCCCGAGATTGACCTGCGCATCTTTGCCAAGCATTGGGTCCATGCCTACGCGGTTGAAGAGATTACCGAGGATGGACCCAAGCGCAGTCTGCAGGTCTTTGACGCTGCGGGCGATTCGGTCCACAAGATCCACCTGAAACCCCAGTCCAATCACGCGCTTTGGCCCGACCTGTTGGCCAACATGCGCCTGCCGGAACAGGCCACCAGCCTGACACTTTCGCCCCGCCGCCCGGTGGAAGACGCGAACACCGACAGCCTTGGTGCCCCGGCCCTCCGCGCGGCCTGGGACAAGATGACCGACACCCACCAGTTCATCGGCATGACCAAAGACCATGGCGTGAACCGTCTGGGAGCTTACCGGGTCGTCGGAACTCCCTATGTCCAGCGGCTGAAACCCGAGGCGGTGACGCAAACCCTGACCCTCGCGGCCGAGGCGCAGATTCCAGTGATGATCTTCGTCGGCAATGCAGGCTGCATCCAGATCCACGGCGGTAAAATTGAAAAGATCGTGCCGATGGGGCCGTGGATCAACGTGATGGACCCGCGCTTTAACCTGCACCTGCGCGCTGACAGGCTGGCCGAGGTCTATGCCGTCTGGAAACCCACCCGCACCGGCGATGTCTTCAGCGTTGAAGGCTTCGCGGCGGATGGCGAGTTGATCCTGCAGATCTTCGGCTATCGCAAGGACACCCCGACCGAACCGTGGAACGCGTTGGTCGCGGGCCTTTCCCGGTTGGAAGAGGCGCTCGCATGATCCGCGTCCTTTGTCTGGCGATGACGCTGGCCACACCGGCCATGGCGGATCGCGTCATCACGCTTGGCGGGTCGGTCACCGAGATCGCCGTGGCGCTGGGGGCCGAGGGACGCCTGGTTGCGCGCGACACGACCTCGAACTTTCCGGCCAGTATCGAATTGCTGCCGGATGTGGGCTATATCCGGGCGCTGTCGCCGGAAAACATCCTTGCGCTTGATCCTGCGCTGATCGTAGCCGAAGGCGATGCCGGCCCGCCCGAGGCGGTTGAGGTGCTGAAATCTGCCGGCATTCCCTTTTTCCTTGTCCCCGAGGCCAGTAATCCCGCCGGGGTGGCTGCCAAGATCGAGGCCGTCGCCCAGGCACTTGGCCTTGTGGCCGAGGGCGCGCTCCTTTCCGCCGAAGTGCAGGGCGAACTTGATGCTGCCAACATCCGCGCGGCAGCCGTCACCACGCCAAAGCGCGTTCTTTTCATCCTGTCATTGCAGGGTGGCGGAGTGATGGCGGGCGGTGAGGGCACCGAAGCAGAAGGGATCATCCGCCTCGCCGGGGGCATCAACGCCGCAAGCGGCTTTCAAGGCTACAAGCCGATGACGGACGAGGATGTGCTGGCCGCGCAGCCCGACGCAATCCTGATGATGGACCGCGAAGGCGACCTTGCCATCGGCAATGCGGACATTCTGGCCCAGCCTGCGTTGTCGCAGACCCCGGCAGCGCGCAGCGAAAGCATCATCCGGATGGACGGGATGCTGTTGTTGGGCTTTGGCCCCCGCACGCCCGAGGCCGCCAGAGTTTTGCACGATGCACTATATGAGGCAGGGGGCTGAGGGATGCTGCAGCTTTCGCCGGCGCTGGCCGAACGCGTGCGCTTGCCGGGACTGACCATGACCGCAGCCCTGATGACGCTGGTGATTGCGGCATCGGTCCTGTCGCTGACCAGCGGCGCGGCGGGGCTTGGTCTTGGCGATCTTGTGGGCGGTCTTTTTGGCGACGGTCTGACGCCCCGTGACAAGGTTGTCCTTTACGACATTCGCCTGCCCCGGCTGGCCTTGGGTCTGGTGGTCGGGGCGGCGCTTGCAGTGTCCGGCGTCCTTTTGCAGGGACTGTTTCGCAACCCGCTGGCTGATCCTGGTATCGTTGGCGTCAGCGCGGGCGCGGGGCTTGCTGCGGTTTTCGCCATTGTGCTTGGCGGGCTTTTGCCGCTTGGCCTTGCCGCCACGCTTGGCGCTTGGCTTGTCCCGGTCGCGGCCGGGCTTGGTGGCTGGGTCACGACGCTGCTCCTGTACCGCATTGCAACCGCGGGGCGGCACACCGACGTGGCCATGATGCTGCTGGCGGGTATCGCCCTCTCTGCCTTGGCCGGGGCCGCGACCGGGGTGATGACCTATCTTGCCGATGACCGTCAACTGCGCGATCTGACCTTTTGGGGCATGGGGTCACTGGCCGGGGCCACCTGGACCAAATTTGCTGCCGCCCTGCCGCTTATGGCAATGGCGCTGATCCTTGCCCCCCGTCTTGCGCGTGGACTGAACGCCCTAGCCCTGGGTGAGGCGCAGGCCGCGCATATGGGTGTGGACGTCCAGCGCCTCAAGCGGCTGGCGATCCTGTCCGCCGCAGCCGCGACGGGTGCTGCGGTGGCAGTCTCGGGTGGGATCGGGTTCATCGGCCTGGTCGTGCCGCATCTTTTGCGTCATGCACAAGGCCCGGACCACCGCCGCCTTGTGCCCAATGCCGCCTTGTTGGGGGCAGCGCTTCTGGTTCTGGCTGACCTTGCATCGCGGACTGTTGTCGCCCCAGCCGAGCTTCCGATCGGAATCCTGACCGCCCTTTTCGGCGCACCGGTTTTCCTGTGGATGCTGATGCGCAACAAGACGCTGCGGGGCGGCTGAGGTGCTGGAAATCGTTGATTTATCTGTCCGTCTTGGTCGACGTGCCGTGTTACAGGGTGTGACGCTGACCGCCCGAGCCGGCGAGGTTCTGGTGATCTGCGGCGCGAATGGGGCGGGGAAAAGCACGCTTCTCAAGGCAGTGCTGGGTGAGGTTCCGGCCGATGGCGTTATCCGCCTGAACGGCCACGACACCGCCACGGCCCGCCCCGGAACACTTGCCCCTCTGCGCGCCGTCCTGCCGCAGGATACCGAGGTCGCCTTTGCGTTCAGCTTGGCCGACATCGTCGCCATGGGCCGTGAGGCTGGTGATTTCGCCGCCCGTCCCGAGGTGGATGCCCTGGCGCTGGCCACCGTCGGCCTGGTGGGCCGCGAGCATGACGATTTCCGCAGTCTTTCCGGTGGTGAACGTCAGCGCGGCCACCTTGCCCGCGCCATGGCGCAAGTGTGGGAGCCGGTTGGCCCGAACGGCCCGCGCTGGCTGATGCTGGACGAGCCGGTTGCCAGCCTTGACCTTGGCCATCAGCTGCAGGTCATGCGTCTGGCGCGTGGATTTGCCGATGCGGGTGGCGGGGTCGTGGCAATCATGCATGATCTGAATCTCTCGTCGATGTTCGCAGACAAGATGGCCTTTCTGATTGACGGACGGCTGGAAGGAATGGGGTCCCCGGCAAATGTCATGCAGGGCGCGACGCTGGAAAAGGCCTATGGCTGCCAGATTGCCTTGAACACTGCCCCGATGGCGGGCCCGTGGTTGCTGCCGCAGGTTTGCGGGCCGGCATAGATGCTCGGTTTGAAAAAGCCCAACCCTCCGCTGCATCCGATGTCTGCTGCTGCCTTCCACTGCCGCATCCGGCTTTGCCTGCTTTCGTCGCGGTGGTTGCTTTTATGGCATTGGCTGCGCTTTGGCAAAACCGCTGCATCGTGCCCGCACAAATGCTTTGACAGCCTGCCGGGTTTGATCGCAGCTTTGAGGCAATCGCACTGCCGGGCAACGGCGGGCGGATCAAATACCAACAGCGAAGGAAACTCCTTATGAAAACGGGTTACCCGATGGCCATTGCGGCCATGCTCTTAAGTGCCGGTGTTGCGCTTGCCGAAGTTGAAAGCACCGATCCGATCAAGCTGACCTTGCATGACTGGACGGGCCAACTGGTCACCACCAACATCATGGCAGCCATTCTGGAAGAGGCAGGCTATAACGTGGAACTGGTGCAGGCCGATTACCTTGCCCAGTTTCCTGGTATTGAATCCGGCGACCTTCACGTCGCGATGGAGCTTTGGGCCACCACCGCCGCCGATGCGATGAACGCCTCGATCGCGACCGGCAACACCGTCAGCTTCGGTGAGACGGGGATGCAGGCCAAGGAAGAGTGGTGGTATCCGATCTACATGAAGGAAACCTGCCCGGGCCTGCCAGACTGGAAGGCACTCAACGATTGCGCAGAGCTGTTCGCCACGCCGGAAACCGCACCGAAAGGCCGGTATCTGGGTGGGCCGGTCACCTGGGGCGGCTATGATGAGGAACGGATCGCGGCGCTTGGGCTTAACTATGAAGTGATCCACGCAGGCACCGATGCGGCCATGTTCGCAGAACTGGAATCCGCCTATCAGCGCAAGGACCCGATCCTTCTGTGGATCTACGCGCCGCATTGGGCACCCATCAAATACGAAGGCGAATGGATCGAATTCCCCGCCTACACACCCGAGTGCTATACCGATCCGGCTGCGGGCGAAAACCCGGCGGCGGCCTATGACTGCGGCAAGCCAACCGGTGGCATCTTCAAGGCTGGCTGGGTGGGTCTTGAGGGCAAATGGCCGGGGGCTGCCAAGGCCATCAAGGCGTTCCAGCTGACCAACGAAGAAATGGGCGCGATGGTCGGCAAGGTTGATGTCGACGGAATGTCGATTGACGATGTCGTCGACGAATGGATGACCGCGAACGAGGCCGTCTGGACCAAGTGGATCGAATGATCCGTGCAGGGCGGGGTGGCAGAAGGCTGTCCCGCCTTGACGCGACCCTGCCAGCAGACCCCCTTCACCGGACGCCGAAATGAACGAACGCCCCGTCAAGCTTGCCTGTCGGCATGTCTGGAAGATCTACGGCCCGCATCCCGAACGGCTTTTGGCAGGCGGAAAGTTCCCCACCTCGGACCAGATCCGCGCTGCTGATCACGTCGGCGCGGTGCGCGATGTAAGCCTTGAGGTTGGCGAGGGCGAGATTTTCGTCATCATGGGCCTCTCCGGGTCGGGCAAAAGCACGCTGGTGCGCTGTCTTTCGCGCCTGATCGAGCCGACCGGCGGGGAGCTTCTTTATGACGGCGAAGACCTTCTGAAAGCCTCACCCGCGCGGATGATCGAGATCAGGCGGCACCGGATGGGCATGGTGTTCCAGCACTTCGCCCTTCTGCCGCATCTGACCGTACTGGAGAACGTCGCCTTCCCGCTGGAGGTGCAAGGCATGGACCGCGCCGAGCGTGAGGCGCGGGCGCGAGAGGTGACGCAGTTGGTCGGCCTGCAGGCGCGGGAGGGGATGTATCCCCGCCAGTTGTCAGGCGGCCAGCAGCAGCGGGTGGGGATCGCGCGGTCGTTGGCGGTTGAGCCTGACCTGTGGTTCCTGGATGAGCCCTTCAGCGCGCTAGACCCCCTGATCCGGCGTGAGATGCAGGAAGAATTCCTGCGCATCCAGAAGCAACTGAAGAAAACCATCGTCTTCATCACGCATGACTTTGACGAGGCGATCCGCCTGGCCGACCGTATCGCCATCATGAAGGACGGCGCGGTGGTGCAGGTGGCCACGCCCGAAGAACTGGTGCTCAACCCCGCTGACGACTACGTCACCGCCTTCACCGCCCATGTGCCGCGGGCAAAGGTGGTGACCCTGGGCCGAGTCGCCACCCCCGGCGTGCCGGATTGTGTGGCGGGAGTCTTGCCCGCCGCCGCGCGGATCGAGGCGGTGGCCGAAAAGATCGTCACCGCGAACGCGCCCTTTGCCGTGGAACGTGACGGGGCGGTGATCGGCCACGTCACTCCGGCCGCGATAATCTCCATCCTGATCGGCAAGCGCGAATGACGCTGTGGCGCGGCATCTGGGCGGCACTTGCGCTGCTGGCGCTGGGACTGGCGATCTTTGCGACGGTCCCGGAAGGGTGGCTTTGGCCGCCTGCAACCGTGCAGGTGCCGTTTGCTGCCTGGCTGACGGCGGGCATGAAGTGGCTGACCGAAAGTGCTGCCATAGGGCCGGTCAGCGTCAAAGACCTGACACGCGGTTTCGCGAAATTGATCGAGGCCCCCTATGACCTGGCGAGGGTGTTGCTGGTCGACGGCATCACCGAAGGCAAGGGCCGGCGGGCAACGACGATCATCCCGCCCTTGTCCTGGGTGGCGGTCACAGTGGCGGCAGTCGCGCTTGGCCACTTTGCCCGCGACCTTAAGCTTGGCCTTCTGGCCGGGGCACTGATGGTTTACCTCGCGGTGTTCGGCCAATGGGACAGTGCGATGATAACGCTGGCCTCGATTGTGATCGCGGTCCCTTTGGGCGTGGCGGGCGGAATGGCGCTGGGAATTGCCGCCTGGCGATGGAAGGGCGTGGAGCGCGCGCTGTCGCCGATCCTGGACCTGATGCAGACAATCCCGACCTTTGCCTTTCTGGTGCCGATCCTCGTGCTGTTTGGCTTTGGCCCGGTTGCGGCACTGCTGGCGACAATCATCTACGCCATGCCACCCATGGTGCGCGTGACGGTCGTGGCCCTGCGCGCCGTGCCGTCCGAGATTGTGGATTTCGCCAACATGGCGGGCTGCACCGCCAGCCAGCGGATGCGCAAGGTGATGCTGCCAGTCGCCCTGCCGGACCTGATGGTGGGGGTCAATCAGGTCATCATGTTAAGCCTGAACATGGTCATCATCGCATCAATGATCGGTGCGGGAGGGCTTGGCGCGGATGTGCTGGAATCCTTGCGGCGACTGAACATCGGCGGCGGGATCGAGGCGGGACTGGCGATCACCGCCCTGGCGGTGGTGCTGGACCGGTTGGGGCAGGCGATGTCAGAGCGCGTGGCGAGGGCCGAGGTCCGCACCGGCAGGTGGTGGAAGCGCCACCCCCGCACAACATTGGTTTTGTTTGTGGCGCTGGTGACCGGCGCGCTGGGGTTCCTGATTCCCGCGCTGCAGGATTGGCCGAAGGAATGGGAAATCACGACAAAGCCGTTCTGGTCGGACCTGATCGAGTACATCAACGTCAACTACTTCGACCAGCTTGAAACGGTTCGGGTCTGGTTCCTTGAACACCTGCTTCTGCCGGTGAAGCGCTTTTTCCTTGCCCTGCCATGGCCGCTGATGCTGGCGTTGCTGGCCCTTGCCGGCTGGCGGTTGGGGGGCTGGTGGCTGGCGGCACTGACCTTTGCGCTGGGGGCTTTCGTCGCGGCGACAGGTCTTTGGGAACAGGCGATGATCACGGTCTATCTGTGCGGAGTGTCGGTCATCATCGCGATGGCGATGGGTGTGCCGCTGGGCATCTGGGCCGCTTCAAGCGAGACGGCGGGCAAGGTTATCGGCACCGTGGTCGACACGCTGCAGACGCTGCCGTCGTTCGTCTATCTTATTCCGGTGGTCATGCTCTTTCGCGTCGGAGACTTCAGCGCGCTGATTGCGGTCGTTCTCTTCGCCATCGTGCCCGCGGTCAAATACACCGCGCACGGGCTGCGGTCTGTGCCCGCTGAACTGGTCGAGGCGGGCGTGGTCAGTGGCTGCACGGGTTGGCAAATCCTGTGGAAGGTGCGCCTGCCGATGGCGGTGCCGATGATCCTGCTGGGGTTGAACCAGACGATCCTGCTGGCCCTGTCGATGCTGGTCATCACCGCACTGGTCGGCACCCGCGACCTTGGTCAAGAGGTGTATGCGGCCCTTGCCACCGCTGACGTCGGGCGCGGGCTGGTGGCGGGCCTTGCGGTGGCCGCCATCGCCATCATCGCCGACCGGCTGATCGGCGCCGCTGCCGCAGGGGCGCGGGCGCGGCTGGATGGCGGGACGTAAGCCGGGATACACTTTCGCTTGATTTACAACTTCGGCCGGCGGCATTAGCGTTTGACGTGCAGTCAGAAAGGCCCAAGCGATGACCCAGCCCCGCATCATTGAAGCCGCCGACGCCGGGTTGCCCAATGCCGACATCTGCGCCTTCTATGCCGCGCATTGGGCCCGGCCGATTGCCCTGTCGCGTCCGGATTTCCTGCACTGGCAGATGAACGCCGCACCCGGTGCCATGGGGCGCAACCGGTCTGTCGTGGCCCTTGAGGGGGATCAGATCATTGCCGTAATGGGTGTCACCCCCTGCACGTTCCGGTTCCTGCGACAGGACTGCGCGGGTGCGGAACTGACAACCTGGGTCGTCGCACCGCAAGCGCGTGGCAAAGGGGTCGGCCAGGCGATGCTTGGCCATCTGCAAAGCCACTATGGCGTGCTGACGGGTGCAGGCATCACGGGCGCGGCGCTGCCACTCTATCTGGGGGCGGGGTTCACCCATCTGGCGCATCTGCCAAGGTTCTTCTTTGTCGCCGACTTCGAAAAGGCCCAGACCTTCGCCAGCATCACTGACCTTGGTCGCAAGGTGACAGCGCGGCGGCAGGCAAACCCCAGCCCGCAGACGTGGCGGGCAAAGGCCGTTCCTGCCGGATCGCTTGAGCCTGCAGCCAACAGCCTGGCGCGCTACGGCCATTTCCGTCGCGATGCTTCACGCCTTACATGGCGCCATGACGATCACGCGGCATTCCGCTATGAAGCCTTCACAGTGCAAGACCCGGCTTGCGAAGGGGCAGGTGCCGGGGTTGTGCTGCGCGAGGACACCGTTCAACAAACACCGATCCTGCACGTGATCGACCTCTTCGGCAGCCCCCGCCACCTGCCTGCAGCCCTTGCCTTTGTCGAGGATGAGGCGCGCCGCCGGGGTGCTGCCTTTGTTGACATCAGCCTGACTGCCGGCCCTTTGATTGCCCAGCTGCGGGCTCGTGGCTGGTCTTCCGCTGTCGATGACCCGATGATCGTGATGCCGTCCCTGTTTTACCCGGTTGAGGTGCGGCACCCACCCACCACCTCGCTTATCCTGTGGGGCCGGGACGCACCCCAGCGGCTTTACGACTTTGGCCGCCTGCATATCACCCGCGCTGACATGGACCTCGACCGCCCGACGCTTGCTTGGTATGACCAGCACCCGACCTGACCCGAACAAAAGGCGCGCGACGTGGCCATGACCTCCGGCCCCAAGACCCGGCTGACAACGGTAATGTATCACTATGTTCGCCCGGTCGCGGCAAGCGCCTTCCCCCGGCTGGCTGCGCTGGAGCTTGATGCCTTCCTTGGCCAGCTTGACCATCTTCAGGCGCAGTATTGCCTGATCACCCCCCAGACCCTTCTGCAAGCGATCAGCGCCGATGAGGCTTTGCCGACCGGTGCCTGTCTTCTGACGTTTGATGACGGCTATGCCGACCATTACCGCCACGTCTTTCCCCATCTTGTGGATCGCGGTCTGTCGGGTTTGTTCTTCGCGCCGAAGTCTTCAATGTTTGACCGCCAGATGCTGGAGGTGAATCTGATCCAGTTTACCATTGCCAGCCACCCGCAGCCCAAGGCGTTGGCGGATGAGGTGGACGCACTCTTGCGACGTGAGGCGACGATTGACCCCGCGCCGCTGCGCGCGGAGCATTTCGCGCCGAACCGGTTTGACGGGCCTGAGGTCGCCTATGTAAAGCGGCTGCTGCAACATGCCTTGCCCGCAGACGTGCGCAGCCATCTGGCGGCACAGCTTTTTGCCACGCATGTCACCGCAGATCCGAAGGCCTTTGCCGAAAAGCTTTACCTGACCCCCGCCCAAGCAAAGGAAATGCTGGCTGCAGGTATGGCCTTTGGCGGGCACGGCGACCGCCACCTTTGGCATGGTCTGGCCAGCCCAGAGGATCTTGCCGCCGAAGTGGCCGGTTCCGTGGCCGCCCTGCGCGCCATAGGTGCCCCGGTTGACGGCGCCTGCTACTGCTATCCTTACGGCAGTCAGACAAGCGCGGTGCGCGCGCAGGTGGCCGCTGCTGGCTTTGGTGCCGGCTTTACCGTCGTTCCGGACCTGTGGGCGCCTGGGGCAGACCCGTTCCAGATTTCGCGCCTTGACACCAATGATCTGCCGCATCGCAAGACCCCGGACGACCCATGGGCAGCCCTTGCCATGGGCGACGGGGTGCTGCCTGGCGCGGGCGGTTGAATGCGGGCCTACCTTGTCGCCCGAACGCTTTTGCAGCCCGTCATGCGCGCCGTGCTGCGCCGACGCCTGCGCCAAGGCAAGGAGGACCCTGCGCGTGTTGGCGAAAAGCTGGGAACACCGACAACGGACCGACCGGCCGGGCCCCTTGTGTGGGTTCACGCCGTGGGTCTGGGGGAGGTTCTGGCGCTGCGCCCCCTGATTGACGCCTTGCAGCGGTTGCGACCGGGACTTGGGGTGCTTTTGACATCAACCGCACGTTCTTCTGCGCAGGTCATCGGGGCAAACCTGCCGCCGGGGGTTGCGCACCAGATGCTGCCGCTGGACGGGCCAGACTTCTTCCGGTCGTTTCTGGACCATTGGCGCCCGGACCTGTCAATCTGGTCGGAACAGGACCTGTGGCCCGGGGCGATCCATGACACCGCCGCGCGCGGCATCCCGCTGGCTTATGTGAACGCACGGATGAACCGACAATCCTATGCGAAACGCGCCCGGTTTGCCGGGATCTACCGCGCCACCCTGGCCCGCTTCTCCCGCATCCTTGCCCAGGACCCCGAAAGCGCCGAAAATCTGCGCCGCTTGGGCGGGCGGGAGGTTCGGCTGATGCGGTCGCTGAAGCCTGCGGCCCAGCCTTTGCATGCCGATGCAGATGAACTGGCCCTGTTGCAGGCGCGGGGTGTCGGGCGGCGGGTCTGGGTCGCCGCCTCGACCCATGCGGCGGATGAGGCCGTGGTGATTGCCGCACAGGCAAGGCTTCATGCGCAAGATCCGGCATGGCTGCTGATCCTGACGCCACGCCTTCCGGCCCGCGCTGCCGAGGTTGGTGCGGCGCTGGCGGCTGCTGGCCTTGGCTTTGCCCAACGCAGCCTTGGGCAAGCCCCGGATGTGCAGACCCCCGTCCTGCTGGCCGACAGCTTTGGCGAGCTTGGGCTTTGGTATCGACTTGCCTGCTGCGCCTTTGTCGGCGGGTCCTTTGGCGGCCTTGAGGGCCACAATCCGTGGGAGGCGGTTTGCCTGGGCCTGCCGGTCGTGTCGGGTCCGGACACGGCCAATTTCCGGGCCGATTATGCCGACCTTGCAATGTTGGGCGTGGCGCGGGTCCTGCCAACGGTTGATCCCGTTGATGCCCTGGTGGCCGAGGTTTTGCGCTGCACCGCTGTGGATCAGCTTGACGTGGTCGGTGCGCTGATCGACACCGCGCGGGAAGAGGTTGCGCTTTTGGCGGGCGACCTTCTGTCCTTGATGAAGGCGGCGCCGTGATCCTGCAACTGTTCCTTGCCGTTTACCGTCTGGCCTGGGCCGTCCTGTTGCCGGCTGTGCTGGCCTATCTTTGGCGCAGGGGTCGCAAGGACCCCGACTATCGCACCCATTTGGCCGAGCGTTTCGGGTTTTACGGTCGTGCCCTGCCCCATGGGGTGATCTGGCTGCATGTGGTCAGCCTTGGAGAAACGAGGTCGGCGACCGGGCTGATCCGGGCGATGCTTGCGCGGGGCGACAGGATTGTCCTGACCCATTTCACCCCGGCAGGCCGGCGCGAGTCAGCGCGGCTCTTTTCGGCGGAGATTGCGTCGGGCGCGGTAACGGTCGTCTGGGTGCCCTTCGACATGGCCTGGTGCCACCGCCGCTTTCTGGCAGCGTGCCGCCCCCGGATTGGCCTGACGCTTGAGGTCGAGATCTGGCCCGCGATGATCTTCGTCGCCCGGTCCGCCGGGGTGCCACTTTACCTGTGCAACGGGCAGTATGGGACCCGGCCGTTGGCCCGCGACAGTCGGGGCTTGCGGTTGCGTCAGCGGGTCGTGCGCGGGCTTGCCGGTGCCTTTGTGAAATCGCGTCTTCAAGCCGAACGATTTGCCGCCATCGGTCTGAAGAACGTGACCGTTACGGGCGAGCTGCGCTTTGGTCAGCCGGTCCCGGAAAGCCAACTGACCGCGGCCAAAGCCTTGCGCGCAACGATCGATGGCGGTCGAGAGGTCATCACAATTGCCAGCGGCGTACAGGGCGAGGAGGCGCTCTTCGCTTCCGTCATCCACCAAGCAAAGGCCCGGTCCAACCTGGCACCGCTGTTCGTCTATGTCCCCCGCGCGCCCGAACGGTTTGACGCGGTCGCGGACGAACTCATCGCCGCTGGGCTTGTCGTCCTGCGGCGCAGCCAGATGCTTGGTCCAGATTTGTCAGCCTTGACGCCACTTGCCGATGCCGATGTGCTTTTGGGCGACAGTCTGGGCGAGATGTTCTTTTATCTTGCCCTTTGCGACCGGGCGATTGTTGGTGGCGGATTCACCCCGCGCGGGGCACACAACATCATCGAGCCTTTGATGCTTGGCAAACCCGTCCTGACCGGCCCCCACGTCTGGACCATCGAATACCCCTTTGCCGAGGCCGAGGCTCTTGGCATCGCCCGCAGCATGCCGGACGGCAACGCGCTGCTGGCCGCGCTGAACGATCCGATGGCCGATATGTCTGACAAGATCACAGGCTTTCTTGCGGAACATGGCGGGGCCAGCCGCAAGACGCTGGCCGCGATTGACAAGGTGCTGTCAGGGGCGGCGGACGGGTAGCATACACCCGCCGCCCGCCAAGCCTGCCTTTGCCCAAGGACAGTCGTCAGACCCTTTACCGGGCAAAGCGCTTGTACTTGACCCGCTTTGGTTCCAGCGCGTCCGGTCCCAGGCGGCGGACCTTGTCTTCTTCATAGGCCTGGAAGTTGCCCTCGAACCATTCCACATGCGCGTCGCCCTCGAAGGCGAGGATGTGGGTGCAAAGCCGGTCAAGGAAAAAGCGGTCGTGGCTGATGATGATCGCGCAGCCGGCGAAGTCCTCGATGGCGGCTTCCAGCGCCTGAAGCGTTTCCACGTCCAGATCGTTGGTCGGTTCGTCAAGGAGGAGGACGTTGCCGCCGGATTTCAGCAGTTTGGCCATGTGGACACGGTTACGCTCACCACCGGACAGAAGCCCCACCTTCTTCTGCTGGTCGGTGCCCTTGAAGTTGAAGGCCCCGGTATAGACGCGAGAGTTCATCTGCAGGTCGCCGAGGGTGATGACCTCGGCCCCGCCCGAGATTTCTTCCCAGACGTTCTTGGCCGGGTCCAGCGCGTCACGGGACTGGTCGACGAAGGCCAGCTTCACGGTGTCGCCCAGCTTGATTGTGCCGGCATCAGCAGTCTCTTGCCCGATGATCATGCGGAAGAGGGTGGACTTGCCCGCGCCGTTCGGGCCGATCACACCAACGATGGCGCCCGGAGGGACGGTGAACGACAGATCCTCGATCAGAAGCTTGTCGCCCATGGCTTTGCGCAGGCCCTCAACCTCGATCACCTTGTTGCCAAGTCGTTCGCCGTTCGGGATGATGATCTGGGCCTGGCTGGCCCGTTCGGAAACGGTCTGGCTGGCCATTTCGTTATAGCGTGACAGACGGGCCTTGCCCTTGGACTGGCGGGCTTTGGCACCGGAACGGATCCACTCCAGTTCCTTTTCCAGCGCCTTCTGCTTGGATTTGTCTTCGCGCGATTCCTGGGCCATGCGCTTGGCCTTCTGGTCCAGCCATGCCGAATAGTTGCCTTCGTAAGGGATGCCGCGGCCACGGTCGAGTTCCAGGATCCAGCTGGTGATGTCATCCAGGAAATACCGGTCGTGGGTGACGATCAGGATAGTGCCCTTGTAGGCGATCAGGTGCTTTTGCAGCCAGGCGATGGATTCGGCATCAAGGTGGTTGGTCGGTTCGTCAAGCAGCAGCATGTCCGGCTTTTCGAGAAGCAGACGGCATAGCGCGATGCGGCGCCGTTCCCCGCCCGACAGTGTGGAGACATCGGAATCGTCGGGCGGGCAGCGCAGCGCGTCCATTGCCACGCCGACGGTGGCCTCAAGCTCCCACAGGTTCTGCGCGTCGATCTGGTCTTGCAGCGCGGCCATCTCGTCCGCCGTCTCGTCCGAGTAGTTCATGGCGAGTTCGTTGTAGCGTTCCAGGATCGCGGTCTGGTCAGCTACGCCCAGCATGACGTTTTCCTTGGCAGTCAGGGTCGGGTCGAGGTGCGGCTCCTGCGCGAGGTAGCCGACCTTGGCCCCCTTGGCGGCCCAGGCTTCACCTTTGAAATCGGTGTCCATGCCGGCCATGATCTTCAGCAGGGTGGATTTACCCGCGCCGTTGACGCCGACGACGCCGATCTTCACGCCGGGCAGGAAATTCAGATGGATGTTCTCAAAGCACTTCTTGCCGCCGGGGTAGGTCTTGGAGACGGCCTCCATGTGGTAGACGTATTGATAACTGGCCATGGGTAGGGCTCCTGAAAGGGGTTGGCGCGTATGTAGCGACGAAGGCGCGGCGCTGCAACGGGCAGGGTGAGGCGAACCGGACTTGGCAATCGGCGATGGATGTCCTTTTGTGCCTTTGCAAAGATGGAGGTGCACGATGCGGTTGCGTTTGGTCTTTGGGCTGGCAGCCATGGCCGCCAGCGGGGCGGCAGCGCAGGTGACAACCCTTGAAGCGCCCGGGAATCTTGCCGCAAGCGTGGACCCGGGCTGCGTGTCCATGGCCGGTGCCGATGTGCGGCTGTCGCCGCCTGATCTGGGGCTTGGCGTTCTTGCCTGCGTCGGGGAAGGCAAGTGGGCAGAGGCGGCAAACCTTTACGCCCTGGCATTTCTCCGCGCCGAGTTTGACACCAGACGGGTGGAAGATGCCAGTGCGCATCAGGCGGGTGAGGTGCTGTCGATGCAACTGGGCGAAAGCCTGACCGACAATGACCGCGCAAAGCTGGGCGAGGCACTTGCTGCGTTTGCTGATCCGACGGCACCGCAGAAGACTGCCTTTTGCCGGGCGGCCATGGCCGCGGGGGTGCCGCAACATGACCCTTCCTGGATGATCCAGCATGGCATGGGGGCCTTCCTGGGATCACAGGGCGATGGGTTGGTGAAAGGCTTTGACGCCGAGTCTGCCTGGGCCCTTGTCCTGCGCGAAGACATGTCCTGCGGATAATGCCACGGCCGGGACCGGCCACAGGATGACAGTGGTCGTCTGTAAGGCTGAATTCAGCCAGACCATTGTAAAGCTGCGCTTCTTGCGGTCAATTGGCAGCAGGACATGCAGCGGGGGACGATGCGGCAAGGCTTTCCTCCGGCGTGCCGGGGCATGGTGATCGGGCTTCTGGGCGGGTCCTTCGATCCGGCTCATGAGGGGCACGCCCACATCACGCGCGAAGCGATGAAGCGCATGGGGCTTGATCAAGTCTGGTGGCTGGTGTCGCCCGGCAACCCGCTGAAGGCCCGCCAGCCCGCACCAATGGCCGACCGCATGGCGCGGGCCAAGGCGGTGATGCAGCACCCACGCGTCAAGATCACGGCGCTTGAGGCGGTCCTTGGCACCCGCGCCACGGCTGGCACGCTGGACCGTTTGCGCAAGATCTATCCCGGAGTCAGCTTTGTCTGGCTGATGGGGGCGGACAACCTTGTGCAGTTCCACCGCTGGGACCGTTGGCGCGACATCTTGCGCTCCGTTGCCGTTGGGGTGCTGGCACGTCCAGGGTCCGGGGTGGCGGCCCGCATGTCGGTTGCCGCCCGTGCCTTCCGCGTCCACCGCGCTGCACGGGGGGAAACGCTGCGAGGCCATCTGCCGCCGGTCTGGGCCTTCGTCAATGTCCCGATGAGCGACGCTTCCTCCACCGAAATCAGGGCCAAAGGCGATTGGCGGTCTGGTTGACGGGACACTGCATCAGCGAGATGTGACGGGAAAAACGTGATTCCCGGGCTGGAGGAATCGCCTGTATCGGGTATCACCGGGAAAACGGGGAGCATGACGACAGTGATCACGCGGCGGCTGGTTCTGGGGGGGCTTCTGGCCGGGGTGGCAATGCCGGGCCTGGCCGAACTTATGGAGACCTCACCCCGGCCTGTGCCGCGCCCGGATCGTCCTTTCCCCGCCGTCAAAGCCACGCCCGGTACGGATTTCGAGGCGCTGATCACCGCGGCAAAGCTTGGGGGGGCGGTCAGCTTTGTCGTCGCGGACGCCCGGAGCGGTGAGGTTCTTGCCGCCCGCGACCCAGACCTGCCCCTGCCGCCTGCCAGCGTGGCCAAGGCTGTCACCGCCCTTTATGCACTGGACCGGCTGGGGCCGGATCATCGCTTCGCCACCCGCGTTCTGGCGACTGGCCCGGTCGAGGCGGGGATCGTGCAAGGTGACCTGATCCTTGCCGGGGGCGGTGACCCCACATTGCAGACCGACCAGCTGGGTGACCTTGTGGCGCGGCTGGCCACGGTGGGCGTTCGGGGCGCCAAAGGACGGTTCCTGTACTGGGACGCTGCGCTGCCTACCTTGCGCGGCATTGCCGACGATCAGCCCGACCATGTGGGCTACAACGCAGCCATTTCCGGACTCAACCTGAACTTCAACCGGGTGCATTTCGAATGGAAGCGCGCAGGCACCGACTGGCAGGTTGCCGTCGACGCCCGGGGCGAGCGTTTCGTGCCCGCGGTTGACATGGTTCGTGTGGCAATTGCTGCGCGCGAGGCGCCGCTGTTCACCTATGACGCAGGTGTGGTCGAGGAATGGACCGTTGCCTCCGGGGCGCTTGGCAAAGGCGGTAGCCGCTGGTTGCCGGTGCGCGACCCCGGCGCCTATGTGGCCGAGGTGTTCCGCACTCTGGCCCGCGCCCAAGGCATCCGGCTGGAGGCCCCTATGCGGGCAAACGGCTTGCCCGGCGGGGCCGAGCTTGGCCGGGTGACCAGTGAACCTCTGCCCGAGGTGTTGCGCGACATGTTGCGGTTTTCCACCAATCTGACGGCGGAATGTGTGGGGCTGACCGCCTCTGGCGCGACCGGGCTGCAAGCCTCGGCCAAGGGTATGTCGGACTGGGTGCGCAATGTGTTTGGGGTAAATGTAGACCTTCGGGACCACTCTGGCCTTGGCGGGGCGTCCCGCATCACGGCGACTGCCATGGTTCGTATGCTGATTGCGGCTGATACCGCGAAACGTGGGCTGAAACCGATCCTGCGCAGCGTTGGCATGAAGGATGACAAGGGGGCGGTGATCGAAGGCAACCCCCTGAAAGTGCTGGCGAAATCCGGCACGCTGAACTTTGTGTCGGCGCTGGCGGGCCATATCGTGCCGCCGCAGGGGCGGGAACTGGTGTTTGCGATCTTCTCTGGCGATCCAGAGCGGCGGGATGCGGTGCCGGTCGCGCTTCGCGAAGACCCCGAAGGCGCGGGGGCCTGGACCAAGCGCGCAAGGCGGCTGCAGGGGCAACTGGTGAGCCGCTGGGCGGGGGCTTATGCGTGACCCCTTTGGTCCGGTTAAGGAAAGATGAACCGGCCGATTTCCGGGGGGGGCGCAACAGGCCCGGCGCTGGTTGGCAAACCCTTAAGAACGCAGCCTTTACCCCGAAGATTTCGGCCAGATCGGGGGTCTTTCTTCTGTCATTCTTCTGTCTTCCTTCCATCTCTACGCACGGAGAGATCAGGGGGCTTTAACCCTTGTTGGAGACTTGAAGTGGGAGAATGAGCGGGACGAGATCGCTGCTGCAGTTGCAGGGGGAGTTGGTGAGCCTACGGGCGGGGGCGCAGGTGTGAGGTTTCGGACTGGGTACATGGCGGGTCGGTGGAGGCCGGGGGGGGTCGGCGGGTATCACGGGGTGCGCAAGCGGGCAGGGGTTGATTGTTCATGAGTTTGGCAGGCGGTGCCAGCAACTGCATGGCACCGCCCTGTCTTCGTGATCGATCATCCACCCATGAAAACCGCCATCTGGTAGACTGCCGGGATGCCGAAAATCAGCATGAACGGGAAGGTGATGCCCAAGGATGCCGTCAGGTAGATGCCTGGATTTGCCTCGGGGAAAGTGGCGCGGACGGCGGCTGGGGCGTCGATGTAGCTGGCCGAGGCTGCAACAGCGCCGAGCACGAAAGCCGAACCAACCGGCAATCCCGCGAAAGTGGCAAGTCCCGTGGCGATGAATCCGTGAACAAGCGGCATCAATATCCCGTAAACTGCAATCCGCGGGCCGACCTTGGCGAATTCACGCAGTTGCCGCGCCGCGGTCATACCCATTTCGAGAATGAACAAGACGAGAACTCCACGGAAAAGATCGACAAAGAACGGTTCGATCCGGGTAAAATTCTTCTCGCCGATCGCCGCACCGATGATCAGGCCACCGGCAAGCAAGAGCAAGCCGCGACCGCGCATGGTTTCCATCAGGATCGTCTGCAAGGATGCACCGCTGCCGTCTGGCGACCTGGCCAAGGCAAGGCGGCCGTAGAAAAGAGCGACGAGAATTCCAAGCTCCATCAGCGCCACCAAGCCGGTGACGTAGCCTTCCATCGGCGTGCCTGCGGCCTCGGCGTAACTGCGCGCGACGACGAAAGTGACTGAGGACACCGAGCCATAAAGTGCCGCGACCCCGGCGGCGTTACGGATATCAAGCTTGAGTGCGAAGCGGGCAACACCAAAGGCCAGCGCCGGGATGCCGATGACAACCGCAGCGGTTACGGCAAGGGCTGGCCCGATGTTGGACAGATCGGATGTTGCAAGCTCTCGTCCGCCCTGAAGACCGATGGAAAACAGCAGAAAGATCGCAAAGATCCGGATCACGGGTTCGGGGATTTCAAGATCTGAGCGGATGAGCGTCGCAATTACACCAAGCAGGAAGGCAAGTGTGATCGGCGAGATCAGGTTTTCGACAAGGATTGCGGTGTCCATTCTTCTCTCCTGGATTGCTGGCCTGGCGTTTCTGCAGTGCAGCTATTGAAAAGAGAAATGGGAAAATTAGATATTTTCTATCAGAATTCTGGATGAATATGTGATGCAAGAGGTCGACACTCAGCTTTTACGCACTTTCGTCACACTGGCTGAGACTGGCAGTTTCAGCCGAACGGGCGCTTTGATCGGTCGGTCGCAATCGGCGGTTTCCGGGCAACTTGCCAGGTTGGAGGCAATGCTTGGCGTTCGGTTGCTGGCGCGGGATACGCGCAACGTCGCCTTGTCAGCCGATGGTGAACGGCTGTTGCCGGATGCACGCGCCCTGTTGATGCAGGCAGATGCAATTTTGGCGCGGTTTCGCGCTCCGCAGATCGCCGGAATCGTGCGATTTGGCAGTCCGGAAGATTTTGCCAGTGTCTATCTTCCTGATATACTTGGTGTTTTTTCAGTGGCACATCCTGCCGTGCAGCTGCATGTCACCTGTCAGCTTACACTGCCCTTGATTGCGGAGTTCGAGGCGGGGGATCAGGATCTGATCGTGGTAAAGCAAGACCCTGCGCGCCCGCTGCCCGGCGCGCGGACCCTGTGGCGCGAGCGGCTGGTCTGGGTGGCCGCGCCGACCTTCAAGGCAGAGACAACAGCCATTCCTCTGGTCCTTAGCCCTGCGCCGTGCGTCTACCGCGCGCGCGCGACCGGCGCTATGGCGGCGGCAGGGTGGCAGTGGCTTGGTCTGTACACGTCTCCATCATTTTCGGGGGCGGTTGCTGCGGTCCGGGCGGGTCTTGGGGCGATGGCGATGCCCGAAGCGATGATACCGCATGGTCTGGTCAAACAGGAGGGATGGCCCGATCTTGCCGAGGTCGAGATCGCAATCCTTACCACAAAGCGCCCTTCGGCGGCGGTGCAGGCCCTGGCCGAATTTGTGACCGAAAGGGTGCGGCGCTGATCACACCCCCATATGCCGCACCCGCGCGCCCCACTCGATCGCCGCGGCGTGGAGGCGGTCGATCTTCAGCTCCTCGCGGACCTCTTCCAGCATGCGAAGTTCAACCTGGCTGTGCCTTCCGTCAGCGGTGACGACATCGCAGGCGAGGGCATAGGCGGTCTCGTACAAGTGATCGGGCAGGGCTTCGCGGATCAGGCCGAAGAGGGCGTCGAGACCGTCTTCCTCTTCGAACAGGTCAAACACGATCCGGCTGGCGCGCTGGATGCGGTCGGGATCGTAGGTGGCGAAGATCGGCATGTGGTTGACCATGCGGGTGATGGCCACAAGCTCGGCCGTGCGGACGTTCTGGTCAGAGGCGGAGCAGGCCACCATCACCGCGACGAGGGCGTCTTGCGGGGACATGGGGGAGGTGTCGGACATGGGGTGGCTCCTGTTCTGGTTGGGGCTAGATTATTGACGGGGGGGGCGGGGGGCAATAGAGGACGGGTTCATGCGACCATGGGGAAAACGATGACAGCTTTGCGCGATGCGGCGATGATCTCGAAGGCGTGGCCTTTTGAAGAGGCGCGCGCGCTCGTGAAGCGGTATGAGAAGAAGGCGCCCGAGAAGGGGTATGTCCTGTTCGAGACGGGGTATGGGCCAAGCGGTCTGCCGCATATCGGGACGTTCGGCGAGGTGGCGCGGACGACAATGATCCGGCGGGCGTTCGAGATCATCAGCGACATTCCGACCCGGCTGATCTGCTTTTCCGACGATGTGGACGGGATGCGGAAGGTCCCGGAGAACGTGCCGAACGGCGACATGTTGCGACAGTACATGCAGATGCCGCTGACGTCTGTGCCCGACCCCTATGGCGAGTATGAAAGCTTTGGCGCGCATAACAACGCGATGCTGCGACGGTTTCTGGACACGTTCGGGTTCGAGTACGAGTTCATCAGCGCGACGGAGTTCTACAAGAGCGGGCGGTTTGACGACACGTTGCGGCTTTGTGCCGAGCGGTATGACGCGATCATGGGGATCATGCTGGCGTCGCTGCGCGAGGAGCGGCAGCAGACGTATTCCTGTTTCCTGCCGATCCATCCGGAGTTGGGCCGGGTGATGTATGTGCCGATGAAGAACGTCGATGCCGTGCGGGGCGAGATCACGTTTGACGATGAGACCGGGCGGGAGTGGACGGTTCCGGTGACGGGCGGGAATGTGAAGCTGCAGTGGAAGCCGGACTTTGGCGCGCGCTGGGCGGCGCTGGATGTGGACTTTGAGATGTATGGCAAGGACCACTCCACGAATACTCCGATCTATGACGGGATTTGTGAGGTTCTGGGGGGGCGGAAGCCGAACCACATGACTTATGAGCTGTTCCTTGACGATCAGGGGCAGAAGATTAGCAAGTCCAAGGGCAACGGGCTGACGATTGATGAGTGGCTGACGTATGCGGCCACCGAGAGCTTGTCGTATTTCATGTACCAAAAGCCGAAGACGGCCAAGCGGATGCATTTCGACGTGATCCCGCGTGCGGTGGATGAGTATCACCAGCAGTTGCGGGCGTTTGTGGATCAGCCGATTGACCAGCAGGTGTCGAACCCGGTGTGGCACATCCATGGCGGGAAGCCGCCGGTGTCGAAGATGGTGGTCAGTTTCGGGATGCTGCTGAACCTGGCGAGCGTGTCGGGGGCGAAGGATGCGGGGGCGTTGTGGAAGTTCCTGCAGCGGTATGCGCCGGACGCCAGCCCTGAGACGCATCCGGATCTGGACGCGGCGGCGGGGTATGCGGTGCGCTATTTTGCCGACAAGATCGCTCCAACGCGGGTCTTTCGGTTGCCCGACGCGAAGGAGCGGGCGGCGATGGAGGATCTGGTGGCGCGTCTGAACGTTTGGGACGGGGCAACGGATGACGAGGCCTTGCAGTCGATGGTCTTTGCGGTGGGCAAGGCGCATGGGTTCGAGCCGCTGCGGGACTGGTTCAAGGCGCTGTACGAGGTGCTGCTGGGCGCAAGCGACGGGCCACGCTTTGGCGGGTTCATCGCGCTTTACGGGGTACCCGAGACGGTGGCGCTGATGGAACGCGGGCTGCAGGGCGAGTTTGTGGTCTGATCGGGTGATCATTTCAGCACGCGCCTTCCATTGACCGGCGGCGACGGCGGTCTATGCTTTCTTCTGGGGACGTACTGACCGGGAGCCACGCCCATGCGCATCGGCATTTATGGACTGCTGACTGCTGCCTTTCTTGTCCTGCCTGCCGCCGCGCAGGACACGCCCATCGAACAGACCATCCAAAGCCAGATCGACGCTTTGCGCGCCGATGATTTCGCCACGGCGTTTTCTTTTGCCAGTCCGAATATCAAGGGGATCTTCGGCACGGCCGAGAATTTCGGTGCGATGGTGAAGAACGGCTATCCCATGGTCTACCGCCCCGCCGAGGTGGAGATGGGCGAGTTGCGGGAAGTTGCGGGCAATCTGTGGCAACGGGTGCGGGTTGTCGATCAGGCGGGAAAAGCCTGGTATCTGGACTACATGATGATCGAGGCGGCCGAGGGCTGGCAGATCAACGCGGTGCAACTTTTGCCTGCGCCAGATATCGGGGTCTGAACGACCGCGCGGTCTGCACCGGCAGCGTGGACTGATCCGGCGGGACCCATGCGGAGCGCTGCGCGCAAGCTTTTTGAGCTTTGCCTCTGGCCTGCGGCCAACCGGCAAAGCGGCGGGGGGCGCTGCCCCCCGTGACCCCCCGGAGTATTTTTGAAAAGAGCAAACCTGGGCGGCAGGGGCGGCGCCGGTCTTTCGGTGGTCTTATCTGGGGGTGAGGCGTTGAAGTTTCGCCCGTCAGATACCTGCGAGTGAAAGGTCGATGGGGCTGTTGCGCCGGGGCTGGGTCCGGCGCGCGGCGATCTCAGGCCGGGTTAAGCCTTCCTTGCTACCCCTTCGCTCCATGGCGGCGCGGGGTTTGGGTGAGCAATTCACCCGCTTCGCCCTTGGCCGTGGCGCAGAGCGAGGCGAGGGAATTTTCAGATGAACAAGGCAATCACCGACGGGCTGGTCCTGATGCCGCCGCCGTTTTCGGCCGGCTTGAACCTGTGGTCACGCGAGAACGGCACGCCGGGGTCGGCGTCCTATCAGGGGCAGGCGAATGCGTCGCAGGTCAGCAATGACCAGGACTTTGCCGGCTGTCTGGAGCTGCAGAAGACCGAGACCACGCAGCGCCTGCGGTCTTATGCGCAGACGCCGATCCAGGGTGGGCTGTACCTGCGGGTGACGGCGCGGGTGAAGGCGGTTGCGGGGAACCTGCCGTCGGTCCGCATTGCGGCCTGGGCGGGGGATGTGGGCGGGGCCAACGTGGCCACGGTGACGCAGGTCGGGCCCACGGTTCCGCTGACGACGTATGGCGAAGTGGTGACGGTCAGTGCCATCATCTCTCTTGCGGCACGGACGGGCGTGGACATGGCGTGGACGCCGACGGTGGTTTACGGCCATGTCGGGCTAGACCTGATCGGCCCGAACGGCGGCATCGTGCGGGTTGACGATATCGAAGTTGAGGATGTGACCAACGTCTTCATCCGCAAGCTGATGGACTGGGTCGACGTGCGCGACTATGGCGCGCTGGGCAATGGCAGCACCAATGATGTGCCGGCCTTTCTGGCGGCAGATGCCGATGCGCAGGGCCGCATGATTCTGGTGCCGTCCGGCGTGTTCCGGCTGACCAGCGATGTCACGATCAACAGCCGCATCCGGTTTGAGGGCACGCTGTCGATGCCCGCCAACCGCCGGATCACCCTGACGCGCAACTTTGACCTGAATACTTACGGCCAGGCCTTCGGGACCGAGATCGAGGGCTTTCGCCGGGCCTTGCAGGCGCTGTTCTTCTTTACCGACCATGTGACGCTGGACCTGTCGGGCCGTCGCGTGGACATGAGCGAGCCGATCGACGTGGCGGCGCTGACCGGGTTGACCGACTTTTCGTCGCGCCGGGTGATCCGCAACGGGCAGCTGAACGCGGTCGGCGGTCCGGGCTGGACGACGACCGAGGTGACATCGGTCGCGACCTATTCGCTGACCGCGACGACCACGCTGACCGGGGTGGCCAACATCGCCAGCATTCCCGTGGGCGCGCTGGTCATCGGCACCGGGGTCGGGCGCGAGGTTTATGTGAAGTCGAAGAACGTGGGCGCTGGAACGCTGGAACTGAGCCAGCCCTTGTGGGGCGCGGTGGGGACCCGGCCCTACACCTTCCGCCGGTTCCGATACATGCTGGATTTCAGCGGCTTCGCGCAGCTGTCGCGGTTCGAGATCGAGGATATGGAGTTCAACTGCGTCGGCAACTGCTCGGGCGTGATGCTGCCCTTGTCGGGGTCGACGCAGCGGTTCGTGTCCTGCACCTTCAACCGGCCTTTGGACCGGGCGATCACGTCCACCGGGGCGGGGTGCCAGGGGATGTTCGTCGACATGTGCCAGTTCCTGTCGAACGAGCAGTCGATCCCTGCCGTGGCGCGAACCACGATTGCCATGAACGTGCAGTCCAACGACGTGAAGATCCGCAACAACCGCATCGTGCGGTTCGCGCATTTCGCTGTGGTGAACGGGACGGGGCATCTGGTCCACGCCAACCACTTCTTCCAGGGCGATACCGAGGTGGCCGGTATCCGCCGCGCCGGGCTGATCTTCACGCAGACCAACGTGTCAACCGTGGTGACCGGCAACTACATCGACAACTGCTTTATCGAGTGGGGCAACGAGCATGACCCCACGCCCGAGTTCAACAACGAGTTTTCGTTTGGCGGGCTGAACATTGTGGGCAACGTGTTCATCGCGTCCAACACCTCATCCGCGTTCCGGTGGATCGTGGTCAAACCCTATGGGCCGGGGCATTTCCTGAGCGGGTTTTCCATGACTGGCAACAGTTTCCGGGTGTTCAACGCCATTGTTGACCGGGTGGAGATGCTGGATACCTCGATCGCGACGCTGGATTTCACCCGGACGCGGAATGTGCGGGTTGAAGGCAACAGCTATAACCAGGTTGAACAGACGATCATGAACCCGGTGATCGTGGTGCATACGCAGAACACGGCAGCGGACACCTGGAATGTCAGCGCAGGCACGCTGATCCCGTTTGGCGGGCGGATCCGGATGGTGGAATCGGTGGCGCCCGAAGGCCCGATCACCACGGCGGCGGGTCTTGCGCGCTATCCCTTTCCCAATGCCACGCCGGGCACCGGGACGTCCGGCAATGAAGCGCAATTGCGCTGGGGAGAGGCGGTGCGCGGCAAGGCGGTGGTCCGAATGCGGATGGACGCGCCGTAAGGCTGAACGACTTTGTCCTGGGGAAGGGCGGTCCTGCGGGGCCGCCTTTTCGCTAAAGGTCGGTCGGATCAATCCGGTGGGCGCGCCCGAAGCCGCCGTTCAGAAGGGCCGACACGGGGGTCAACCGGACAAAGGCAAAATCGGGAAGGTCGATATAAACGGTGGCTTTTGGATTTCGATCCAGCCAGCGGGCGCGCAAGGCCGGGCGGGTGGGGTCGTCCGGGGCCACGAAAGCGGCGCGGGCCTGGATCATCAGACGCGGGTGGGTGAGAGGGTCAGCCTTCTGCCCGACCTCCCCCAGCATCAGGGCGCAGGCGGGGTTGGTCTGCAGCGCGCGAAAATGCGGCGCAAGGCCCGAGACCAGCGTCAAAAGCCCGATCTCGGCGTCGCGGGCAAAAGCGATGCGGCTGATGCCGGGCGCACCGATGTCAGGATCGGTCCAGGCCAGCGCGGCATGGTCAAGGGTCATTAGTCCCCTCACCAGCGCCAAGGCGGCAGCGTCGGCGGGTTGAATGGGGTCAGGTCGCGTTCTCATGTCTGCAATCCGCTGCGCCATGGCACTGATGATGGTGGTAACGGCATGCAGCCGTTGACGCCACACCGAAGCGCAGCAGGGCCAGAACGGCGCGCCTTGCCATGAGGAGACCAAGGGGTGTCGCGGGTTGCCTGAGGTTGAGGCACGGCCTACGGTGACAGCATGACCGCTTTCCTTCCAGCGGAAGGGTAAAGACAAACGCCATGACGCGATCCGAAGCTGACCCCATCCGTACCGATGCCCCGATGCGCAGGACGCGCCGATCCCTTGTCCGGGCGACACGCGACGACGACGACAATCATGCCTTGGCGGTGATCCTTGCGGCGGTGGCCGGTGCAGCAAACGCCGGTGGCTTCTTTGCGGTCAGCCAGTACACATCGCACATGACCGGCTACCTTTCGCTTCTGGCGGACGATCTGGCGCTTGCACAGTTCTGGCTTGCCTTCATTTCCTGTCTGGCCATTTCGGCTTTTGTGACCGGGGCCGCGTGCAGCTCGATCCTGATCATCTGGGCGCGTGAACACCGCAGCCATCATCAATATTCGCTGCCCATTGCCGTGCAGGGGGGGCTGCTGATCTGCTTTTCGGCAGGCTGGATCTTCACGTCCGAGGCGGGGCGGCTGTTTTCCATCGCCTGTCTGTGTTTCATCATGGGGATGCAGAATGCCACGGTCACCAAACTGTCGGGTGCGCGGATCAGGACGACGCATGTCACCGGCATGGTGACCGACATCGGAATCGAGATCGGGCGCGCGGTCTTCGGGCTGTGGCGGCACGGCAGCACGGTGCGTGCGGATCACACGAAGCTGCGGGTCTTGCTGTCGCAGGTGGGGGCATTCCTGATCGGTGGAATCATTGGCGCGCTGGGGTACAAGGCCCTTGGCTTTCTGTTTTCCCTGCCGCTGGCCGCGGTCCTTCTCAGCATTTCCCTGCCGCATCTGCTGTTTGAACGCGCAGAGCCGCCGACGCCCTGAGCGATCACTGCTCCGGTGCGGCGCAGTCTTTCGGCGGCCACAGGATCAGTCTGGCGACCGCCACAAGCGAAAGGCGAATCAGGTCTATTTCCTGGGGCAACATGTCGTCCTTCAGTTTCGCTTTCGTTCGGCAAATTTTCCTTCCGCTCACACAGTCGTGAAGGCCAGAGGGTTGATCTGCAACGTCATTCACCCTGTCAATTTTCCAAAGTTTGCAGAATTGACCTATGGGAAGTCAATGAATTTACAGAATTATGCATGAGAATTATGGCCTTACGTTTTTCTTTACGAAGTGCTACCGTCCAAGTGGGAGAGAGCCGTTCCGCTTTTGGAACGGGGTGCCGCAAGGTTCTTGGCCGGGCCTTGTGGAGGAGGAGAGCCGTAATGACCGACCATGCCCTGAAATCTGTTTACCCAGCATCAGACGCCTTTGTGGCGACGGCGCATATCGACGCTGCCGGGTATGAGGCGCGCTATGCAGAATCCATCGCCGATCCGGCGGCTTTCTGGGGTGCCGAGGGGCTGCGGCTGGACTGGATCAAGCCTTACACCCGGGTCAAGAACACGTCTTTCGCGCCGGGAAACATCTCGATCAAGTGGTTTGAGGATGGGGCACTGAACGTCAGCGCCAATTGCATTGATCGCCACATGCTGACCCGCGCCAATCAGACCGCGATCATCTGGGAGCCCGATGATCCGTCGGTGCCCGCCCAGCACATCACCTATGCGCAACTGCTGGAGCAGACATGCCGGCTGGCGAATGTGCTGAAGGCGCATGGCGTCACGAAGGGCGACCGCGTTGTCCTTTACATGCCAATGATCCCGGAAGCCGCCTATGCGATGCTGGCCTGCACGCGGATCGGGGCGATCCATTCCATCGTCTTTGGCGGCTTTTCCCCGGACGCGCTGGCCAACCGGGTGAATGACAGTGAGGCGAAGATTGTCATCACTGCCGACTGGGCACCGCGCGGCGGCAAGAAGACCGGGTTGAAGGACAACACCGACAAGGCGATGCTGCATGTCGATGACCGGGTGAAGGTGCTGGTCGTCAAGCGCACCGGCGACCAGACCTCATGGACCGAAGGCCGCGACTTTGACCTGACCGCCGAGATGGCGGCGGCCAAACCCTACTGCGCCTATGTCGAGGTGGGCGCTGAAGATCCGATGTTCATCCTGTACACCTCGGGCTCTACCGGAAAGCCGAAGGGCGTGGTGCATACCACTGGCGGCTATCTTGTCTATGCGGCGATGACGCACCAGCTTACCTTCGACTACCACGACGGCGACGTCTTCTGGTGCACGGCGGATGTGGGTTGGGTCACCGGGCACAGCTATATCGTCTATGGTCCTTTGGCCAATGGTGCGACCACGCTGATGTTCGAAGGCGTGCCGACCTACCCGGATGCCGGGCGGTTCTGGGAGGTGATTGCCAAGCACAAGGTCAACCAGTTCTATACCGCGCCGACGGCCATTCGCTCGCTTATGGGGCTGGGGCCGGAGTGGGTGGAAAAGCACGACCTCTCCAGCCTGAAGCTGCTGGGCTCTGTGGGTGAGCCGATCAACCCCGAGGCTTGGAGCTGGTACAACACCCATGTCGGCAAGGGGAAATGCCCGATCGTCGATACCTTCTGGCAGACCGAAACCGGCGGGCATATCGTGACGCCACTGCCGGGAGCGATCCCGCAGAAGCCCGGTTCGGCGACGAAGCCGTTCTTCGGCGTCAAGCTTGAGGTGCTGGACCCGGCAACGGCCAAGGTCCAGACCGAGATGGAGACCGATGGCGTCTTGTGCATCACCGACAGCTGGCCCGGGCAGATGCGCACGCTGTGGGGCGACCACGCGCGGTTCGAGGAAGCCTATTTCAGCCAGTACAAGGGATACTACTTCACGGGTGACGGCTGCCGCCGCGACGCGGATGGCTACTACTGGATCACCGGCCGGGTGGATGACGTGATCAACGTCTCCGGTCACCGGATGGGCACGGCCGAGGTTGAATCGGCGCTGGTGGCGCATGAGGCGGTGGCAGAAGCGGCGGTCGTGGGCTATCCGCATGACATCAAAGGGCAGGGCATCTATGCCTATGTCACGCTGATGAAGGGGGTCGAACCCACCGACGCGCTGAAAAAGGCGCTTGAGGCGTTCGTGCGCACCGAAATCGGCCCGATTGCCAAGCCAGACCTGATCCAGTGGGCCCCCGGTTTGCCGAAAACCCGGTCCGGCAAGATCATGCGCCGCATCCTGCGCAAGATTGCCGAGAACGACTTTGGTGCTTTGGGCGACACCTCGACCCTTGCTGACCCGTCGGTGGTTGACGATCTGATCGCCAACCGGATGAACAAGGTCTGATGCCGGTGGCACCCGTTCTTATCCTTCTTGGCCCTCCGGGTGCTGGCAAGGGCACGCAGGCCCGGATGTTGGAGGAAGACTTTGGTCTGATCCAGCTTTCGACCGGCGATCTGTTGCGCGCGGCTGTGGCTGCGGGCACCGAGGCCGGGAAAAAGGCCAAGGCGGTGATGGAGGCCGGTCAGCTGGTGTCCGATGACATCGTGCTGGCGATCCTTCAGGACCGGATGGCCCAGCCTGATGTGGCAAAGGGCATCATCCTTGATGGCTTTCCCCGGACGACCGTGCAGGCCGCCGCGCTGGACACGCTGTTGGCTCAGGCTGGCCAGCGGGTGACCGCTGCTGTGAGCCTTGAGGTCGACGACGAAGCGATGATCGCCCGCGTGTCGGGCCGCTATAGCTGCGGCGGCTGTGGCGAAGGGTATCACGACAGTTTCAAGCAGCCCGCCAAGGCGGGAGTTTGCGACAAATGCGGCGGCATCGGCTTCAAGCGCCGGGCCGACGACACTGCCGAAACGGTGCGCGAAAGGCTGACTGCCTATCACGCCCAGACGGCTCCGCTGATCGCGCATTACGACGGCCAGTCCGTGCTGGAACGGGTGCCGGCGATGGGATCCATCGCCGGTGTCCGCGCCATGCTGGCCGATATCGTGGGGCGCGTGGCGGTCTGAGTTTCTGACCCGCCCCCGGCATGAGGAGGCTGGAGGCGGGACTGGAAAGGGGGAGGGACGGATCACCGCACTTGCGGCCCGCTCTCTGGGAAAAGCCCGATCCCGGCAACGGGAAAGGGCGAAGGGTCCGGCCCGTCTGACGGGCGGGCAAGAGGCCTGAACACTAGGGAACGCCCCGACGCCAGACGGCGACGTCAGATGGGGCCACATGGAGGTTACGACATATGACCACGACAACGACCAACGTGCGCGACCGATCGCGCCCCATGACGGGGGAGGAGAAGAAGGTCATTCTCGCTTCTTCCGCGGGGACCATCTTCGAATGGTATGACTTCTACCTTTACGGCTCGCTGGCCGCGATCATCGGCGCGCAGTTCTTCACGCCCTTCCCGGAAGCCACGCGCAACGTGTTTGCACTGCTGGCCTTTGCGGCAGGCTTTATCGTGCGCCCGTTCGGCGCGCTGGTGTTTGGTGCATTGGGTGACCTTGTCGGCCGGAAATACACCTTCCTGATGACGATCGTCATCATGGGCTTTTCGACCTTTCTTGTCGGCCTTCTGCCAAACTACTACTCTTGGGGTGCTGCAGCGCCGATCATCCTGATCATCCTGAGGATGCTGCAGGGCTTGGCTCTTGGCGGCGAATATGGCGGCGCTGCGGTCTATGTGGCCGAGCATGCCCCCGCCAACCAGCGCGGCTTCTTCACCGCGTTCATCCAGACCACGGCAACGCTGGGCCTTTTGCTGTCGCTGATCGTGATCCTGTCGGTGCAGGGCTATGTCAACGGCAACTTCCCCGACCAGCCAGTGCTTGACGCGGCCGGGGTCGCTGTGATGGCTGCCGACGGCACGCCCTCGATGATGAAGGCGTTCAATGCCTGGGGCTGGCGGATTCCGTTCATCGGGTCGATCTTCCTGCTCGCAATCTCGCTCTACATCCGTTTGCAGATGAATGAATCCCCCGCCTTCAAGAAGATGAAGGAAGAGGGTACGACATCGAAAGCGCCGCTGAGCGAAGCCTTTGGTCCGGGCAAGAACGCGATGGTTCTGCTGATCGCGCCAATCCTGCTGGTCGTGCTTGCCTTCTCGGGGATGCTGACCGGTTCGCTGGCCATGTACATCGGTATTGCGTTCGTCGTGATCTCGATCATCTGGGGCTGGATGAACGCCAAGATCGCGCTTATCGCGCTTCTGGGCCTTGTCGCGGGTCAGGCGGTTGTCTGGTACACCGGGCAGTTCTATGCGCTGTTCTTCCTGCAGAACGTGATCAAGGTTGATGCCTTCTCGGCCAACGTGTTCGTGGCCTGGTCGCTGATCCTTGGCACCGGTGGCTTCCTGTTCTTTGGCGCCCTTTCGGACCGCATCGGCCGCAAGCCGATCATCCTCGCGGGCTGCCTGATTGCGGCTGCGACCTACCAGATCGTGTTCCCGCTGCTGACGCAGACCGCCAACCCGATGCTGCACGCTGCACATCAGGTTCCAGTCATCGTCACTGCCGACCCTGCTGACTGCTCGTTCCAGTTCAACCCGGTCGGCACCGCGAAGTTCACCAACTCCTGCGACATTACCAAGGCGCTTCTGTCGCGGGCCTCGGTCAACTATGAAACCGTGGATGCCGCCGCAGGCACCGTCGCAAGCGTCAAGATTGGCGAGACAGAGATCCCGGCCTATGTTGGCGCGGCCAACGCTGCTGCTGTCGCCGAATTGACCGCTGCCCTGGAAACCGCCAAAGCCGGCACCGACCAGGCGGCAACCGACGCGGCACAAGCGGCGCTTGATGCCGAAAAGGGCAAGCCTGCCGCCTTTACCAAGACGGTGAACGACGCGATCAAGGCAGCGGGCTATCCGCTGGTCGCGGCCGACAACACCACCGTCGCCGTGGCGCAGAACTTCGTGGACATCTTCACCGCGCAGAAGCTGACGATCATCGCCATCCTGACCTACCTCATCATTCTGGTGACGATGGTCTATGGCCCGATTGCAGCCATGCTGGTGGAACTGTTCCCGACCCGGATCCGCTATTCCGGCCTGTCCTTGCCCTACCACATCGGCAACGGCTGGTTCGGTGGTCTGATGCCCGCAACCGCCTTCGCCATCTCGGCGCAGACCGGTTCGGTCTATGGCGGTCTGTGGTATCCGATCGTGATCGCTCTGGCTACCGTGGTCATCGGCCTGATCTTCGTGCCGGGCGGAACCCACAAGAAGGACATCTTCGCCGACGACGCGGCGAAATAATCCTGATCACTGGGCCGGGGTCATCGATCCCGGCCCAGTATCCTTCCAGACGGGCCGCGGTCACGGCACGTCACTTTTCGCCGAAAGTAAGGGGTGTTTTTGCCTGACCGTCAGGTCAGCCGCGCAGACGCCGTACCAAAAGCGCAAGGGCAAGAACGATGCCAAGAATGATCACGTTGGTAACAAGACCCGCCAGAATAGCGTCGGTCAGGCTGACCGAGGCAGGCGGATTGGTTGACGGCAGCATGACCGCAACAAAGACCACGCCAAGCGCAAGCGGAATGATCTGTCCCGTCACGGCGGACGTTCTGGCCATGGTGAACACAAGGGCCACGATCAGGCCGATACGGAACGGGTCGGCCAGCTGGGTCTGGATAAGTTCGATCACGATGTTTCCTCCACTTTTCGATATGTCCCCGATCGGGCTGGCGCGCACAACCCCCCGCCGGTGTTCAGGTGTGCGATGACAGCGGTCGGTAACCTTGCGGCACCGCGACCACGGGTCCTGATCGTTGAGGATGAGGACAATATCGCCATCGCTCTCGAATACCTGATCGCCCGCGAAGGATATGACCATGACCGTGTTGCCACCGGCGGCACGGCCCTGCGCCACATTCGCGAAACGAAGCCCGACCTCGTGCTTCTGGATGTGATGCTGCCCGAGGTTTCGGGCTATGACATCTGCGAGGGCATCCGCCGCGATCCTGACCTTGCTTGTGTGAAGGTGCTGATGATGACGGCAAGGGGCTCGGCAATCGAAAGACAAAAGAGCCTGGCGCTGGGCGCCGATGGCTTCATCTCGAAACCATTCGAACTTAAGGACCTGCGCGACGAAGTCCATCGGCTGCTAAGCGCTGGCGTATGACGTTGCAGCGCACTTTCCTGTGCCGCTTGTTCTTTTGACAAATACTCCACGGGGGTCCGGGGGTGTGAAACCCCCGGCGACGCCAGATCAGCCCGCGAAGGGATCAACAGGATAGCTGACCCCCACCATATACAGCCCCTGAGGTGGCGCGACCGGTCCGCAAGCGGCCCTGTCACGCGCCAGCAAAGCATCGCGCACCTGATCCGGCGACCAGGACGCAGCCCCCACGCGCTGCAGGGTTCCGACGAAGGACCGCACCTGATTGTGCAGGAACGACCGCGCGGCCAGTTCAAACCGATACTCGATCCCGCCGGGGTAGGGTTGTTCGGTGATGGTAAGCTGGTCCAGGGTTTTCACCGGGCTGGCCGCCTGACAGAAGGTTGACCGGAACGTGGTGAAGTCGTGCTTGCCGAACAGATGCGCCGCGCCGGCCTGCATCGCGGCCAGATCCAGCGGGGCCAGCACTTGCCACACCAGCCCCCGGTCATGCGTCACCGGTGCGCGGCGGGCGACAAGGCGGTACAGATACCGCCGCCCCGTCGCCGAAAACCGGGCGTGGAAATCATCGGCCACGCGAACGCAATTGACCACCGACACCGGGGCAGGCCGCAGATGGGCGTTCAGCGCCCCCGCAAGACGGAACGTGTCCCAATCCTGCGCCAGATCAACATGGGCCACTTGTGCCACGCCATGCACCCCTGCATCGGTGCGCCCGGCGGCGGCGATGGTGTGGGGCCCGGCCTCCAGCTTGGCCAAGGCCGCCTCGACCGCGCCTTGCACGGATACCTGCCCCCCGGCCTGGCGCTGCCAGCCCGCAAAGGGGCCACCGTGATATTCGATCTGAAGCGCATAGCGGGGCATGGGCCTGTCCCTACCCCGGATCGCGCGCCTTGTGAATGTGCTGCCGCCCATGGCCCGGGGCAATGTTGCCCGGCCTTGCGCACCCCCCTACCAATCCGCGCAGGCGGGGCCTATCCTGCCCCTTGCACAGCAAGGGGTTCCGCAGTGGCATTTTCCGGGCTTACGGACGGGATTTCCCGCGGGATCGAAGGGGCGGGGGCAACCTTGGCCGAAACCTTTCTGGACGACACGCTCCGCCTTGGCGTCACCGGCCTGTCGCGCGCGGGCAAGACGGTGTTCATCACCGCCCTTGTGGCCAACCTGCTGCAACGTGGCCGTATGCCCCAGTTCAAGGCTCAGGCCGAGGGGCGGATCGACGCCGTGTATCTGCAACCCCAGCCCGATGTGACCCTGCCGCGGTTTGATTTTGAGGGGCATCTGGCCGCGCTTACTGGCGATCAGCCGCGCTGGCCAGCATCGACCCGCGCGATCTCGGAATTGCGATTGTCGTTCCGGGTGCGGCCGTCGGGGCTGTTCGCCAGCTGGAAATCCCCACGGACCTTTCACCTTGATATCGTCGACTATCCCGGTGAGTGGCTGCTGGACATTGGCCTGCTGGACCAAAGCTATGACCAGTGGTCGGAAAGCACCCTTGCCCGCCTTGCCAAACGGCCGGAGGCTGCCGATTTCGTCGCCTTCGCCCGCGCCGAAGATGGCGCGCTGCGGCTGGAAGAGGGCAAGCTGCGCGCCCTGTCCGACAGTTTCACCGCCTACCTGACCGCCGCCCGCGATCTGGGCCGGGTGGATGTCACCCCTGGCCGGTTCCTTTTGCCCGGCGATCTTGCCGGGTCCCCCGTCCTGACCTTCGCGCCCTTGCCAAAGCCTGCGATGACCCCCCGCAACAGCCTGTGGCGCGAGATGGAGCGGCGGTTCGAGGCCTATAAATCCCGGGTCGTTCGTCCGTTCTTCCGCGACCATTTCGCCAAGATCGACCGGCAGATCGTGTTGATGGATGTGCTGGGTGCCATCCACCAAGGCCCCCGCGCAGTGGAAGACCTGCGCCGCACGATGGCTGAGGTGCTGGGCACCTTCCGACCGGGGCGCAACGGCTGGTTGACCGGGCTGTTTGGCGGGCGGCGGGTGGAACGCATCTTGTTCGCCGCCACCAAGGCTGACCATCTGCACCACGAACAGCATCCGGCCCTGACCGCTATCACCTCCGCCCTGCTGGCCGAGGCGAAGGCCCGCGCCGACTTCTCTGGCGCAAAGACGGATGCGCTGTCCTTGGCCAGCCTGCGCGCCACGGTCGAAGAGATGGTGTTGCGGGAGGGTGAAGCCCTGCCAGCCGTGCGTGGCACGCTTCTTTCAACCGGAAAGCCCGCCGTGATGTATCCGGGACTGCTGCCAACCGACCCAGCGCGCCTGTTGTCCCCGGCGCGTCAGGGGGCGGACGCCTGGCTTGATGCCGATTACAACCTGATGGCCTTTGCCCCGGCGCGCCTTAGCCTCAGGCCTGGTGAAGGGCCACCGCATATCCGCCTTGACCGGGCGGTTGAGTTCCTGATCGGAGACCGGCTGTGACTCGCCCGCCGAAGCCGTACTTGCAGGAAATCGATGCGGTGGCTGATCCGTCGGCCGCCCCACCGGTGCCAGATTCGCTGCCCGAAGCGCAGGCGATGCTGGCGGTCGCGGCCCTGTCTCAGGTCAAGGGCGGGGGTTTGCGGCGCTTTGCGGTCTGGGCCTTCACGTCGCTTTTCACGTTTGCGCTGGGTGTGGCCGCCTGGGACTTCGTGACCGGCTTGATGGAGCGGAACCTGATCCTTGGCTGGATCGCCTTTGTGCTGGTTGCCGTGGCCGTGCTGTCGGCAACGGTTCTGGCACTGCGCGAATGGGCGGCCTTCCTGCGGCTGAAGCGGCTGGATGATCTGCGGCTGGCGGCCATCACCGCGCGGCAAGAGGCGGACCTTCCCGCCGCGCGCCGGGTGGTGCTGGCGATCACCGGGCTTTACGCCGCGCGGGGCGATACCGCCTGGGGCCGCGCCCGATTGGCCGAGCGTGAGGCAGAAGTGCTGGATGCCGATGCGTTGCTGGGGCTGGCAGAACGCGAAGTGCTGACGACCCTGGACGCCGAGGCCCGTCTGGTGATCGAAGCGGCGGCCCGGCAGGTGGCGACCGTCACCGCGCTGGTGCCATTGGCGCTGGCCGATGTGGCGGTGGCGGGGTTTGCCAACCTGCGGATGATCCGCCGCATTGCCGAGATTTATGGCGGGCGCTCTGGCAGCTTCGGCAGCTTGCGCCTTCTGCGGCGGGTCTTCGCATCTCTGATCGCGGCGGGGGCTTTGGCACTGACCGATGACATGATCGGGTCGGTCGCCGGGGGCGGGGTCCTGTCCAAACTGTCGCGGCGGTTTGGCGAAGGGGTGGTCAACGGCGCACTTACCGCACGGGTCGGCCTTGCTGCGATGGAACTTTGCCGCCCGCTGCCCTTCGTGGCGCTGGAGCGTCCTGCGGTATCCTCACTTGTCTCTCGCGCTTTGGCCGGGATGGTGCCGCGCGGCTAGGTGCTGCGCTGCTTGTCGGTGACGTCGAACGAGGAGGGGGGCGGGTCAGGGCGCCTGCCAGTCGACCCAGCGGCCATGGAAGTCGGCCCTGCCCAATGACTGGGTGGTACCGCCGGGCCAGAGGGTCAGCGTGAGGCCCGCGCCGGGGGTGGTGTCATCGCCCTCCATCCCCAGCCGGGCGATCGGGGCGTCGGGCGTGGCCAAAGCGCCCGCGCTCGCCATCGCCGCGAGGGCCCGGGCCTGTGTGGTGGCTGGAAAATACTGCCAGGCGATGGTGTGAAAGCTCAGGTGCAGGGCCCCCGGGTGCCGGGTCTGCAGCCGCTTTTCCAGCCAGTCGGCAGCATCTGCCTGGTCAACTTGCGGCTGAACGCGCCCTGCCAGGTCCAGCGCCGCCGCCGTACGGGCCAGCCGGTCGGGCTGGTCGGCCCAAAGATAGGCCATCAGGCCCAGCCGGTCCGCGTGGGGGTCCAGCGGGTTCAGATCAACGCCCCGCCGGGCGATCACCCGGGGTTGGGCCGTCGGAGGCAAGGGGCCGGACCAGTCCGGCGTCAGGGTCAGCGCAGCATCCTTGGGACTGAAGGTTTGCCCCTCAACCTGCAGTGCATAGTGATCCCACATCAGGTTCAGCCCGGCGCTTGCCCCAAGCTCGGACAAAACGAGGGGAAGTCTGTGACGCGCTGTCAGCCAATGACCGGCAGCGATCAGAACGGTGGAGCGGCGGACTTCGTTGGTCTGCGGTGGCGATGTCAGCCAGTTGAGCAGATGGTCTGGATGCCGCCCGATGGCCGCAAGGGCCGCATCGGTCGGGTCGGCCGCAGAGTCCGCGTACGCATTGGCAAGCTTTGGGTCCGCTCTGGTCAGCACCAGCGCATGCAGCCCGCCCGCCAGCCGCAACGGCACGGAATCCGCAGTGGGTGATGGATCGCCCTGCCAGCCAAGCACCTGATCGGCGACAGGATTGCCGGGCTGCAAACGCTCGGCCAGGCCCGCCATCAGTTTCGCCATCAGGGGTGAGCCCAGCCCGGCGCAAGCTTTGGATTGCTGGCGGAACGCCTGGCGGATGTCGGTCATCGGAACTTGTCCAGCAGCTTTTGCATCGGGTTGCGGGCGTCTGCTTGCGGTGCCGGAGCGGATGTCGCGGGCTCTTGCGGGGCGGTCTTTACTGCCGGCGTCTCTTTCCCGGTCGAAGATCGGGGCGGGGCGGTGCGCAACGATACCGCGTTCATGAACGCCTGTCCGTCGCCGTTGGCAAGCGCCACGGCCCCATCGGAAAGGCCGCGCAAGAGATCCTCAAGCCAGTCATGATCCGCCTTGGCAAAGTCATGCAGGACGTAGGCCGCCACCGCATCCTTGTGGCCAGGGTGGCCGATGCCCAGCCGGACCCGTGCATACCCTTCGCCCAGATGGCCGTGGATCGACCTCAGGCCATTGTGACCGGCATGGCCGCCACCCTGCTTGAGGCGCATTTTGCCCGGGGCAAGGTCAAGCTCATCATGAAAGACCGTGACGTCTGCCAAAGGCAGTTTCCAGAACGCCAGCGCGGCCTGAACCGACTGGCCGGACAGGTTCATGAACGTTTCGGGCTTCAGCAGCGCCACTTTCTCCTGCCCAAGACGGCCCTCGGCCACCAGCCCCTGAAAGGCCTTCCGCCAAGGTGCAAAGCCATGGTCGGCGGCAATGCGGTCCAGCGCCATGACGCCGATGTTGTGCCGGTTGCCCGCATATTTTGCGCCCGGATTGCCAAGGCCGACCCAAAGTTTCATGGCGATGCCTTCCCTTTGGATCGCGTATAGCGGCTTGGGGCGGATGGCTCAACCAGCGCGGTGACCAAGGGCTTCGGTCTGGGCCAGCCAGCGGGCACGGATCTTGTCGGTGCTGTGCTCAACCGGTGAGAAATGGGAGAATCCCATGGGCTTGATCCCGACATAGCCAAGGATCTGCCGCTGGATCTGCTGGCGCAGGGCGCGGCGATAGATGGCCCAGAACGCCCATGCCGGCGTGTCTGACGTCATGATAAGCCGGGCCGTCCGCCCTGCCAGCAATGGCTTCGGCAAGCCCAGGTTGCGGGTCCGGGGGTCGAACGCGTAGCCGGGCAGAAGGATGCGGTCAAAAAGGCCCTTGGTCTTGGCGGGCAAGCCGCCCCACCACATGGGTGTGATGAAAACCACATGCTCGGCCCAGGTCAGGGCGTCGCGGAAGGTTTGCAGGTCAGGCTCCAGCGCCGGGGCCGCGCGGAAAGAGGTCTGGCCAAAGTCGGGGTCAAAGGTCATTTCTGACAGCTTGACCGTCCGGATCTGGTGACCTGCCGCAGCGGCCCCGGCGTGATAGGCTTGCGCAAGACCGGCGCTGAGTGACAGTCTGGCCGGATGCAGATCGGCGATAAGGATGCGACGGGACATGGGAGGCTCCGAATTTTGACTACGGTCAATAAATGGGATAATCTGATCTTAGTCAATAAAAAACTGACCAAGGTCAATTTTTGTGTCGGGGGCAAGGAATGACCCGGAAAGTCCAGGCCCGCACTTTGGCCACGCGCGACCGGCTGATGGCAGCGGGGCGCGAGGTGGTGGCGGCAGAGGGTATGGCGAGTTTGCGGACCGAAGCGGTGGTCCTGCGCGCAGGCACTGCGAAGGGGACGTTCTTTGCCCATTTCGCCGACCGGGAGCATTTTCTGGCGGCCCTTCTGGCGGAAACCCTGACGGCCGAATTTGCGGGGATCACGCCCCCACAAGACCGGCCGGGCCTGCTGGCAATGCTGGGCCAGCTTTTCACCGGATTCGCAAGGGACGCCGATACGGTGGCGCTTCTGGCGCGGTTCAGCGGGCCACCCGGGGCGGGTCTGGGCATGGATCTGATGATCTGCGGGATGATTGACCGTCTCGCCCATGGCATCGGCGACATGCAGGCACGCGGGCTGATCGGCAACCGCGCAGATCCCGGCGTGCTGGCCGAAGCGCTGATGGCGCTGGTGTTGCATGCCGCCGCCTCGGCGCAATGCCCGGCGCAGGGGGACAGGGCGGCCGTGCGGGTGCGGGCTGTCGGGCTGCTTCACGAGATGACGGTGGCGCTGATGTGGCCGACCACCGGCACCTGAACGTCCACCCCTGCAAAGGCTGCGCTGGACGCGCGTTCCGTCGCTGCGGTGTAAACCCCTAGTCAGACAGTCAGGCAAAAGCGCATGCCCACCTTCACCCTTCGCGGCCTGACCCTGACATTGCCTGACGCGGCGCTGCGTGGCGGGCTGGAGCGGGCTTTCACCACCGGCCGGTACGAGCATCAGGAGGCCGACGCGATTCTGGCCCATCTGCTGCCCGTTGACCGGTTCATGGATCTGGGGGCCGGGATCGGCTTTTTATGTGCGCTAGCGGCGCGGGTGGTGGGGGCCGACGCCGTCACCGGGGTAGAGGCTGTGCCGGATACCCTCGCGCTTGCTCGCACAAACCTTGCCGCGAACGGTTTGGACGCGGTGCGGCTGATGCACGGCGCGGTGACCGGCGACGTCACAGGCGAGGTCGAGTTTGGCCAGCGACCCGCTTTCTGGGCCAGCGCATTGCAAGGCCCGGAAGGCTGGCCAGCAAACGCCAGTGTGATCCGCGTGCCGGCGCTGCCGGTTGCAGGACTGCTGTCGAGGCATCGTCCGACCGTGCTGTGTTGCGATATCGAGGGGGCCGAGCGTGAGGTTCTTGCCAACCCGTTGACCGATGTCCGGCTGGTGGTGGTGGAACTGCACCCCAGGATTTACGGGCCTGAAGGTGAGGCGCTGGTGCGCGCAAACCTTGTGGCGCAGGGCTTTCAGCCAGAACCTTTGGGCACCAAAGGCGCGACTGTGGTCTACCGGCGCGGGCAAGACCGGTGATCTGACATGCATCGGGGGGCCAAAAGGCCCCCCGCGCTATCCTGGCACTGCAGCGCGATCAGGCTTCGGCTGCTTCTTCGTTGTCGGCGCTGACCAGACCCGACGGGGCCGCGATGTTCGCGATCACGAAGTTCCGGTTGATCGTCGGCTTGGCACCTTTCGGCAGCACCACGTCTTCGATGTGGATCACGTCGCCGATCACCTTGCCGGTCAGGTCGACGGTGATGTGGTCCGGGATGTCGCCAGCGGTGACTTCCAGTTCAACTTCCGACCGCACGACGGTCAGGGTGCCGCCGCGCTTGAGGCCGGGGCTGGCCTCCTGGTTGATGAAAGTTACATGGATGAACAGCTCAATCCGGCTTTCATCGTGGACGCGCATCAGGTCGACGTGCGTCGGCATGTCCTTGACCACATCGCGCTGGACACCACGGCAGATGACGTGGACGTCCGGCTGACCTTCAACCTTGAGGTTGAAGAGCGACTGCAGGAAACGGCCCTGCCGCAGCTTGGTCAGAAGATAGTTGAATTTCAAATTGATAGCGGCCGGTTCTTGACCGTCGCCATAGATGATGCCGGGTACGTAGCCGTCACGACGGGCTTGACGGGCGGCCCCCTTGCCTGTCCCCGTCCGTACCTCGGCCAGAAGATCGGTGATCTCGCGTGCCATGGTTCTCTCCAATATAAGTCCGCCATCCTCCAAGGGTGCATGGCGCGACCGGGGGCCTATAGCGGGGAATCGGGGGGAAGGGAAGCGCGAAGTGGCGGCGCGGTTCTCCCTCTCCCTTCGCCCTGGGCAGGCGCTTGTCTGGCACCATCCGCCCGTGGTGTCGGTTTCGGCGCGGCAGGGCGTCGCGGCTGGGCTGGCAAAGGCAGGGCCGCCGCGATAGCAGTGCCCTTCCTGCGCCGGAGCCTGCTATGTCCCCCCTTGCCACCCTTGCCTTTGCCCGGCCCGCCATGGCGGCCTTTGCGGCGATGGGTGTCCTTTGGGGCACTTTCGCCGCTGTCTTGCCCGACCTGAAGGCAATGCTGGGGGTGGATGAGGCCCAACTGGGCCTGCTGATCTTCTTCACGCCGATCGCCGCGATCAGCGCCATGCTGGTCGCCCCGGCGCTTGGCGCTGCCCTGGGGCGGGCGGCTTTGCCTCTGGCGGTGGCGCTTATGGCGCTGGCCTTTGCCTTGCCGGGTCAGACGACGCTGCTCTGGGTGTTCCCGCTGGCCATGGCCTGCGCCGGGGCCGCGACGGGGTTGACCGATGTCTTGATGAACGCCCGCGTGTCAGCAATGGAGACGCAGCGCGGGTTGCATCTGATGAACCTGACCCATGCCGCCTATTCCTTCGGCTATGCCGGTGGAGCGATCCTGACCGGGGTGATGCGCGGCGCGGGCTGGCCGCCGTCATGGGTGATGGCCACGATGGCTTTGATCGGCCTGGCCTGCGCGCTGGCCACATTGGAGCGGGACGGTAGGATTGACGGATTGCGCAACCCAAAGGACGGGAGCGCCCGTCCTTTGGGCTGGGTGCCGGTGATCGGTGGTTGCATTGTTCTGATCGCCTTCATGACCGAGAACGCGGCCGAGAACTGGTCCGCCCTGCACATCGAACAAACCCTTGGCGGTAGCCCCGAGCAAGGCGCGCTTGGCCCTGCGGCGCTGGCCCTGACCATGGGCTTTGCCCGGCTGGGCGGGCAGTGGCTGGCGGGGCGGGTGAACCCCTTCTCACTGCTGCGGCTGGGGGCGGTGATTGCGGCAATCGGGGCGTTTATCGCGTCACAGGCCGGGGGGCCAGGCATGGCCTATCTTGGATTCATCGTGATGGGGATTGGCGCATCCGTCCTTGCCCCAACCGCCTTTTCGCTGGTCGGACAGATGAGCGACCCCTCCGCACGCGCCCGCGCAGTCGCCCGTGCCACTTTGCTGGGCTACTTCGGCTATTTCTTCGGCCCGCCGCTGCTTGGCGTCATCGCGGGCACCTTCGGGCTGCGTATGGCGTTTGTCTTCGCCGCCTGTCTGGTCGGCGCGATCTTCGTTCTGGCGCCGCTGATGGCGCGTCAGCGGACCTGAATTTCGATCAGCCGTGGCCCGTCCTGCGGGTGCGACAGCGCGTCGATCACCGCCTCGGGGTCTTGCGGGATGCTGGCGAACGGCAGACCGCAGGCAAAGGCAAAGCTTTCCATCTCAAGCGGTGTGGGGTCACAGCCGAGCACATCAACCTTTGCATCGCGCATCGCTTCGGCAATCTCGCGGAAACCGGCGTTGTTCCACACGACGAAGGTGATCTGCAGTTTTTCGTCCAGCGCGGTGCGCAACTCGCCGGGGCTGAATTGCAGGCCACCGTCGCCGATCAGGCAAACCACCGGCACGCCGGGGGCAGCAATCGCCGCGCCCACAGCAGCACCGGGCGCATAGCCAAGCGCGCCGTAGCCAGTGGCTGCGTTGAACCAGCCGCCGGGACGATCATGGTCATAGTAGAGGTTTCCGGCATAGACCGGCTGCGTGCTGTCGCCGACGATGATCGCACCGGGGGTGGCGGTGCGGATCGCCTCGACCATCGCAAGTTGGGCGGGCATCGGTTCGTAAAGGCCGCCAAGCTCGGCCCGGGCGGCGCGGCGCGTGGCTTCGGCACGGGCGGCGCCTTCGCGGTTCGACCGCATGATCATCGGCTGCATCGCCGTCAGGACAGTGCCTGCATCACCGCGCAGCGGCAGGCGAGCAGGATGGCGGGCCAGTTGTTCAGCACATATGTCGATACGGATCATGTTCGACAGGTCGGGGACGCCACCCTTGGCATAGACGTCATAGTCGGTTGGCCCGATTTCGGTGCCAACCGCCACCACCTGATCCGCCGCGGAAATGAGCATGCGAACCGCGTTCAAGCTGGGCGATGCGGCAACCACGAGCCGGTGCCCGTGCATCGCACCGCGCGCGTTGGCGGTCAGGATCACGGGGGCGTCCAGCGCTTCGGCCAGCTTTTGCAGCACAGCTTCCGACCGCCGCACCCCACCACCGGCCAGAATCACGACCCGCTCGGCGTTGTTCAAGGCCGTCGCCACACTGCGCAGCCGGCCCAGCGGCAGCGGCACCGCCGATACCCCTTCGACAGGCGGCGGCAGGGCGGGGCAGGGTTGGCCCATCATGTTGGTGGAAATCTGGATATGCGCCGGGCCGGGGCGACTGCCGGTCATGGCGGCAAAGGCACGGTCCAGCACCTCACCCAGCTTTTTCGGGTCGGTCACGGTTTCGGAATGGCACAAGGTGGCGACCATCGCCCCCTGATCCGGCAGTTCATGCAGCCGGCCCAGCCCCTTGCCCAGCGTGTCGCTGCGCCCGAGGCCCGAGATGACCAGCATCGGCACCGAATCCGCCTTGGCTTGCGCCATCGCGGTCAGGATATTGGTCAGCCCCGGCCCGGTGATGACAAAGGCCACGCCCGGTTTGCCGCTGACGCGGGCATAGCCGTCGGCCATGAAGCCCGCGCCCTGTTCGTGGCGCGGGGTGACGTGACGGATGCGGTCACGCGCCGCCGCAAGGCCCCGGTACAGTTCGATCGTGTGCACCCCGGGGATGCCGAACACCACTTCGACCCCGCGCGCGGCAAGGCCTTCGACCAGACGGATGCCAACGGTCGTCATGCGGCGTTCCCCAAAAGACTGGCAGCGTGGGTCGCGATGCGCCCTGTTGCCTGCATGATCCGGTCATCGGTCTGGGTCAGGGACAACCGCAGCCACCCCTGTAGGCCCGCACCAAAACTTTCCCCCGGCATGACGGCCACCTGCTCACGCTCCAAAAGGCCGGTCGCGAAGGCGACACCGGACAGGCCGGTGGCGCGCACATCGACCAGCGTGAACATTCCCGCGTTCGGTTGGTGGACACGCAGGCCCGCCACCCCGTCCAGCGCCCGGGCGATCAGCCCGGCGCGGCGAGAGAAACGCTCGGCCATCCCCTCGGCGACGGGCGATGGTTCGGAAACTGCAAGCGCAGTCATGTCAGCAATGAAGGGTTGCGACCCAAAAAGCATGGTTTCTGAAAGTGGCAGCAGCCGCTGGCAGAACTCGGCGGGGCCGATGCACCAGCCGGACCGGAACCCCGGCGCGGCATGTGATTTGGAAATGGAGGAGGCAATCACCACCCGGTCGGCCAGATCGGCAAAGTCGAGCGGTGAGGCGAAGGTCACCCCGGGAAAAACGAGATCCTCATACACCTCATCCGACAGGATCCACAGATCATGCGCGCGGGCAAAGTCGCCAAGGGCGCGAATATCCTCGGCCCGCAACACGGCGCCCGTGGGATTGTGCGGCGTGTTCAGGAACAGAACGCGCGACCGTGGGGTGATCCGGGCGGCAAGGTCGGCCACCTGCATCCGGAACCCGTGTTCGGAACGCAAGGGCACCGGCACCATGCGCGCGCCGGTCTGGGCGATCAGCCCTTCATAGGTGGCATACATCGGGTCGCCGATCAGCACCTCGTCCCCGGCTTCGACGAGGGTGCGGAGGACGGCGTATAGCGTTGTCTGGGTGCCGGGCAGGCACATCACCTGATCCGTCCCGATCTCCCGACCCCGCCGCGCGCTGTAACGGGCGGCCAGCGCGGCCAGCACGGCCGGTTCGCCGCGACCGTTGGAATAGCCGGTGCGCCCGGCGGCCATGGACGCGGCAGCGGCGGCCAGAAACCGGGCTGGTGTCGGCACGTCCGGCTCGCCGATGGTCAGTTCGATGATGTCGACTCCAGCCGCCTTGAGCGCGCGGGCGCGGCCATGGATTTCCCATTTGGCACCGCCAAGCCCGGTCAGGCGGTCGGTGACTGAAGCGTATCTCATGGCACGGTCTTTCCAGAATCGAGCCCGGAATCGAGCCCAAAAACAAACCCAGAATCAAGCAGTCTGGCGGAATGGGCAATCAGGTCGATCCCGACAATTGCCCCGACCGACCGCAACCCGATGGTAACAATCTCATTCGGAGCAAAGGCGTGTGGCAGAAGCGAGCCTTCAAGCCACAGCCCGTCGATGACCGCGTTGCAGGCAATCGCCTCGGCGCGCAACTGGGCATCGGTGGCGGTGCGGGACAGGGCAGCGATCAGCGACTGCAGGGTGTTGCGATAGCCAAGATAGGCGGTTTCATGTGCGGCCCGCAAATCCGCGTCGGTGCGTACCTTGTGCATGTAAGCGGCCCAAAGGACCACCGCCCCCATATCCACGACTGGGGGGCGCAGCGAAGCTGAGACGAAGGCAGCCAACCGTTCTTCCGGCAGGGCCCCCACGCCTTCCAGCGCGTCGGACCCCTGGGCAGTCATCCCGTCCATCAAGGACAGGTAGGCGGCGCGGGTCAGTTCGTCCTTGGTTTGAAAGTAGTGCCGGATCAGCCCCGCTGTCACTCCGGCCCGCGCTGCAATGGCCCGCACGGTTGCCGCCCCAGGCCCGCCTTCGGACACCAGCGCCTGGGTCGCGGCGATCAGGTCGGCGCGGCGGGTTTCTTCGCTTTCGCGCCGGTAAGCCCGGCGAAGGGTATGTTGCATGCTGGCCTGCAGGGGTATGACGGGTGAAGTCCGCTGTTATACGGATGAGCAATGGGATCTGCCAGACCGAAAGTCAAGCGTTGCCAACAGCTTTGCCGAACTGCCCGCGCCTTGTCAGCCGGAATATACATCCTTGTGAATGATGACATCCGTTTGCGGATAGGCCTGCAGGATGGCACGGCGGAGGCTGGCGCCGATGTCATGCGCCTCGGTCAGGGTCTGATGGCCGTCAAGCTCGATATGCAGATTGACGAAGACGCGGCTGCCGGCGGTCCGGGTCTTGAGGTCATGAAACCCGCGCACCCCGGGCCAAGCGCGCGTGAGGGCGGCGATGCCGTCCACCACCGCCTGATCGGCGGCCCGATCCATCAGCGCGTCCCAGGCGCCCTTGCCGATCCGCGCCGCGCCAAGCACCATCACGACCGAAGCCGCCAGCGCCACCACCGCGTCAATCGACCCGATGCCATGCGTGCCCGATACCCACAGCGCACCGATGGCCCCAAGGCTGGGCAGAAGGTCGCCCAGATAGTGCAACCGGTCCGCTGCCACCACCTTGCTGCCGGTGACCCGCGCCACCCGGCCCTGCCACCAGACCAGCGCCAGCGTCAGGATGACCGAAATGGCCATGACGACCATTCCGCGCCCTTCCGCCGCCAGCACCGGCTGTTCGGGCGCGATCAGGCGCGCCACAGCGGCCCAGCCGATGACCCCGGCCGAAACCAGTATGAAGGTCGATTGTGCCAGCGCCGCCAGATCCTCGGCCGAGGTGTGGCCAAAGGCGTGGTCCTCATCGGCGGGTTGGGCGGCATAGACGATGGCCGCGGCTGCCCCCAGCGACATGAGAAGGTCCATCGCACTGTCGGCCAGCGACGCCGCTATCGACAGCGCCCCGGTTTCGGCCAGCGCCCACAGCTTGAGCATCACCAGAATCCCGGCCACCAGCACCGATGCCAGCCCGGCCGAGATGGCAAGTCCAAGCCGCCCGCCTATGGTGTCAGTCGATCTGTTCATCCGGCTTCACCCCCCAGAGCGCCGCCTTCTGCACCCAGCCGCGCTGCCCGTCCAGTGCCACACGGCACCAGTCCGCCGTGCAAGCCTGAACCCGCCCGATCACGCCCATCTCGGCCTGGGCGACCACGGTGGCCTCCGATGACGGGGCGTCTCGCAGTTCGGCCATGTCCAGCGTTACAAGCACGCTGCGCACGCCCGACAACAGCGAGTAATGCACCCAGCCTCCTGCGCCTTCATGATCTTCCACCCTGCGCCAGTTTTCAAACTCGGCAGTGATCTTCAGCGGCATGCCCGCACGGGTGAAAACCCAGTCGATCCGGTGCGTGAGGCCAGGCCCGCGCCGGGCATTTCCTTCGCTGCCCTTAAGCGAAACAAAGCGTGGCAAGGGCAGGTTCGTCACGCAGCCGATGTCCGGCTGGCACTGCTTTTCCGGGGGCTTGCCCGCAACCGCCCCGGCTGCTGCGGCCCCTGCTTCGGTTTCGATGATCGCCTGCGCCTCTTGCGCTGACAAAAGCGCAGGCGCTGCCACCGCGACAAGCGCCAGACCGAAGCCAAAGACCAAGCCCAACCGCTTCATTCACATCTGCCCTGTCTGCCCGTTCCCGATTGACCTTGCCGAATGGCCTGGCCGAATGACTGGGACCTGTCCCGGGTTCGCCTTTGCCTTAACCCGGGGCTTGTGCATCGCCCCGCTTGGCTTCACCTTGCCCGAAGGACGCCGGATTTGGAAGTGGCCCGATCCAGACGATCGCGATCTGTAAAGTGTCGGAGAGATCAGCATGCCAGCCCCCCGCCTGACTGTCATCATCACGCGCCGTCTTCCCGAAGTTGTGGAAACGCGGATGAAAGAGCTGTTCGACGTCGAATTGCGCGATCCGGACACCCCGATGACCCGCGAAGACCTTGCTGCAGCGATGCGCCGGGCCGATGTTCTGGTGCCGACGATCACTGACACGATCGACGCGGCCTTGCTGGCGCAGGCGGGTGAGAAATTGAAGCTGATCGCCAATTATGGGGCGGGCGTTGATCATATCGACGTGGCCACTGCCCGTCAGCGCGGGGTGATCGTGTCCAACACCCCCGGCGTCGTCACCGAAGACACCGCTGACATGGTGCTGGCGCTGATCCTGGCCGTGACACGCCGGATTCCCCAGGGGTTGCAGGTCATGCAGTCCGGCGCTTGGGCGGGCTGGTCGCCCACCTCCAATCTTGGCGGTCGATTGGGGGGGCGCCGGCTGGGTATCCTTGGCATGGGGCGGATCGGTCAGGCGGTGGCCCGCCGCGCCAGCGCCTTTGGTCTGCAAATCCACTACCACAACCGCAAGCGCCTGCGCCCCGAGATCGAGACCGAGCTTGAGGCGACCTATTGGGAAAGTCTGGATCAGATGCTGGCGCGGATGGATATCCTGTCGATCAATTGTCCGCACACGCCGTCAACCTTTCACCTCCTGAACGCCCGCCGCCTGCGGTTGATGAAACCAAGCGCCGTTGTCGTGAACACCAGCCGGGGCGAGGTGGTGGATGAAAACGCGCTGACCCGCGCCCTGCGGGCAGGAGAGCTGGCAGGCGCCGGACTTGACGTATATGAACGTGGAACCGACCTAAACCCACGGCTGCGCGAGCTACCGAATGTGGTATGCCTGCCGCACATGGGATCGGCCACGATCGAGGGGCGAATCGAGATGGGCGAGAAGGTGATCATCAACATTAAAACCTTCGCCGATGGCCACCGGCCGCCTGATCAGGTCGTCCCGGGACAGTATTAGGCGGATTTTCAGGCACCGATCTGTGCCATTCAGGCAACGGTCCGCACCGAAGGGACATTTGGCACACGAAGCAGATTGTCCGAGGGCATTTTCGGGTTTAATCGCAAACATGGCCTGTTCTGTTGACGGGAACCTCTCAAACTTCGGAGCTTAATCATGAAAAAACTTATCACCTCGGTCATGGCACTGACCCTCGGTGCCTCGGCTGCAATGGCTGGCGGCCCGGTTGTCGTCGAAGAAGAAATGGAAGTCGTGGCTGAAAAGCCCGCGTCGTCGGCTGGCCTGCTGCCGCTCCTGCTGATCCCGATCATCCTGTGCGTCGCCCTGTGCGGCGGCAACGATGACGATGACACCACCGGCTGATCCCAGTTTCTGGCTTGATTTGAAGGCGGATCGGTCGAAAGACCGGTCCGTTTTCTTTTGCAGGTGTTGCCGTGGTGCAATCGCTGCATGGCTTTTCGCGGCCCGCATTGCGAGATCGCAGTAAATTGACTAAGCGTGTTTCATGGAGTGGCTGCCAACGGCCAATCCCTATCACAGGAATGGAGCCCACCTTGATCAAATTTGTTTCTGCTGCCGCCGCTGCAGCCGCGACTTTCGCACTGACCGCCGTCACCGCCTTTGCTGGCGGCCCGGTCATCGTCGAAGAAGAAATGGAAGTCGTGGCTGAAAAGCCCGCGTCTTCGGCCGGCCTGCTGCCGCTTTTGCTGATCCCGATCATCCTCTGCGTCGCCCTCTGCGGCGGCAGCGATGATGATGACGAAAACTGAGCTGGCTGATCCAGGCTTTCGTTAAAGTTGCAAGCGGATCGGTCGAAGGACCGGTCCGTTTTGTATGTGCGGGTGTGGCCATTTCGCAGCCCTTTGACAGGCTTCTGCGGCACGCATTGCGAGACTGCGTTAAGTTGCTTAATCAACCCGTATGGACCGGCCACGATGGCAGATCCACCAAACCAGAATGGAACCCATCTTGAACAAATTCATTGCAACCGCTGCTGTCGTCTCGTCCGTGCTGACCGCGTCCACTGCCTTTGCCGGCGGCCCGGTCATCGTTGAAGAAGAAATGGAAGTCGTGGCTGAAAAGCCGGCATCTTCGGTTGGCCTGCTGCCGCTGCTGCTGATCCCGATCATCCTGTGCGTCGCCCTTTGCGGCAACGATGACGAAGAAGATCTGACGCCGACCAAAGAGTGATTTCTTCGATCAGTGACCCTACCATGGCCGGGGGCATCTGCCGTCCCGGCCATGATTCTTTCGTTCTTCTGTGCAGCAAAAGGCTGGCTAACCTGTGGTTGCAGGCAAGGCCTGCACTGCCCGATCCTGGTCTGATACCGGCGAAATTGTCACGATATCCCATGTGAAACGGCCACAGCCGCGACCTTATCACCGGTAAATGTCTAAAATTGTTTGAGTGGTCGGGCCGAGAAGCCTAGGCTTCCGGTGCCTTTATGGCGAATGCCGCCCTTTCCACAGACCTCTCGGAGACTGAAATGAAAACGATTATCACAGCTGCACTTGCGTCTGCCGCACTTGTGTCCGCGACCACTGCCCATGCTGGCGGCCCGGTCATTGTCGAAGAAGAAATGGAAGTCGTGGCTGAAAAGCCGGCATCCTCGGCCGGTCTGCTGCCCTTGCTGCTGATCCCGATCATTCTTTGCGTCGCGCTTTGCGGCAATGACGATGAGCCGGAGACCGCCCCGCCCGTCTGAAATCAATCGGCGCAGTTGCCGGTTCAGGATCGGCAACTCCCCACCCTTTAACGACCAAAGGACAATTACCATGAACAAGTTCATCACCACACTCGCCGTCGCGTCGCTGGCGGTTTCGGCATCCACCGCATTCGCTGGTGGCCCGGTCATCGTTGAAGAAGAAATGGAAGTGGTGGCCGAAAAGCCCGCGTCCTCGGCTGGCCTGCTGCCGCTGTTGCTGATCCCGATCATCCTGTGTGTCGCGCTGTGCGGGAATGATGATCCGGAAGAAGAAGAAGTGATCATCACCGACACTCTCGCCGAGTAGTACCGCGCGTTTCTCGTAGCCCAACAGGCCCGACTGTGTCTTCCGACAGAGCCGGGCCATTTCTGTTCAGAACCTGCCCGGCTGATAGGCTGAAAGGTCCAGTTGCGGCGTTTTGCCTGCCACCAGCGCTGCCACGATCTGCGCTGTGACAGGGGCAAGGGTCACCCCAAGATGCCCATGTCCGAAGGCGTGGATGACCTCTGCTCCCCCGCTTGACGGCCCGATGACGGGCAGACTGTCCGGAAGGCTTGGACGAAAGCCCATCCAGCTGCGGTGCGGTTCACCCAAGTGCGGAAAGAACGCCCGCGCGCCGTCGATCAGTTTTCTGATCCGGTGTGGTGATGGCGGCAGATGCAATCCGCCAAGTTCGACCGTGCCTGCCACCCGCAGACGGCCTGCCATCGGGCAAAAGTAGAAACCACGCGCCGTGGGGCAGGTCGGGCGTTGCAGCAACGGCTCGGCCATGTCCCACTCGACATGGTAGCCGCGTTCCGCGTCCAGGGGCACACGGTCCCCGCCCTGTGCCGCCAAGGTACGCGAATAGGCACCCGCCGCGATCACCACCTTGCGGGCGTGCAGGTGCAGCCCCGGCCCTTCGACCACCACGCCATCCGGCCCGCGGGTCAAACGCTCGGCCCGGGCCTGAAGCTGCCGCGCTTTGGGCAGAACCGCCGCCGCGATCAGCCCCATCATCCGCCCCGGATCATCCAGGAAAGTGGCATCCGTGAAGTAAGCCGCCCCCGCGGCTGATGGCAGGACAGGTTCCAGCGCGGCCAAAGCGTCAGGGCCGATCAGGTCAACCTCGACCCCCAATGCCCGGCGACCGGCCATCTCAACCCCGGCGGCCGCAAAGGCCTGTGGCGTTTCATAGACATAAAGACAGCCCCGCCGTTGCAAGATGCCCGCCCCGGCGACACGCAGGGCAAGGTCATCCCACCGCTCTCCCGCGCCTGCAAGAAGGGTCGCAAGGGCGCGGGCGTTGCGTTCGGCCTGAGCTGGAAGCGATTGCCAAAGGAACCGCAGCAGCCAAGGCGTCAGGCTGGGCAAGGCGCGGTGGCGGATGGCAAGGGGCGACGTCCGGCTGAACATGAGCGACGGGAGTGACCGCAGCACATCGGGCGTGCCCACCGGGCTGACCGCATACCCCGCGATGGTGCCGGCGTTGCCATAGCTTGCGCCCATGCCGGGCGGGCCGGGGTCAACAAGCACCACGTCGCGGCCAGCCTCGACCAGTTCCAGCGCAATGGTCAAACCCACCACACCAGCGCCGATCACCGCGATTTCGGTTCTGTCACGCCTCACATCGCCCCGCTTTCAACCACTTGCCAAACACCCGGTCGGGCGTTCTTCTTTACAGGCAGGCTTGATAAAGCGCCCGCGTATTCTCACGCGTCATCGCAATCGGGTTACCGCCGCAGGACGGGTCTTCCAGCGCCATGTCGGTCAGCATGTCCAGATCAGCGGCCTTCACGCCCATTGCCGTCAGGTTTTCCGGGATCGCAAGGGCGGCGCGCAGGTCCATGATCCGGGCCTTGAAGCCGTCAAACCCGCCCTTGATGCCAAGGTAGGCCGCCGCAGCCTCGATCCGTGTCTCAATTGCCGGGCGGTTGAAATCAAGGACCATGGGCATGACCACAGCGTTCGTGGTGCCGTGGTGCGTGCCGTAAACCGCGCCAACGGGGTGGGACAGCGAGTGGATCGCGCCAAGGCCCTTCTGGAACGCGGTGGCACCCATCGCGGCCGCGCTCATCATATGCGCGCGGGCGTCGAGATCATTGGGCGCGCCATAGACGCGGGGCAGGTTTTCGAAGACCAGCCGCATCCCTTCCAGCGCGATGCCTTGCGACATCGGGTGGTAGAAGGGGGAGCTGTATGCCTCAAGGCAATGCGCCAGCGCGTCCATTCCGGTGCCTGCGGTGATGAACTTCGGCATCCCCACGGTCAGGGCCGGATCACAGATGGTGACGACGGGCATCAGCTTGGGGTGAAAGATGATCTTCTTCTTGTGGGTGGTGCTGTTGGTCAGCACGCCTGCACGCCCCACCTCAGACCCCGTACCCGCCGTGGTTGGCACCGCAATGATCGGCGCGATCTTGCTGGCATCGGCGCGGGTGTACCAGTCGTCGATATCCTCAAGATCCCAGACGCTGAGGCCCGGCTTTTGATGCGCCATCAGGGCGATCATCTTGCCAAGGTCCAAGGCGCTGCCGCCGCCAAAGCAGATCACCCCGTCATGAGCGCCGGCAAGGTAGACCGCAATTCCGGCGGTCATGTTCGCCTCATTCGGGTTCGGGTCCACCTCTGAGAACACGGCGCGGCCCATGCCTGCCTTTTCCAGCACGTCCAAAGCTGCAGCGGTGATCGGCAGCGACGCCAGCGCCTTGTCGGTCACTAGCAGCGGCTTTTTCAGGCCCGCTCCGGCGGCATGTTCGGCGAGTTCGGCAATCCGGCCGACGCCGAACTTGATGGCGGTCGGGTAGGACCAGTTGCGATTGGGGACCGAGTGGGTGGCGGTGCTCATGGCATCAGACTTTCTTCAGGTGATAGGATTTCGGCCGGGTCACCGCATGGAACCCAAGATAGGACAGCGACCCGCCGCGCCCGGTGTCCTTGCAGCCGGTCCAGCACAGAGCGGGGTCAAGGTAATCGGCCCGGTTCATGAAGACGGTGCCGGTTTCGACCTGCGCGCCCATCTTGGCGGCGGTGTCGTAATCCTCGGTCCAGATGCTGGCGGTCAGGCCGTAGGGAGAGTCGTTCATCAGACGAAGCGCCTCGGCATCGTCCTTGACCTTCATGATGCCGACGACGGGGCCGAAGCTTTCCTCCATCATCACCCGCATGGAATGGTCAACATTCACAAGGATTTGTGGCGCAAGGTAAGCGCCTCCGTCGTCCGCCGGGAAGAGGGCGGGGTCGATCAGAGGCTTCGCCCCGGCGGCAATCGCTTCCGCGATCTGGCTACGGACAACGGCAGCAAAGCGCTTGTTGGCCATGGGCCCAAGCGTGCTGTCGGCGTCAAACGGGTTGCCCAGTTTCAGGGTTTTCACCCAAGCCACCGCCTTTTCGACAAAGGCATCGTAGAGCGATTCATGGACATAAATCCGCTCGATCCCGCAGCAGCACTGGCCGGCGTTGTACATCGCGCCATCCATCAGCGTATCAACCGCAGCTTCAAGGTTGGCGTCGGCGCGGACATAGCCGGGGTCTTTGCCGCCAAGCTCCAGCCCCAGGGGGGTGAAGGTGCCAGCCGCTGCCCGCTCCATCGCCTGCCCGCCACCGACAGAGCCGGTGAAGTTCACAAACCCGAAGCTGCGCGCCGCAATCAGCGCTTCGGTCGTGTCATGGTCGAGGACCACGTTCTGGAAAACATCGGCAGGGATGCCCGCCGCATGGAACGCCTCGGCCAGACGTTCGCCCACCAGCATGGTCTGGCTTGCGTGTTTCAGGATCACGGTGTTCCCGGCAATCAGGGCCGGAACCAGCGTGTTGATCGTGGTCAGGTAGGGATAGTTCCACGGTGCCACGATGAAGACCACGCCAACCGGATCGCGGGCGATATAGCGGCGGAACGCGGTCGAGTCTTCCACCATCTGCGGCGCAAGGGTCGCGGCGGCGATGTCGGACATATACTCCGTCCGCGCGTTCACCCCGCCGAATTCACCGCCAAAGCGGGTGGGGCGGCCCATCTGCCAGGCGATCTCTTCGACGATCACATCCTTCATCTGGTTCAGTTTGGCGACACCGGCCTTGACCAGCGCGATGCGGTCTTCCAGCGAACGGGCGGCCCAGGCTTTCTGCGCGGCTTTCGCGGTGGCGACGGCGGCCTTCGCGGCCTCGGGCGTCAGGGGCATCCGTTCGGCATAGACGCTGCCGTCAACGGGGGAAATCAGTTGGATAGGTTTCATGTCGTCCTCGCAGGTCGGGCTTCAGCCAGACGGTGTGCATCGAGTCGGGCTGAAGCCCGACCTACAGGTGTTCCAAGCGTCCAGTTACGCCCGCTCAAGCAGGCGTTCACGTTCAAAGTCGGTGACCACGCGGTCGGTCTCGGCAATCTCCCACTGGGCGGCGTGGTGGTAGTGGTCCACCACATCATCCCCGAATGCCGCGCGCAGCATGGCCGAGCCGTGCAGCAGCGCCGCCGCCTCACGCAGGTTGTGCGGAATCTCGCGAATGCCAGCGGTGTTGTACATGTCACCGGACATTTCGGGTTCCAGCTCCATCTTGCCCTCGATCCCGGCCAGGCCTGCGGCCAGCAGCGCGGCGCAGGCAAGGTAGGGGTTCACGTCCGACCCCGGAATCCGGCATTCCACCCGCACCGCCTTGGAGTGGACACCGCACACCCGGAAGCCTGCGGTCCGGTTGTCCGCGCTCCACACCGCTTTGGTGGGGGCGAACATGCCCACGGTAAAGCGTTTGTAGCTGTTGACGTAAGGCGCCAGAAACGCCGTCAGTTCACCCGCATGGGCCAGCTGGCCCGCCATGTAATGCTTCATCGTGGCGGACATGCCGTGGGTGTCGGCCTTGTCGGCGAAGCAGGGCTTGCCGTCCTTGGTCCAAAGGCTTTGGTGGATATGGCTGGAGGACCCGGCTTTCCGGTGGTCATACTTGGCCATGAAGGTGACCGACTTGCCTTTGGTCCAGGCGATTTCCTTGATGCCGTTCTTGACGATCACATGGTTGTCGGCGGTGTCCAGCGCGTCAGAGTAGCGGTAGTTCACCTCCTCTTGCCCCGCATCCGCCTCACCCTTGGAGTTTTCGATCGGGATGCCCGCCGCGTAAAGCCCGTTGCGGATGGCGCGCATCACGTCTTCTTCCTTGGTGGTCTGGAAGATGTGGTAATCCTCGTTGTAGCTGGACACTGGTTTCAGCGCTGAAAGGCCCCCGTCGCGCAGGTTTTCGTAGCTGTTTTCAAAGAGGTAAAACTCCAACTCGGTCGCCATCATGGGTTCAAACCCCATGGCCCGGGCCCGCGCCACCTGGCGTTTCAGGATTGCACGGGGGGAGTGGGGGACCTCATGGCCGTGGTGATCCAGCGTGTCGCCGAGTACGAGCGCGGTGCCCGGCAGCCAAGGCACCGGGCGCAGCGTGGTCATGTCGGGCTTGAGCACATAGTCGCCATAGCCGGTCTGCCAGCTGGAGGATTTGTAGCCCTGCACGGTCGTCATCTCCATGTCGACGGTCAGCAGGTAGTTGCAGCAATGGGTCTCTTCCCAGCCGCCATCCACGAAGAACTGCGCGTGAAAGCGCTTGCCCATAAGGCGGCCCTGCATGTCGATGCCGGCCACCAGAACGGTATCAATATCGCCGCGCTTGACGGCGGTTTTCAGGTCTTCAAACGTCATGTTTCCGGGCATGTCAGCCTCATTCAAATGTCTTGGTCAGGTGCGGAACGGAATGGTCCCGGGCGCGGTGGTCGGGCTGCTCAAGGCCGCGGCCGCCGCCAAACTCGGGCCTCCGCGGCCAGCATGGGCCGCAGCTGGTGTCTTGCGGATCAGACCGCATCCTGACGCTCTCCCCCTGTCACGAACCGTGTTCCGTGAATTTGATCATTCATTCACAGGTCGGGCACGGTTCGCAACCCCTTGCGCTATCTGCGCGCGTGCGCCCATCACCGCATTCAGCGCCACGGCGACCAAAAGGACCCCGCCACCGACAAAGGTGGCAAGCGTGGCGGTCTCGCCCAGGAACAGGAAAACCCACAGCGGGGCCAGCAGCACCTCGATCAACGCAAGAAGGGTAAGCTCGGCCGCCGGGATGACGCGACTGCCCAGCGTATACATGACCATGCCAAGTGCCAGGACCACCGCACCGATCGCCACCGAAACGCCCATGTCCCAACCTGACACCACAAGGGGTGCACCCTGGACGCCCAGCACAACTGCCGCGACGATGGCCGAGAACACACCGCCAAGCATCGACACCGGCAGCATCTGCTTGACCCTGCCCCAGCGCAGCGCGACGGAAAAGGCACCGAACCCCGCCGCCGACAGAAGTGCTGCGATATTGCCCGCCAGCGCCCCCAGGGCCAGCCCCTCGCGCACCATCAGGTACATGCCGAACACGGCAAGCGCGATGGCCGCCCATGTCCATGGCCTTACCCGTTCACCAAGGAGGATCCAGCCAAGGATCGCCGCCACGAAGGGTGAGGCGGTGAACAGGAACACCGCGTTTGCGATGGTGGTGGTCTGGATCGCATAGATCGCCCCCGAAAAGGCGAAGACCAGCCCCAGACCGCCCACGACCCCGGCAAGACCGACGGTGCGGATCGCGGCCAGCGGCTGCCCTCCAGAGGACACGTGGATGAACGCCAGCAGCACCGGCACCATTCCGACAGACCGCCAGAACAGGATCTGCCAGACCGAGGCGCCTTCGATCTGGCGCAGGCCAAGGCCCATCAGCGACCACAGGCTTCCCGCCACAAGAACCAAAGCCACGCCTTGCCCGTATCGCATATTCCACCTCGTTAACGCATTGCTGGCATGGGCGCCGGGTTCCGGCTGTTCCGTTCCCGACCATTGCCAGACGTCTGGCGGTCAGTAGCCGCGTGCGCGGTCAACCAGATGCAGGAACGCCTCACCCGCCTCGCCCCTGCGGATATTTTCGGCAATCACGCGGGCGGCTGAACTGGCACGGGTGTCGGCGGCGATGTGAGGCGTCACGGTCACGCGGGGATGGGTCCAGAACGGGTGGTCCGCTGGCAAGGGTTCCACCCGGAACACATCCAGCGTGGCATGGCCGATGTGGCCCGCATCCAGTGCCGCCAGCAGTGCTGCGTCGTCGATCAGCGCGCCGCGGCCGGGGTTCAGGATCACTGCGCCTTGAGGCATCAGCGCAAGACGTTCAGCGTTGACCAGGCCTTCCGTCTCGGGCGTCTTTGGCAGTAGCAGGACCACGATCTCTGCGATGGAAAGTGCCGCCCCCAGCCCGTCATCGCCGTGCAGGCAGCCGGGTTTCTCCGTCCTGCTCCACCCGGTCACCGGAAAGTTCAGCGCGCGCAGGGCGGACGCACAAGCAGCGCCCAGTGCCCCCATCCCCAGCACCGCAACCGGGCGTTCACGCGCCAGGGGTGGGCAGGTGGGGTCCCAGACATGGCCCGAGTTCACGATGTGCCGATCCATCCCCAGGTGGTGGCGCAGCGTGTGGCCGACGACCCATTCCACCATCCCCTCGGTCAGGCCGGGGTCAACCATCCGGCACAGGGGCTGGGTCAGCGTCGGGTTTCCGACGGTCCGCTCCACCCCCGCCCAAAGGTTCAGGACGGCTTTGGTGCGGATATAATCGGTGAAGTCCTGCAGGGGCGAGGATGGGGCATAGACGATATAGTCAACCGTTTCCGGTGGCGCATCTGTCACCAGATTGGCGGCTATGCCAACCTCGGCCAGCGCCCGGGGCAATGCCGCCTGATACTCAGGCCAAAGCGAGGGGGCAGCGAACAGGATCGTCGGCATGGGGCAGGGCCTTTGGCTGATGTTGCAGGCAGGGGTTCGCATTTCGGGTTTGGGTTCTACCGGCCGTCGCTACTGCCCCGCCGAGATCGCGGCATTGATCGCCAGCGCCAGGATGCAGGTGTTGTAGAAGAAGGACACGACGGAGTGTACCAGCACGACCTTGCGCAGCTGGCGGGATTCGACGGTTACATCCGAGACCTGCGCCGTCATCCCGATGACGAAACTGGCGTAGACGAAATCCATCGCGTCCGGATCCCCCTTTCCCGGAAAGATCATCCCGCCATGCGCGCGGTGATAGTAAAGATGCGCATAGTGCATTGCTGCCAGAACATGCACCGTGGTCCATCCAAGCGGGATGCTGACCAGCGCGAAGACCCGCGCCGCAAGGACGCTGTCTTCGGCGCTGAGCACCAGAAAGATTGCCGCAAGACTGACGCTGATCGCCAAAAGCGCCAGCAGAAGGATCAGAGCCACGCCCTCATCTGCCTGCTCGGCATGGGCGCGCAACTCGGCCGGGCCCGAGGCGCGGATCATCCGGGCCATCAGCGCCAGATAAAGGACGAAGAAGGCGTTTCCGCCCCAAAGGACGACATGGACCGCCGGAAGTCCCCGCAGCAGCGCGGCCAAGGCGACCAGCACCCCAACCCCGAAGGCTGCAATGAACCGGCCGTGCCTGGGCGACAGACGGATCATTCAGCGCGGCCGGTGGACATGGGCACTTTGCACCAGCCCGAAGCCGACCAGAAGCACCAGCATCGCCGAACCGCCATAGGACAAAAGCGGCAGGGGCACGCCCACGACCGGGGCCATGCCCATGACCATCGACAGGTTGACCGCGATGTAGAAAAAGAAGTTCGCCGCAATGCCCACGATCAGGAGGGCTGAGAACCGGTCACGGTTCTGAAACGCCGCCATCAGGCAAAAGCCGATGATCAGCGCGTATAGCGCCAAAAGAGAGAACGCGCCGATAAATCCGAACTCCTCCGCCAGTGTGGTGAAGATGAAGTCGGTATGCTTTTCCGGCAGGAAGTTCAGGCGCGACTGGGTGCCCTGCATGAAGCCCTTCCCGCTCCACCCGCCGGACCCCAGCGCGATCTTGGCCTGGATGATGTTGTAGCCCGCGCCAAGGGGGTCGGCTGTCGGATCAAGAAAGGTGTCGATCCGGCGGTATTGATAGTCATGCAGCAACTGCCATTGTGTGCCGCGAAGGGAAAAGACGCTGACCACCGCCCCCACCACAAGGGCCAGCACCCCTCCGAAATACCACAAGGACACCCCCGCCGCGAACATCACTGCGGCGCCGGCCAGCAACAGCAGGATCGACGTCCCGAGGTTGGGCTGCATGAGCACCAGCACCGTCGGCGCCACGGTCAGCAGCACCGGGATCAGCACATACAGCGGGCGCGAGGTCTTTTTGCTGTCCAATGCGTCGTAATAAGCCGCAAGCAGCATCACCAGGGTGAATTTCATCATCTCGGACGGTTGCAGGCGCAAGGGGCCGATGTCGATCCAGCGCTGTGCGCCCATCCCGATCTCGCCGGTGAATTCCACAAACAGCAACAGGACGAAGGACACGAAATAGGCGATCCCTGCCATGCTGCGCCAGAACCAGATCGGCACCATGGCGACGATGAACATCAGCACCATCCCGGCAACAAAGACCTGCGACTGCCGCCGCGCCCATTGTTCGAAATCGCCCCCGGCGATGGAATACAGCATCAGAAGGCCGACTGACGCGACGGCGATGACCAGCACCACCAGCGGCCAGTTCATGAAGAGGACCTTGCGAAAGCCGGTCGGCACCTGTTTCAGGCGGTATTCAAGAAAGCTCATTCGTTTATGCCCGGGTGCGGACCGGGGTAAGCCCGGTGACAGGGTCGCGCAGCGGCAGGTCGTTCAGCATGGTTTCGATCCTGCCGCGCTGGCTGGCGGGATACGCATCAAGCGAGGGCATGCCGTCCGACAGCGCACGCAGCAGGATATCACGCCCGATTGGGGCGGCGGCGGTAGACCCGCCCCCGCCATGTTCCACCACCACTGAAATCGCATAGCGCGGCGCATCAAACGGGGCATAACCGACAAAAAGCGCATGGTCGCGGCGGTTCCACGGCAGATCGTCGTTTGAAATCACGCCGGATTCGCGTTCTGCCGCACTGATGTTGCGGACCTGGCTGGTGCCGGTCTTGCCCGCCATCGCCAGTGTCGGGTCGACGATCCGGCTGGATTTGGCAGTGCCTTGATCGCCGTTCACCACCTCGTGCATCCCCTGCTGGACGGCGGACAGGTGTTCTGGCGTCAGGCCCAGTGGCGGAGACTCGGGCACCGGCAGCGCCTGATCGTTCACCATCCGCACCAGCCGGGGCGATACGGCCCGCCCGCCGGCAATCCGCGCAGTCATCACCGCAAGTTGCAAGGGCGAGGTCAGGACATAGCCCTGCCCGATACTGGCGTTGATCGTGTCGCCGATCCGCCAATCCTGCTGGTGACGCTCCATCTTCCAGGCCTTGTCAGGCATGATGCCTTCGGTCACAGCACTCATCGGCAGGTCAAAGCGCTGGCCCAGGCCAAGGCGGCGGCCCATCTCGGCGATCTTGTCGATGCCGACCTTCTGGGCAATGTCATAGTAGTAGACGTCGCAACTTTCGCTCAGCGAGCGTTGCAGGCTGACTGACCCATGCCCGGCGCGCTTCCAGCAGTGAAACCGCCGCCCGCCAAATTCGATGTAGCCGGGGCAGCGCACGCGGGTATCGGCGGTGATGACCCCGGCCTCAAGCGCGGCCAGCGCCGTGACGACCTTGAAGGTCGATCCCGGAGGATAGGCGCCCGACACGGCCTTGTTGGCCAAGGGGCGGTGGTCATCCTCCATCAGCAGGTTGTAATCGGTGTGGCTGATCCCGCGCACGAACAGGTTCGGGTCGAACGACGGCGATGACGCGATGCAGATGATGTCGCCATTGGTGACATCCACCACCACGGCGGCGGCACTTTCGTCGCCAAGCCGCGCCTGGGCAAAGTTCTGCACGCCCGCGTCGATGGTCAGGCGAATGTCGGTGCCGGGGTCGCCTTCTTCACGCTCCAACTCGCGCATCACCCGCCCGGCTGAGTTTACCTCGATCCGCTTGGTCCCCGCGCGGCCGCGCAGGGTGTCTTCCATCCAGCGTTCCACGCCAATCTTGCCGATCTGGAACTTGGGGATCTTCAGCAGCGGGTCTGGTGTCTCGAGCGCTTCAAGGTCTTTCTCGCTGACAGGGCCGACATAGCCCACCACATGCGCGAAATCGGTGTCCAGCGGATAGCGCCGCGACAGCCCCACCTCGGGCACCACGCCGGGCAGGGCCGGGGCGTTGAGAGCGACTTTCGAGAAATCATCCCACGTCAGGCGTTCGGCCACAGTCACCGGAACGAAGGCGCGCAACGCCTTGACCTCTTCGATGGTGCGTTCCAGCTCCTCGGATGTGATGGGGATGATCCCGGCGAGACGGCGCAGGACAAGGTCAACATCCCCCGCCGCCTCGCGCGTGATGACGACGCGGTAGTTCTGTTCGTTCCCAGCGATCACCTTGCCGTTTCGGTCCTGGATCAACCCGCGTTCGGGGGGGATCAAACGGATGTTGATGCGGTTTTCTTCGGCCAGCAACTTGAATTCATCCGCTTGATCGACCTGCAGATAGCGCATCCGCACGCCAAGAACGGCCACCATAGCCCCCATTGCGCCGCCCAGCATCAGCGTGCGGCGGGTCAGGGTCCGGGCCACGTCTTCAGTTTCGCGTGCGGTGCGTCTCATAGCCGCCTCCCGAAATCATCCACTTCGCCCATCGCGGGCTTGCGCAGATCAAGGACCAGCAAAGACAGCCCCACCACCAAGGGATAAAGCGCAATCGACCACAGATACTGCACGATGGCAAAGCCGAAGGCCGGCTGCGGCACGAACGCTATCGCAAGCACCAGCCGATAGGCCAACACCATGCTCAGCATGACGCCGGCCACAAGCATCCATTCCACGACAAAGTTCAACTCGCGCGTCAGCGCCACACGACTGCGCAGGAATTCCGTGGCAAGCACAACGATGGCGGTCCACAGGCCGGGCGGACGCATCAGGATCAGGTCTTCGGCCAGCATCACGATCAGGATCATCGGCATCGGCAGAAACTCGGGCCGCCGGACCACCCAGGCCAGGATCAGGCACAGCAAAAGGTCTGGTCCCGGCAAGGCACCCGGCGCGTGGCCAAGGGGCAGCAGGCGAAAGAACAGCAGCAAAAGCGCCAGCGCCAGAAAAAGCGCACGAAAGACCCAATGCGCCTGACGCCAGAAATCACCCATCGACGGCCCCGGCATCGGCCCCTTCGGCAAGGCCTGATCCTGCCGCCTCGACGTCGCCGCCTTCGGTTTCCGTTGGCTGTGCGCCTGCCGCTGATTCCAGCGCCGCGGCCGAGGTGTCGGGCAACGGCGGCAGCACCGGGGGCGCCACCAGACTGCCGGGGTCGGTGATCGGTTCCAGCTCATGGCTGCGCAACACGCGCAGGAATTCCAGCCGCTGGTAATCCGCCGCCAGCACCACCCGCAAACGCTTGTCCGTGCCCAGCGCCACCTGACCGACCAAAAGCCCCGCGGGGAAGACCCCGCCATCGCCCGACGTGACCACGCGGTCACCGGGGCGCACCTCATCGGTATCCTCGATGAACTCAAGCGGCGGCAAGGCGGAGTTGTCGCCCGAAAGCAGCGCCTTCTGGCCTGAGGGCTGGATCGTCACCGGAATCCGGCTGTTGGAATCCGTCACCAGAATGACCCGTGCCGTGCGGATCCCCACGCCCGAGATGCGGCCAACCAGACCGACGCCGTCCATCGTGGCCCAGCCGTCACGGATACCGTCGCGTTCGCCCACGTTCAGAAGCACCGACTGGCGGAACGGGCTGCCGCTGTCGGCCATCACCACACCGGTGACATGGGTGAACTTGGGGTCAAGCCGCACGTTGTTCAGGTCGAGAAGGCGCGCATTCTTCTGCTCAAGCTGCAACGCGGCCTCTTTCCAGGCCTTCATCTGCTGCAACTCACGCTTCAGTTCCTGGTTCTGTTCGTAGATGCGGGTGTAGGACTGAAAGTCATCCGCCATGCCCGCCACCATGGTCACCGGGCGCATGGCCCAGTCAAGGTTCGGAACCACTGCGTCGATCAGCCCGGCGCGGAAGCGTTCCACGCGGGGGCTGTCGATCCGCCACAGCAAGAACAGGCCAAGCAAAAGCAGCACCGCAATCCCGACCAGCAATCGGCGCAGGGGGCGCTGGAACTCTTCCGGTCCGATGCGGGTCTTTGCCAATGGTCAGCCTTTCGATCAGGCGCAACCGCGCCCCCGGCCCCGGATCCGTCGACCTAGGTGTCGTAGTCGATCACATGCCGAAGCTGTTTCTCATATTCCAGCGCTTTCCCGGTTCCCAGGGCAACACAATTCAGTGACTCATTGGCCACCGAAATCGACAGGCCGGTCTGTTCGCGCAAGGAAAGGTCAAGGTCACCCAGAAGGGCACCGCCGCCGGTCAGCATGACGCCACGGTCCACGATATCCGCCGCAAGATCGGGCGGAGTGGCTTCCAGCGCCTGCATCACCGCGTCGCAGATCTGCTGGACGGGTTCGGCCAGCGCCTCGGCGACCTGGGCCTGGTTGATCTCCGTTTCCTTGGGCACACCGTTCAGCAGGTCACGGCCCCGGATCGTCATCGACGCGCCGCGCCCGTCATCGGGCATCCGCGCGGTGCCGATGCTGGTCTTGATCCGCTCCGCAGTGCTTTCGCCGATCAGCAGGTTCTGGTGACGACGCAGATAGTTCACGATGGCCTCATCCATCCGGTCGCCGCCGACGCGGACCGAACGGGCATAGACGATATCGCCCAGCGACAGGACAGCCACCTCAGTCGTGCCGCCGCCGATGTCCACCACCATGTTGCCGGTGGGTTCGGTAATCGGCATGCCTGCCCCGATTGCGGCGGCGATGGGTTCAGCGATAAGGCCAGCGCGCTTGGCGCCCGCAGACAGCACCGACTGGCGGATGGCGCGCTTTTCCACCGGGGTCGCGCCATGCGGCACGCAGACGATGATCTTGGGCTTGCTGAACGTCGACCGTTTGTGAACCTTGCGGATGAAGTGCTTGATCATCTCTTCCGCGGCTTCAAAGTCGGCAATGACGCCATCGCGCATCGGGCGGATCGCCTCGATCGTGCCGGGTGTGCGGCCCAGCATCAGCTTGGCATCTTCACCCACAGCAAGGACGACCTTCTTGCCGTCCTTCACATGGTAGGCCACGACCGAAGGTTCGTTCAGCACGATGCCCTTGCCGCGGATGTAGACCAGCGTGTTCGCCGTGCCGAGGTCAATCGCCATGTCAGACGAGAATAGGCCGGAAAACAGGCCGGAGAATATCGACATTCTGAAGGGTCCCCAAATGCAGGCAGTATGTCCCGGCGACTCACGGTTGAAGGCGGGCGCCTTCATATAAGAACCTGTGCAGGGGAGCGAAAGGCCTTGTAGCACAGCGCGCGGAGGGCCGCTTACACAATCGTGTAGTTGTAGAAATCAGCTTTTTCCTGGCTGTTCCACGTTCATATCGCAGGCGGTAATTGAACTATCCTGACCTTTAATCAATCATGCTTTCGAACGGGTCGATGTTGGAGGCGGAAAATGGCAGGCGTTTCCGGTCAGATTGTGCTTGTGACAGGGGCCGGGGCGCCCGGGGGAATCGGCTTTGCGATCGCTCGGGCGATGGTTGTCGGCGGGGCGCAGGTCTGTCTGACTGCCACTTCCCCCCGCATCCACGACCGCGCGGCCGAGCTTGGGGCGATGGCCCACATCGCGGATCTGACCGATCCCGCACAGGTGGCAGACCTTTTCGCGGTGATTAAGGCGCGGCTGGGTCCTGTCACCACGCTGATTAACAACGCCGGCATGGTGCAGACCGGCAAGCGGGTGAAACGGGGCAAGCTGGCCGACTGGTCGGACGCAACCTGGGCGCATCACATGGCACTGAACATCAACACCACCTTTCACTGTTGCCGCGCCGCCCTGCCGGGAATGGTCGCGCAAGGCTATGGGCGGATCGTGAATATCAGTTCGGTCACCGGGCCGCTGGTGACCATTGACGGCAGTTCTGCCTACGCCACCGCCAAGGCGGCGGTCACGGGCATGACCCGGTCCATCGCGCTGGAGTATGGCCGCCACGGCATCACCTGCAACGCCGTCCTACCGGGGTGGATAAAGACTGAAAGCGCGTCGAAGGCCGAAGTCCGGGCGGGCATGCGCACCCCCGCAGGCCGCCCCGGCACCCCGGAGGAGGTGGCAGCCTGCACCGTCTTTCTTGCATCCTGCGAAGCATCCTATGTGACGGGTGCAATGCTGGTTGTGGACGGCGGCAATACGCTGCAAGAGATGAAAGGATGACCGACCTTTCTTTTCTTCCCGGTGTCCCCGCTGAATCCGTGCTCGCCGCCCTGGGCAGCCTGCCGGGCAGCGACCTTGATAGCCCCGACTCGTCGTCCGCGCTGGTGGCCAATACGTTCGGGTGGTTTCTGGACCGCCCGCGCCAGATGCTGCCTTTCCCCGGTGTGCCGATGGGCCTGCCAGAGGCGGTGGATCTTGGGGTCGAGATGCAACTGCCGATGCGCGGCACCCGCCACCCGAGGTTTGACGCCGTCGTGACGACGCCGACCACGCTGGTGGGCATCGTGTCGAAACGCTATCAGCCGTTCCGCCCGGCGAAGGTGACGGCTTTCACCGAACCTTTCGACTCACGCGATTGGGGCCCGGGCATGGCCCGCTACGGTGCGCTGCGCAAGGCATTGGCCGAGGGGCGTCAGACCTTTCGCCATCTGGACGCAGTGACGCTGGTAAAGCAGGCCTATGCGCTGCGGACCCAATCAGTGAAACGGGCGCGGGGGGCGGTGCTGGTCTACCTGCACGCCGAGCCGCAGATCTGGGCCAGCGGCAAGCCCGTCGATACCAAGGCCATCGCGCGGCACCGGACCGAGGTTGCGAGCTTTGCCCGCGCTGTGAAGGGCGACGACGTGACTTTTGTTGCGCTGACCTGGGCCGACCTTTTGGCCCAATGGTCAAAGACCCCTGCGCTTGTGGCGCATACCGCTGCCGTGAAGGGCTGGTTCGGCGGGTTGTAGGCGCAGCTGGCAGCATGCGCAGACCTCGTCATCGGGCACCTGACCTTTCACCACACTGTTCTGCATCAGCTGCGCGTGCAGGCTCTCGCGCTGCAGGCCAATGTCTGCCAACAGGCGGTCATCCAGGTGCCGCAAACGGGCCAGCGCGTCCCAGCGTGCCCACCAATTCCCGATCCGGTTCCACATATCCGCCTCATGCTTCTGTCCCTACTTCTGGCAGTTGAGTATTCATGCGATAATCCGACATTATCTGCATGGGCTGTGAAGAAGGGCTAATTAATGCGTAGGGCCGACTACAATGAGCTTCGGGCCTTCGCCGCCGTGATACGGCACGGCAGCTTCAGCCGTGCGGCAACGTATCTTGGGGTGTCGCCTTCGGCGCTAAGCCAGACGATCCGTGCATTGGAGGACCGGCTTGGCCAGCGCCTCCTGAACCGCACCACCCGCAGCGTCGCGGCCAGTCATGCTGGGCAGGCTCTGGCTGAACGACTGTTGCCGGTGCTGGACGACCTGGAGGGCGTCCTTGATGCCACCTTCGCCGCCACCGGTGAGGTGGCTGGTCCCCTGCGGCTGAACACAGCGCGGGTGGCGGTCCCGATGCTGTCGGCACTGATGCCGGAATTTCTGGCGCAGCATCCCCGGGTGACGCTGGAGGTCGTCGCAAATGACGCGCTGGTCGACATCGTGGCGCAGGGCTTTGACGCCGGTATCCGCCTGTCCGAGCAGCTTGAGGGCGACATGATTGGCGTGCCTTTCGGCGGCGATCTGCGGATGGCTGCCGCTGCCGCGCCCGCCTATCTTGCGGCGCATGGCACACCGCTACACCCCCGCGATCTGGAGCGGCACCCGTGTCTTGTGACGCTTGCCCCCTCCAGCGGCAGGCCTTACCGCTGGGAGTTCGAGAAGGACGGCGAGGGCTTGCGCATCACCGTCACCGGGCCGCTGCTGACCGAAGACCCGGGACTGCGGCGTGACGCGGCGCGGGCGGGGCTTGGGGTCGGCTTCTTCTTTGAAACCGAGATTGCGGCCGAGCTTGGCGACGGCAGTCTGGTACGGGTGCTTGCGGACTGGACCCCGCCCTATCCGGGCTGCCAGCTTTACTTTCCCGGTCGCAGGTTACCGCCGCCGCCGTTGCGGGCCTTTATTGACCATGTGCGGCGGAAGGACCGGTCAAAGCTTGACTTGCCCTGAAAAGTCCCTGCCAGGTCATGGAAAAAGAAACTATCGCCCCGGCATCCCGCATGGATACCGGGACGATGATCCTATTCGCCATGATAGCTGATGGTCTTCACATCCTCACCCGGGGCGGTCTTTTGCCGGCGGATGATGAGGCGGTTCAGCGCGTTGATATAGGCTTTTGTACTGGCCACGATCGTATCGGTGTCGGCGCTGGAGCCGGTGACGATACGGCCGTCTTCCTCCAGCCGGACCGAGACCGTGGCCTGCGCGTCGGTGCCTTCGGTCACGGCGTGGACCTGATAGACTTGCAGCCGCGCCTTGTGCGGGAAAAGCATCTTCACGCACATGAAGGCCGCATCCACCGGCCCGTCGCCGGTGGCGTCGATGTGGTGATCGACCCCGTCGATGGACAGAAGCATCTCGGCCTCTTGCGGGCCATCGGTGCCGCAGACCACGCGCAGCTTTTTCAGCTGCAGGTATTCGTAAGCGTCGTTGGTCTGTTCATCGGAAACCAGGGCGATCAGGTCGTCGTCGTAGATTTCCTTCTTGCGGTCAGCCAGCGATTTGAACCGCACGAAGACATCATTCAGCTGGTTGTCGGCAAGGTCAAAGCCAAGGTCCTTGAGCTTTGAGCGCAAGGCCGCGCGGCCGGAATGCTTGCCCATCGTCAGGTTTGCCTGCGACAGGCCGATGTCTTCGGGGCGCATGATTTCGAAGGTCTGGACGTTCTTGAGGACGCCATCCTGATGGATGCCGGATTCATGCAGGAAAGCATTCTTGCCGACGATGGCCTTGTTGAACTGGACCGGAAACCCCGACACCTGGGACACCCGGCGAGAAAGGTTCATGATCTTGGTCGTGTCGATACCGGTCTGAAACGGCAGAATGTCATTCCTGACCCGCATCGCCATCACCACCTCTTCCAGTGCGGTGTTGCCGGCGCGTTCGCCCAGACCGTTGATCGTGCATTCGATCTGGCGCGCACCCGCCTCGACCGCTGCAAGGGCGTTGGCGGTCGCCATGCCAAGGTCGTTGTGGCAGTGGGTAGCGAAGATGATGCTGTCAGCGCCGGGGACGCGGTCGAGGAGCATGCGGATGATCTTGGCCGACTCCATCGGGTAGGTGTAGCCGACGGTGTCGGGGATGTTGATCGTGGTAGCCCCGGCCTTGATCGCGATTTCCACGACGCGGCAGAGGTAATCGTGTTCCGTCCGCGTCGCGTCCATCGGCGACCACTGCACGTTGTCGCACAGGTTGCGGGCGTGGGTGACGGTGTCGTGGATCCGTTCCGCCATCTGGTCCATGTCAAGGTTCGGGATCGCGCGGTGCAAGGGCGAGGTGCCGATGAAGGTGTGGATGCGCGGGGATTTCGCGTGGCGCACCGCCTCCCAGCAGCGGTCGATGTCTTTCAGGTTGGCGCGGGCGAGGCCGCAGATCGTGGAGGTTTTCGCACGTTTCGAGATTTCGGAGACGGCGGCGAAGTCCCCCTCCGAGGCGATAGGAAACCCCGCCTCGATGATGTCGACGCCCATCTCGTCCAGAAGGGTGGCGATCTCGAGCTTTTCCTCATGCGTCATGGTGGCGCCGGGGGATTGTTCGCCGTCGCGGAGCGTGGTGTCGAAGATCACCACTTTGTCCTGGGGTTTGGTCATGTCACTGGTCCTTGTATCTTAGCTGGTCCCGTTGGGTGCTTCGGGGGCGCTGGTCACCTCTGAGCGGTCGCGCCCGCAGGGCACGCTCAGAGGCGGCTAAGAAGGAGAAGGCCAAGGGACAGCGCCGGGCAAACGGCCCTGTTGGCAGCGTGGATGTGAAGCGCCTTGGTCATGGGAGCAATCATACGGGGGAAATCGGCGAAGGGAAGGGGGGTTTTTCTTCAACGGGGCCGCCGTTTGCGGGGCCATCGAGACCCCGCAAACGGCCCTGCCGGCGAAACGCGCCGGGCCGAGGCGCGGGTTGAAGCGGCGGAGCCTCCGGCGGGAGTATTTGTCGAAAAGAGCAAAGCCATGGTCGCGAGGTCGGCACGGTCTATTTGAGGTGCGCAGGAATGGGCGAGGTAGGCATGCGGTCTTTGGTGGTTGGGGCGTCAGGCGGGATTGGTGCGGCACTGGTTCTGGCGCTGCAAGCGCGGGGCGAGGTGGTTGGGCTGTCACGCAGCGGGCATGGGCTGGACGTCACGGATGAAGCGTCGGTTGCGGCCGGGCTTGGCGGGCTGGACGGGCCGTTCGATCTGGTGGTCGTGGCCACGGGGGCGCTGCTGATTGGCGGGGTCGGACCGGAAAAATCGTTGAAGGCGGTGACAGGAGAGGCGCTGGCCGCGCAGTTTGCGCTGAACGCGATCGGACCTGCGCTGGTGATGAAGCACGCGCTGCGGCTGCTGCCGCGCGACCGGGTTGCGCGGTTGGCGGTGCTGTCGGCGCGGGTTGGGTCGATTGGGGATAATGCGCTTGGCGGCTGGTATGGTTACCGGGCGGCCAAGGCGGCGTTGAACCAGCTTGTAAGGACGGCGAGTGTCGAGGCTGCGCGAACACATCCGCAATCCGTGCTGGTGGCGCTGCATCCCGGCACGGTGGAGACTGCGCTGGCGCCGGCGCACCGGGCCGGCCATCCTGCGATGCCACCGGCGGAAGCGGCGGGGCACCTGCTGCGGGTACTGGACGGTTTGGGTCCAGCCGACACGGGCGGGTTCTACGACTGGCAGGGCAAGGTCGTGTCATGGTGAGGCTGGTTCTGGTTCTGGGCGATCAGTTGACGCAAGACGTGGCGGCCTTGAAGGCGGCTGACCGGACGCGCGATGTGGTGGTGATGGCCGAGGTGATGGGCGAGGGGGCCTCTGTCCCGCACCATCCGCAGAAAATTGCGCTGATCCTGGCGGCGATGCGGAAGTTTGCCTTGGGGTTGGAGGCAGCGGGGTGGCGCGTCGCGTATAGCCGGCTGGACGATGCGGAGAATTCCCAGACGATCTCGGGCGAAGTGCTGCGGCGCGCCGCAGAGCTTGGTGCCGGTGAGGTTCTGGCGACCAAGCCCGGTGAATGGCGGGTGTTGCAGGATCTGGAGGATCTGCCGCTGCGGGTGACGGTGCTGGAGGACGACCGCTTTATCGCGTCGGAGGCCGAGTTCGCGGCCTGGGCGGACGGCAGGAAACAGCTGCGGATGGAGTGGTTCTACCGGGACATGCGTCGCAAGACCGGCCTGATGATGGAGGGGGACAAACCCGCCGGGGGCCAGTGGAACTTTGACCACGACAACCGGAAGTCGGCCAAGGCGGACATGCTGCGCCCCCGGCCCCGCGACGCAGGCCCGGATGCGGTTGTGGAAGAGGTGCTGGCGCTGGTCGACGCGCGGTTCCCTCATTTCGGCCGGTTGCGGCCGTTTCGCTGGGCGACGGACCGGGCAGGAGCCTTGGCCGCGCTGGCCGAGTTCGTGGCCGACCGGTTGCCCCGCTTTGGCGACGAGCAGGACGCAATGCTGGAGGGCGAGGCGTTCCTGAGCCATGCCTTGATCTCACCCTACCTTAATCTTGGACTGTTGATCCCGATGGAGGTTTGCCGCGCGGTCGAGGACGCGTGGAAGGCGGGCGGCGTGCCGATCCAGGCAGCGGAAGGGTTCATCCGGCAGGTGATTGGCTGGCGCGAGTTTGTACGCGGCATCTGGGCGCTGGAGGGGCCGGGGTACCTGGAGCGGAACGCTTTGGAGCACAGGCGCGCGCTGCCAGCGGTCTATTGGGGCGGGGAGACGCGGATGGCCTGCATGAAGGCCGCCGTTGGCCAGACGCGGGATCTGGCCTATGCGCACCACATCCAGCGGCTGATGGTGACGGGGAACTTTGCGCTGCTGGCGGGGGTCGATCCGGCCTTTGTCCATGAATGGTATCTGTCAGTCTACATCGACGCGTTCGAGTGGGTCGAAGCGCCAAACACATTGGGGATGAGCCAGTTTGCCGATGGCGGGGTGCTGGGGTCGAAACCCTATGTGTCATCCGGGGCGTATATTGACCGGATGTCGAACCATTGCGGTGCCTGTGCTTACAAGGTGAAGGTCAAGGTGGGTGAAGGGGCCTGCCCGTTCAACATGCTTTACTGGCATTTCCTGGACCGACACCGCGAAAGGTTCCGGTCCAACGCGCGGATGGGGCAGATGTACCGTGTCTGGGACGCAATGGAGGAGACGCACCGGACGGCGGTGTTGGCCGGGGCCGAGGCGGTGCTGCAGCGGCTGGATGCGGGCAAGGTGGTTTAGGTATCCGGCACTGCGCCACCCCCACCGTTCGCCACTTTCAGGCCCGCAACTGCACGGTGGCCTGCTTTCGGACAGGAGTTGAACTTGATGCGGCGTGTGGTGCCAAGCCATCGGCCCGGCATCAACCGGCGCGTGCAATCCGGCGGTCGGATTCTGGCAAACGGTCCATGGCGAGCGGTTCGTGCAAGGCCCTGCCAGCCAGCGGGCGACCCCATACCGCGTTCACCAGCACCCGCGCCTCAAATTCATTAAGATGCAGCCTTGCGCGGTCCATCTTGCGCATGGGCTGGTCGCGCAATTCGGGAAAGATCGCAAAAATCTCTGACTGTGCTTCTGATCCGACAGAGCGCAGAGCGACATCGCCCAGATACAGGCTTTCAACGTCCGCACCTTCGGCAATTATGATTGCGTGCATATCAAGTAAAATATGGCAATATGTGATTTCAATGCAATCGGCGTCAATTCGAATTGATATTCCATTCACCAGATGTTTGGCGGCCACCAGAACCTCAGACTCGGCGAACAGCAGCATTGCATGCGGACTGCGCAGCACGATGGCATGCTGTGGAGAGACTGTCAGCCGCGTTTCCGGCGAGCCGGCTTCCAGGGCGTCAGGCTCCAGAATGATTGGCCGGAACTTGTGGTTCAGCGGCTGGCCGTCAAACCTGATCTTCTGCGTGCCGACCCATCGCACAGGCTGCAAGCCATTGTCGCGCGTTTGCACAAGGTCACCGGGAACGATGTCGCCGGCGCGAGCTTGGCCTTGATCCGTCAGGACCAAGGTGTTTGTGGTCAGGCAAACGGGCAGGCCGACACCGGTGCCAAAGACGAGGGGCGCCGACAGGCTGACGACAAATGCGCCCGGCGGCAGTCCCGGATACACGATATAAGTTGTGTCTGGGATAGGAAAAATGCCGTTAACGACAACCCGGATCGGGGTGAGGTTGATGTTGACGGTGAGCCCATTCACAAGTGCAACCACGACCTGAGGCCCGACGGCTGCAGTGACGGAGTTGATCGTGACCCCATTGCCGTTCACCGTCGCACTTTGGCCGCCTGTCACGAGATCTGGGACTTCGAAGAAATTGTCGTTTGTGTCCGTTACCGCCAACGTCCCCACGCCGTTGCCAATTGCCAGAATGGGAGTGTAAAGAGTATAAATCGCAGTTGCCATTAATTTACCTGCCAATAAGCTCTGAAATCAGAGGGATTAAAAAAATCATTTAACGATGTGTTAACTCTATTCTAGGTTGTGAAAAGCGACAAGCTATTCTATCGCGTCGAGCGGAAAATCGTCGCGATCCCGCCAAATCCGGCCAACTGTCCCGAAAATTGGGCAGTGAAAGACGTGATCACCCGCTGCCGTGGCATGCCGGGACGACCCTCAGGGTTGATTTCGGGTCTTTTGCTGGGAACGTCGGTGTCACGCATCCGCACAGGCGGCCATTTGTGCGCGTGGCCGGGGCTTCTTTACCCTGTCGGGGCAGCGGGTCTGCCGCGACTGGGGCTTAGGGTTCGGCTGGGGCCTCAACCTCGGGGGAAGGGGCGTCCTCTTCCACGGTTGCGCGGGTTTCGGCGGGCTGGGCAGGGGTTTCCCCGACCGAGGCTGGATCAGCAGGCGCGGCCTCTGCCCCGGCTGGCACTGGCGGCGCGGTCAGGATGCCGTTCTGCCAGATGCCGGACGCAACCTCGCCGCTGGCGTAGGTCAGGGTGCCCTGCCCCTCACGCCGGCCGGCCTTGAAGGTGCCGGTGTAGACGTCGCCCGATGGGTAGGTGGCTGTTCCTTCGCCTTCGATCTGGCCAGCGACCCACTGGCCGACATAGCGAAAGCCGTCAGTCTGGGTAAACTCGCCGTCGCCGTTCCGAAGTCCGGCCTTGAACCCGCCCTTGTAAAGGCTGCCGTCCGGGTAGACCGCCGCGCCGACGCCTTCGCGCTGGCCGTCCAGCCAGTCACCCTCATACCGGTAGCCATCAGCGTGGGTCATCGTGCCGGTCCCGTGCGGCTGGGCATTGCGGAACATGCCCTCATACACCCGGCCATCGGCATAGGTCGCACGGCCCTGGCCGGTTATCATGCCCGCCGCCCAGACGCCCTGATAGGTCGAGCCGTCTGGATAGGTGATCGCGCCCGCGCCATTCGGCTGATCGGCGCGCATCGCGCCAACATAGACCGCGCCGTCGGGATAGGTGATCGAGCCCGTCCCTTCCATCCGGCCTTCGACCCAGCTGCCTTCGTATTTGAAGCCATCAGCGGTGGTGAAGGTGCCAGTGCCGTGCCGGCGATCCTTGACCCAGCCGCCGTCATAGACATCACCGTTTGCATGGGTCAGGCGGCCCTGGCCTTCGCGCTGACCGTTGACGAAGGCGCCTTCGTACACATCGCCATTCGGTTGGGTCAGGCGACCCTGGCCGTTGATCTGGCCATCGGCCCATTCACCGTCATAGATCATTCCGTCCGGCATCGTCAGCACGCCCTGGACGGCGCGCTGGCCGGCCACAAGCGTGCCCTCATAGGTGGCGCCGTCGGGGTAGGTGATCTTGCCGATCCCTTCCTTCGCGCCCAGCACCCACTGGCCCTCGTATGTATAGCCGGACGGGTTGGTCAGCTTGCCCCGGCCGTTATGGGTGCCGTTGGTAAAGCTGCCCTCATAGACCGAACCGTTGGCGTAGGTTGCTACCCCTTGGCCGGTCATCTGGCCTTGAACCCAAGCACCTTCATACGTCCGGCCATCTGGGGCGGTGATCTTGCCTTGTCCATCGGGCTGGCCATTCAGAAACGCGCCTTCATAAACAGACCCGTTGGGATAACGGGCGGTGCCTTGGCCAACGATCTCCCCCTCGACCCAGTCACCGGAGTATTCAAAGCCTGAAGGCAGGCGGTAAGTCCCGGTGCCATGCTGCCGGCCATCCCGGAAGGTGCCTTCATAGACCGAGCCGTCATCGTATTGCTTGGTCAGCACCTCACCGTCCTGTGGCAAGGCCGGGGTGGCAGCAAGACAAAGCAGCAAGGCAAGGCGGCGCATGGGCGATTCCCGCAAGGTGATCAGACGGTGACGGTAAGGGGGCGGCGTGGGTGTGACAAGCTGTGCTCCTTCCCTTGGGGCGGCTTTCCCTTCGGCGTCAGTCTGCTAGAACAGGCGCTTGTGATGGGGGACCCCGATGACCGACACATTCCGTCTGATGCTGGCACAGTTGAACCCGACCGTGGGCGACATTGTCGGGAACATGGCCAAGGCGCGCGAGGCGTGGGCGGCAGCAAAGGCCGCCGGGGCGGACATGCTGGCCCTGACCGAAATGTTCGTGACCGGCTACCAGACCCAGGACCTGATCCTGAAGCCAGCCTTCGTCAGCGCGGCACTTGCTGCGGTTGAGGCGTTGGCGGCGGATTGCGCAGATGGCCCGGCGGTCGGTATCGGCGGGCCGGTCCTTGCGGGTGGCAAGCTGTACAACGGGTATTTCGTGCTGCAAGGCGGCAAGGTCTCGGCGCGGGTGTTGAAGCATCATCTGCCGAATGACGCGGTGTTTGATGAAAAGCGGGTATTTGCGTCTGCAGACGTGCACGGGCCCTATGTGGTCAACGGTGTGCGCATCGGCACCCCGATCTGTGAGGATGCCTGGCACGCCGACGTGGCCGAAACGCTGGCCGAAACGGGGGCAGAGATCCTGCTGATCCCCAATGGCAGCCCCTATCACCGGGGCAAGCCGAACCTGCGGCTGAACCTTATGGTGTCCCGGGTGGTGGAGACCGGGTTGCCGCTGGTTTACCTAAACATGGTCGGCGGTCAGGATGACCAGGTGTTTGACGGATCGTCGATGGTCCTGAACCCCGGCGGCCGTCTGGCAGCCCAGTTGCCGCAGTTTGATGAGACTTTGGTGCTGGTGACCTTCCGTCGTGGCGCCGAAGGTTGGGTGGCCGATCAGGGCGATATTGCCGAAATTCCCCCGATTGGTGAGGCGGACTACCGGGCCTGCGTGCTGGCATTGGGCGATTACATGCGCAAGACCGGGTTCAAGCAGGCGCTGCTCGGCCTGTCGGGGGGGATCGATTCTGCCATTGTCGCGGCGATGGCGGTAGATGCCCTGGGGCCGGAAAACGTGCGCTGCGTAATGCTGCCCAGCGCGTTTACCAGCGCCCATTCGCTGGAAGATGCTTCGGCGGCGGCCAAGGCCTTGGGCTGTCGGCTGGATACGGTGGCGATCGGGGGCGCGCAGGCAGCTGTTGGCGCGGCATTGGGGCCGCTGTTCGAAGGCACGGAAGCGGGAGTGACCGAGGAAAACATCCAGTCCCGCCTGCGCGGCGTGATGCTGATGGCCTTGTCGAACAAGTTCGGCGAGATGCTTCTGACCACCGGCAACAAGTCGGAAATGGCGGTGGGCTATTGCACGATTTATGGCGACATGAACGGCGGCTACAACCCGGTCAAGGATATGTACAAGACCCGGATGTTCCTGACCGCGCGCTGGCGGAACGCAAACCACCGGGCGTGGATGAAGGGACCGGCGGGTGAGGTGATCCCGCAGCGGATCATCGACAAGCCGCCGTCAGCCGAACTGCGCGCCAATCAGCGCGACGATGACAGCCTGCCGCCCTATGAGGTGCTGGACGCCATCCTTGAAGGGCTGGTGGAAAAGGATCTGTCCGTGGCCGAAATCGTGGCGCTGGGCTTTGACCGCACCACGGTGAAGAAGGTGGAACACCTGCTTTACGTTGCCGAATACAAGCGCTTTCAGTCCGCGCCCGGCGTCAGGCTGACGCAGAAGGCGTTCTGGCTGGACCGTCGCTATCCCATCGTCAACCGCTGGCGGGATGATAGTTGAACGCAGGCACCGTCATCGACCCGTCACGACGATCGCGTTAACCTTTCCGGCGTGACGAAGGGGAGGGATAGGATGATCCGGTTGGCAACCATTCTGGCGCTGTGCGCCGCACCCGCTGGCGCAGAAACCCTGCGGGTGATGAGTTACAACATCTGGGGCGGTGGCGCGAACGAAGGCAAGGCAATCGAGGAAACCGTTGCCGCTATCCGCGCAGCCGGGGCCGATGTGGTGGGTCTGCAGGAAACGCGGCTGGAAAGCGACCCCTGCACGGCTGAGGTCTGCCCGGCGGAAGGTGAAAGTGTTGCCCCAGCGATCGCAGAAGCACTGGGCTGGTATGTGCATGACCAGAAAGCGGAAAATCCTGCACTTTGGGCCAATGCCGTGATCTCGCGCTTCGCGTTGGGTGCACCGTCGCCGAATGACTTGGGGGTGCCGCTTGAAGTGAATGGCAAGACGGTCTGGATCTTCAACATCCATCTGGATGACGAGCCTTACCAGCCCTACCAACTCCTCGGCATCGAGTATGGCCCCGAACCCTTCATCAAGACCGAGGCCGAGGCCGTGCGCTACGCCACTGAAACGAGAGGCCCGGCGCTGGACCTGTTGATGGCCGATCTGGCGGTTTCCAACGGCGCGGCAGCCGTCTTTGTAACCGGGGATTTCAACGAACCCTCGGGGCTTGACTGGACGGCTGAAGCGGTTGCAGCCGGGCAGCATCCGGTGGCGGTGCGCTGGCCTACAACCGCACGGCTTGAGGCGGCAGGTTTTATTGACGCGTATCGCGCCGTGCACCCGGACCCGGTGGCGCGGCCTGCCTACACCTGGACGCCGCGCTATGACGAGGCGGCGACAGATGACCACCCCGACCGCATTGACTTTGTGCTCGCGCGCGGGGCCGGGTTGTCCGTGACCGATGCGGCGATCGTTGGCGAGGATGGGCCAAGAACTGACATTGCCGTCATGCCCTGGCCATCCGATCATCGGGCGGTGGTGGCTGAAGTCAGCTTTTAGACCGCCGTCACCGCACATTCTGGCAGAAGGCGCATCACGTCTTCCGGGCGGCACAGCTGGGTGGCATCGCTGGTGACGGCGGCGGATGCGGCGGCGGACCCCAGTGCCAGCGCCTCTTCATGTGACTGGCCGCGCGACAGCGCCAGGACGAATGCCGCTACAAAGCTGTCACCTGCGCCCACGGTGGACTTGACCTTGACACGGGCCGCCCTGGCGAAAAGGCGGCTGTCCTTGTCCGCCAGCACGTTGCCTTCGGCACCGCGGGCGACGATCACGATCTTCGCCACCCCGGCCTTGACCAGCGACTGCGCGAAACCGGCGGTGTCCGAAATTGTTGGCAAGGGACGTCCCGCCAGTGCCTCACCCTCCTCACCGTCCATCCGCAGGACCTCCAATCCGGGGATCGGATGGCGCACCGCCTCGGTCAGGGCAGAGCCTGAGGTGTCAAGGACCACGCGGCTTTCCGGCATTGATGCGGCCAGTTGCGCGGGAAAATCCATCGGCACGCCGGGCGGCTGGCTGCCCGAAATGACCGACAACCCACCGGGCCGCGCGGTGGCGGCCAGAAGGGTGAAAACGCGGGCGCGCTCAGCCTCGCCCCAGGTTGGGCCGGGGAGCATGAAGCGGAACTGCTTGCCGGTGGTCGCCTCGTTTACGGTCAAGGACTGGCGGGTTTCGCCGGGGCCGAGGATGGAAAGGAATGTCACCCCTTCCCCCCGGATCAACCCGGCCAGACGGTCACCGGTCAGTCCGCCGATGGCCACAAGCGCAAGGCTGTCACCGCCCAGGGCCTTGATCGCGCGGGAGACGTTCAGACCCCCACCGCCGGGGTCAAGCTGCGGTTCTGCACAGCGCAGCTTGTGGCCGGGGATGATCTCGGACACCTCCGTCGCCATGTCGAGCGCGGGGTTGAGCGTCAGGGTCAGGATGGGGCTTTGGGTCATGCGGCACCTTTTGTTACCGCTATCATACCCCCTTGCCCCGGAAATGGAACCGCCCCCGACGATGAACGCCGGGGACAGGATAAGGGATCAGATCCTTCGAAGGATTCTGGTTCCGGGATCAGCCGTTCAGCAGCATCTGATAGCTTGCCGGAACATAGCGGAAGCCTTCGCCCGCCGCCTCGACATACCCAAGGCCCGGGAATGGCATGTGATAGCCGATAAAGGGGATGCGGTCGGCGGCGATCATGCCGAAGACCTGCTTGCGAGTTGCTGCGGCGGCGGCCTTGTCGGCATCGAAGCGCACTTCCCAATCCGGGCGCTGCAACGACCAGACGTAGTGGTTGGCGGTGTCGGCGGTGATCGCAAGGCGCTGGCCGTTCGATTCTACCATATAGATCATGTGGCCGGGGGTGTGGCCCGGGGCAGCCATGGCGGTAATGCCGGACACCGGGTGGCCGCCGTCATCGAGGAAGGTGATCTTGTCGTTCAGCGGTTTCACGTTCTTGTCGAAGTTTTCATCGGCGGCAGCCGACCAATTGTTATGCTCGACGCTGCCCGTCACATAGCGGGCGTTGGCAAAGGTAGGGGTCACGCCATCGGCACCCATCAACCCGCCGATATGGTCGCCGTGCATGTGCGTCAGCACCACGACATCGACCATGTCCGCCGTCATCCCGGCGGCGGTCAGCGCGGCGAGGGTTCCTTCGGCACCAAGGCCGGTGTCGAACAGCACGATCTCGGCCCCGGTGTTGACCACTGTGGGCGTAAAGAAGTTCTGCGTCATGTCGGCAGGGATGAAGTTCGCGGCGGACAGTGCCGCGAAATCCTCAGGCGAGGCGTTGGTGCCAAAGGTTTCCTGCGGCTTGTCGCCGGCGCGGGTGCCGGCAAGAAGCGTCGTCACCTCGAAAGCGCCCAGCTTGAAGCGGTTCCACGGCGCAAAGCCCGAGCCTTGCATGGTTTCCTGCGCCAGCGCGGTGCGCGGCAGGAAGGTGGCGGCGAGGGGCAGGGCAATGCCTGCAGCTATTGCCTGACGGCGGGTGAAGGTGGTCATGACGTCCTCCGATTCTGCTGGGTTTTGCATTTGTCGTTCGTTGCGGAACGTAGGCCCAGTCCGGTCTATTTCCGGTAACGGCTGCGTCAGACGCCGTGCAGGGCTGCACAGCCGTTGTGCATGAATCAGACCGCGGCACAGCCCGCCTGCGGTTTTATTCCCACCAGGGGTCGACCGTGGCGATGTCCGCATCGGACCAGCCAAAGTGATGCGCCAACTCGTGGACGACGACATGGGTCACCAGCTCGGCCAGGGACACATTGCCCCGGTCAACCCATTCATCCAGGATCGGCCGCCGGAACAGCCAGATGACATCGGGATGGGTCATCTGATCGGTGGTCGACTTTTCGGTCAGGGGGATGCCTTCGTAAAGGCCGGTCAGTTCGAACGGGTCGTTCAGGCCCAGTTCTTCGACCACTTCATCCGTCGGAAAATCTTCGATCCGCAGGCGAATGTGGGTTGCAGGTTCGCGGAAGGGCGCGGGCAGGGTCGAGATCGCCTCATGCGCAAGCTGTTCGATCAGGGCAAGCGTCGGGGCGATGCTGGAGGGCGCGGGGTTTGACATGGCCAGAAGATAGGCGCTGGACCGGGGTGAGGGAAGGGGCAGTCTGTGGTAAGAACAAGGGCAAGATCGTGCCGGACAACGGAGGTGGCCGATGAGCACAAAGACAAGGAGCGCGCCCCTGGACCGGGCAGGCTGGCTGGCGACAGTGGACGCCACGCGGGGCGACGAAGCAGTGCATCAGTTGCAGATCTTTGCCAACGTGACGGGCTGGGAGCCGCGGCTTTAGGGGCCATCCATGGTGGGGTTTGGTCGGTACACCTACCGCTATGACAGCGGCCACAGCGGTGAAACTCTGGTCGTCGAATTCTCTCCCCGCAAGGGCGATCTGTCGTTTTACGGGCTGACTACGGGGGCGGAGGCCATGCTGGCGCAGTTGGGGCCGCACCGGACGGGCAAGGGCTGTCTCTATATCAAGCGGCTTGCGGCGGTGGATGAAACGGTGCTGTGCGCCCTGATCCGGTCTGGTGTCACAGAGATTTCCACGCACTGGCCGGTGGTGAAAGTGTGACCCTGAACAGGGTGCCGTCGTGCGGGGCGTCGAGCCCCGCCCAACGGCGTTGCCACGGAAGGGCACACCGTTCGGTCAACTGGACAAATGCAGGGGCTTGTGACAGGGAAGGGCGCTTGAAGGAGCCTGATCCATGACCGTCACCACCCGCTTTGCCCCCTCTCCCACTGGCTGGATCCATGTTGGAAACCTGCGGACCGCGCTGATGAACTATCTGATCGCGCGCCAGAACGGCGGGCAGTTCATCTTGCGGCTGGACGACACTGACCAGGAACGATCAAAGCAGGAATACATCGACGGGTTGAAGGCAGACCTTGATTGGCTGGGGATCCGCTATGACCGGGTGGAGCAGCAGTCAAAGCGGATGGCCCGCTATGCCGAGGCGGCGGAAGCGCTGAAAATGGCGGGGCGGTTCTACGAATGTTTCGAGACGCCGGTGGAACTAGACCTGAAGCGGAAAAAGCAGCTGAACATGGGCCGCCCGCCGGTCTATGACCGGGCGGCGTTGTCGCTGACCGAGGACCAGAAGGCGGCCTACCGCGCTGAAGGGCGGCCGGGCTATTGGCGCTTTCGTCTGGATCTGGAGCGGATCGAGTGGCGAGACGGGATCATCGGCGACATCTCGATTGACGCCGCAAGCGTGTCGGACCCGGTGCTTATCAAGGCGGACGGGCAGGTGCTTTACACCTTCGCGTCATCGGTCGATGACGTGGACATGGGGGTCACGCACATTGTCCGGGGCGCAGACCATGTGACGAACACTGCAACGCAGATCCAGATCATGAAGGCCTTGGGGGGCACCCCTCCGACTTTTGCGCACCATTCGCTGCTGACCGGCCCGCAGGGTGAGGAATTGTCCAAGCGGCTGGGCGTTCTGTCGCTGCGCGACCTGCGCGCGCGGGGGGTGGAGCCGATGGCGCTGCTGAGCCTGATGGCGCGGTTGGGGTCATCCAGGCCAGTGGAGCTGGCAGCATCAATGGACGAGTTGGTCGACGGGTTTGACGTGGGGTCCTTTGGGGCTGCACCAACAAAGTTTGACGCCGAAGACCTGTTCCCGCTTACGCGCCACCATGTGCAGGGGTTGCCTTTCACGGCGGTAGAGGCGCGGATCGCAGGCCTTGGCGTGCCCGACGATATGGCCACGGCGTTCTGGGCGGTGGCCAAGGGCAACATCACGGTACTGGCGGATCTGGAAGGCTGGTGGACGCTTTTCCGCGACGGCGCAGAGCCGGTGGTGGATGAGGCGGATCGGGCGTTCGTGGCCGAAGCCTTGGCACTGTTGCCAGCGCAACCCTGGACCACCGCCACCTGGGGCGAATGGACGACGGCGGTGAAGGCCGCGACCGGGCGCAAGGGCAAGGACCTGTTCCGCCCGCTGCGTCGCGCATTGACCGGGCGCGATGCCGGGCCCGAGATGGCGGATGTGATGCCGCTGTTGCGCAAGCTGCCAGCCGCCTGAGCTTTTTGCCGACCCCGGAGGGTTTCACACCCTCCGGACCTCCCGTGGGATATTTTCAGAAGAGAAAGGGCCCGGTGCCGGTTTCTCGTGAGGGGCAGAAATGGCAGAGCGGCAAGCAAAATTCGTCGAGGGGAACCTGTTCCGGCATGTGTCGGTGATGGCACTGACCTCATCGGTCGGGCTGATGGCGGTCTTCGTCGTTGACCTGATCAACATGCTATACATATCGATGTTGGGGCAGGCCGAACTTGCGGCGGCAATCGGCTATGCCGGGGCAATCCTGTTTTTTACCACCAGTTTCGGCATTGGCATGTCGATTGCCGTGGGCGCACTTGTGGCGCGGGCTTTGGGCGCGCGGGATCCTGCGGCGGCGCGGGCGCGGGCCACGACCGGTCTGGTGCTGGGGTTCCTTTTCGGCTCGCTGTTCGCGGCTGTGGTCTGGTTGGTGCTCGGGCCGCTGGTGGCGCTTTTGGGGGCCTCGGGGCGGACAGCGGAATTGACCGTGGATTTCCTGCAGATTGTCATCCCGTCGCAGCCCTTGCTGATGGTCGGGATGATCGGCGGGGCGATCCTGCGCAGTCACGGCGATGCGCGGTCGGCAATGATGGCGACTGTCTGGGGGGCCTTGGCAACGGCGGTCCTTGACCCGATTCTGATCTTCGGCTTCGGGTGGGAGTTGACGGGTGCGGCCTTGGGGTCTGTAGCCGCACGCGTGGTGATCGCGGTCATGGCGCTGCGGCCGATCACCGCAAAATATGGCGGCTTTGACCGACCGACCCCGCCGCAAGTGATGGCTGACATGGGGCCGATTTGGGCGATTGCGGTGCCGGCGATCCTGACGCAGGTGGCGACACCGGTCGGGCAGGCGTTCGTGACCCGCGCCACGTCGGGCTATGGTGAGGCGGCTGTGGCGGGGATGGCGATCGCCGGGCGGCTTACCCCCGTGGCCTTCGGTGTGATCTTCGCTTTGTCTGGCGCGATGGGGCCGATCATCGGGCAGAACTTCGGCGCCGGACGCTTGGACCGGGTGCGGCGGGCGTTTCTTGACGGGCTGATCTTTACCGCTTTGGTGATCGTGCTGGTGTCGGCCCTGCTGTTCGTCCTGCGCGGGCCGATTGCCGATGCGTTCCAGGCCACGGGGCTGACGCGGGACATCGTCTATCTGTTCTGCGGTCCGCTGGCCCTGTTGTGGTTCTTCAACGGGGTGATCTTCGTCGGCAATGCGGTCTGCAACAACCTTGGCCGACCGTTCTGGTCGACCGTGGTGAACTGGGGGCGGCATACGGTCGGGACGGTGCCTCTGGCACTATGGCTAGGCAGCATGTGGGGGGCTGAGGGCGTGCTGCTGGGACAGGCACTGGGCGGGGTGGCCTTTGGGCTGATCGCGATCTGGCTTGCGCTGCGGGCCATCAAGTCGCCTGCGTTTGCGACGCCGCGCGGCCCGCAGGCTGCCGCGCCTGCCGCGCCCGAGGTGGAGCCGGTCGCCAGCCCGGGAGAGCGACGAGCCTGACCAGGTCGCTTCCTTGCGGCATACTGTCGTATTCCGATTCCCTCTTGCCGCAGGCCGTGGCTTTGCGGTACCCAAGATGCGTCAGGTTCGGGAGAATCCGGGACGGCGCTTGCGCCCCCCGGTGCCGAAGGAGCAACCGCCCCGGTAAACTCTCAGGCGCAAGGGACCGTTTCTGACAACAGACTCTGGAGAGGGCCCGGATAACCGGGACGCCGAAGGGATAACGATCTCAGGCGCGCCGTTTGGCGCAAGGACAGAGGGGGCATCGAGGGGCAGGGATCGGCCTGCCCGGGCGATGCCGGTATGTATCCGGCCAACGGTAAGGGGCGCGGCGATGGCCGACCTTGATGACGGGCTGCTGAAGCTGGGGCTGCATGACCTGCATGTGGCACTGGGGGGCAAGATGGTGCCCTTTGCCGGCTATGAGATGCCGGTGCAATACACTTCGGGCGTGATGAAGGAACACCTGCACACGCGCAGCGCCGCGGGGCTGTTTGACGTCTCCCACATGGGACAGGTGATCCTGCGGGCCAAGGGGTCGATGGATGAGCTGAAGCTGGCGTTCGAGGCGCTGATGCCGGTCGATGTGCTGGGTCTGGCCGAGGGTCGGCAGCGCTATGGCCTGTTTACCAACGAGACCGGCGGTATTCTGGACGATCTGATGTTCACCAATCGGGGCGATCATCTGTATGTGGTGGTCAACGCGGCCTGCAAGGCGGCGGATATTGCCCACATGACCACGATGATGCCGGGGGTTGCGGTGGAGCCGGTGACCGACCGCGCGCTGCTGGCGCTGCAAGGGCCGGGGGCAGAAGCGGCGCTGGAGGCGCTGGTACCGGGCGTGGCCGCGATGCGGTTCATGGATCACCGGGTGTTTGGTCAGGTCTGGGTTTCGCGGTCCGGCTACACCGGCGAGGACGGGTTTGAGATCTCGCTGCCGCTGAGCGACGCAGAAGGCTTTGCGCGAAAGTTGCTGGCCCAAACCGGCGTGGCCGCCATCGGCCTTGGCGCGCGCGACAGCCTGCGTCTGGAGGCAGGCCTGTGCCTTTATGGCCATGACATCGACACCACCACCAGCCCGGTGGAGGCAGGCCTGACCTGGGCGATCCAGAAATCTCGTCGTGAAGGTGGCGCGCGCGCGGGCGGCTTTCCGGGTGCCACGCGGATATTGCATGAACTGGCAGAGGGGCCAGAGCGTCGACGCGTTGGCCTGCGCCCCGATGGCCGCGCGCCAATGCGCGAAGGGGTGGTTCTTTTCGCCTTGGATGGCACGCCGGTGGGCCGCGTCACCTCGGGCGGCTTTGCACCGTCGCTGCAGGTGCCCATTGCCATGGGCTATGTCGCCACCCATCTTGCCGGAACTGGTACTGCGCTGGAAGGTGATGTGCGTGGCAGGCGGCTGGCCGTCACCGTATCAGACCTTCCGTTTCAACCAACAACCTATAAACGCTGAGGACCCCAGATGAAATTTACCAAAGATCACGAATGGCTGCGGGTCGAGGGCGACCTTGTTGTGGTCGGCATCACCGAACATGCCGCCACCCAGTTGGGCGATGTGGTGTTCGTCGAACTGCCCGAGACCGAGACGATGGTGGCGGAAGGCGATGAGGTCTGCGTGATCGAAAGCGTCAAGGCGGCCAGTGACATTCTGGCCCCGGTCGATGGCGAGATCGTGGAAGTGAACACCAAACTGGTCGATGCTCCCGCGCTGGTGAACGAAGACCCGACGGGCGCTGCCTGGTTTTTCAAGATGCGGCTGGATGACCTGAGCGTCCTTGACCAGTTCATGGACGAAGATGAGTATCAGGACCTGATCGGCTGACCGTCCCGCGCCCGGAGTTTTCAAAAACTCCGGGCATAACTTTTCGAACAGTCTTGCAAATTCCGCCGAAGGAATTTGTCCGCCCTTCGCCCGAGGTATCCGCGATGACCTTCACCCCCACTACCTACAACGCCTATGACTTCGCCAATCGCCGTCATATCGGGCCGTCTCCCTCCGAGATGGATGAGATGCTGGCCACCGTGGGCGTGAAAACCCTGGAGGAGTTGATCGAACAGACGGTCCCGGCATCCATCCGGCAGGCAAAGCCGCTGACCTGGGCGCCTTTGGCCGAGCATGAGCTTTTGGCGAAGATGAAAGAGGTGGCGCGCAAGAACCGGGTGATGACAAGCCTGATCGGTCAAGGCTACTTCGGCACTGTCACCCCCCCTGCGATTCAGCGGAACATTCTGGAAAACCCGGCCTGGTATACTGCCTACACGCCCTATCAGCCGGAAATTGCCCAAGGTCGGCTTGAGGCATTGTTGAACTACCAGACCATGGTCTGCGACCTGACCGGGCTTGATGTGGCGAACGCAAGCCTTTTGGATGAGGCGACGGCAGCGGCCGAAGCGATGACGATGGCCGAGCGGGTGGCCAAGTCGAAGGCGAAAGCGTTCTTTGTCGATCGCTTCTGCCATCCCCAGACCATTGCCGTGATCCGCACCCGTGCCCTGCCATTGGGGATCGAGATCATCGAGGATGACGTGCGCAACCTTGACCCGACCAAGGTGTTCGGGGCGATCTTTCAATACCCCTCAAGTTACGGCCATGTCGTGGACTTTACCGTCCGCATTGCCACCCTGCACGCGGCCGGGGCCATCGCGATCATGGCGACGGACCTGTTGGCGCTGTGTATGTTGAAAGAACCCGGCGCAATGGGGGCGGATATTGCGGTGGGGTCTGCCCAGCGGTTTGGTGTTCCCATGGGCTATGGCGGGCCGCATGCGGCCTTTATGGCGGTAAAGGACGCGCACAAGCGGCAGATGCCGGGGCGGATTGTCGGCGTGTCCATCGACGCGCAGGGGGGGAAGGCCTATCGCCTCAGCCTCCAGACGCGGGAACAGCACATCCGGCGAGAAAAGGCGACGTCCAACGTCTGCACCGCGCAGGCGCTTTTGGCGGTGATGGCCAGCTTCTACGCGGTATTCCATGGGCCAAAGGGCCTGCGGGCCATTGCGGAACGGGTGCATTTCCTGACCCAGCGGCTGGCGCGGGCCCTGCTGGCGGCGGGGGCGAAGGTCAACCCGAAAGCGTTCTTCGACACGATCACGGTTGAGGTGGGCGTGGGGCAGGCCGGTATCCTTGCCGCCGCGCGGGCCGAAGGCCTGAACTTCCGCAAGATCGGCACCAACCGCGTCGGCATCAGCCTGGACGAGACGACGGATGAACAGGTCCTGATCCGCATCCTGAAGGCCTTTGGCATTGACGGCGTACCGCCACACCGCGCGACCCTGGGCTTCCCGGAGGAGATGCTGCGCAAGACCAACTACCTGACCCACCCGGTCTTCCACATGAACCGCGCGGAATCCGAGATGATGCGCTACATGCGCCGCCTGTCGGACCGTGACCTGGCCCTGGACCGCGCGATGATCCCCCTCGGCTCGTGCACGATGAAGCTGAATGCTGCCGCCGAGATGATGCCGATCACCTGGCCCGAGTTTGGCAGCTTGCACCCTTTTGCCCCCCGCGATCAGGCGGCCGGCTATACCGAAGCGATAGAGGATCTGACCGCCAAACTGTGTGAGATCACCGGCTATGACGCCATGTCGATGCAACCCAACAGCGGTGCGCAGGGGGAATATGCGGGGCTGCTGACCATCCTGGCCTATCACCGGGCACAAGGCGACGCGCAGCGCGACATCTGCCTGATCCCGACCAGCGCGCATGGCACCAATCCCGCCTCGGCTCAGATGGCCGGGATGGAGGTGGTCGTCGTAAAATCCGCGCCAAACGGCGATGTTGATGTGGAAGACTTCCGCGCCAAGGCCGTCGCGGCGGGCAAAAGGCTGGCGGCGTGCATGATCACCTATCCGTCCACCCATGGGGTATTCGAAGAGACGGTGAAAGAAATCTGCCAGATCACCCATGACCACGGGGGCCAAGTCTACATTGACGGCGCGAACATGAACGCGCTTGTCGGTCTGGTGAAACCGGGAGAGATTGGTGGCGATGTCAGCCACTTGAACCTGCACAAGACCTTCGCCATCCCGCACGGTGGCGGCGGGCCGGGGATGGGGCCGATTGGCGTGAAGGCGCATCTGGCACCGCATCTGCCGGGGCATCCCGAGACAGGGGGCGACGGGGCTGTCAGTGCCGCGCCGTACGGGTCGGCAAGCATCCTGCTGATCAGTTGGGCCTATTGTCTGATGATGGGCGGACCGGGCTGCACGCAGGCGACGCGGGTGGCGATCCTGAACGCCAACTATATCGCGGCACGGCTGAAGGGCGCCTATCCGATCCTTTTCATCGGCAACAAGGGCCGGGTCGCGCATGAATGTATCCTTGACACCCGCCCCTTTGCCGAGGTTGGGGTGACCGTGGACGACATTGCCAAACGCCTCATCGACAATGGGTTTCATGCCCCAACGATGAGCTGGCCGGTTGCGGGCACCCTGATGGTGGAACCGACCGAAAGCGAAACCAAGGCCGAGATTGACCGATTCATAACCGCCCTCCTGGCGATCCGCGAAGAAATCAAGGCAGTGGAAAACGGTGAGATCACGGCAGAAGAGTCCCCCCTGCGCCACGCGCCGCACACAGTCGCAGCCCTGGTGACCGAAGTTTGGGACCGCAAATACAGCCGTGAGCAGGGCTGCTTCCCGCCGGGCGCCTTCCGGGTGGACAAATACTGGCCGCCGGTCGGACGAGTGGACAACGTTTTTGGCGACCGAAACCTGATCTGCACCTGCCCGCCGGTCGAAAGCTATATGGAGGCGGCGGAGTAAGCCGGCCAAAGGCCATCCGGCTCGTTGACGGCATTGCCGCAGGTGCCGCTCAGGGCTGCGGCTTCGGGGCCGGGGTCCCCAGCGCCCCACCGGGACGCGCGCCCAGCCCGCCACCGGCCGTTCCGGTCCGTGGCTTTAAAATGTCAGGCACCTTCGGCATCGGCGCGGCCAGACCAGGCGTGGCCGAACCGGGCGCAGCTTTGCCGCCGGTCTGTTTGGCATGGCAGTCACGGGCCATGGCCAGCGCTTCGGTGATCCCCGTCACGTCATAAGCCTCATCAATCCCGATCCCAAGCAGGCGCAGCCATTGCCCCTGGGTCAGAAAGTCGATCGAGGCGTCGATGCCTTCCAGCGTCATGCCCGCGTAAGCCTCATCCCACGCTTCCGAGACGCCCTTGGTGGGCAGACCCACCTCAAGCATCAGCCAGCTGTCAAAGGTCTGCCCGCTGCGAAAGCGCACGTCCGGGTCCGACAAGAGGACCGACAGGGTGTCATCAGGGTAAAGCCCCATCCACAACGTCTCGCCATTGGTAAAGCCGACCGAAACGTCGCAATGCGAAAACGCGCCTGCTGTGGTGGTCTGTGCCGCCCCCTCCCAGTAGCCAGAGCTGAACTGCGTGCCGGGGATCGCCTCGGCGAGGGCCGGGGCAACGGGGGCAACGCAAAGGGCGGGGGCAAGGCAAAAGGCGGTGGCAAAGGCAAGCGCGCGCATGGGCAGATCCTGCTGGAATAACGTTGCTGACAGGATTGCCGTGCCGGGCGGCTTTGCGCAAGTCAGGCTTTCCGTTGCAATGTCCTTGGTTCCTGGTCGTTGGTCCGACGTCTTGGGGTGATCCTGCCGCGCAAAGTTCAAATTGCTGATGCTGCAAGGGCGCGCATTGGCCGCTCATCGCCCTTTGGTTTGGTCTCTGGTGGTCTTGCCGCCTTGCCCTGACAGGCCGCTTGCGCCGTCGCCCCCTATGCGCAACGATGGGTCAGCGTCAAAGGAGTTGCCCATGTTGGAAATCAGCCCGCCAAAGGTTGTCCACGTCATCTTCCTTGCGCGCGAGGCGGCGGTGGGCGCAGGCGAATTGCACGCCTTCATCGACGCGCTGAACGATGACGAAAAGGCGCAATTGACTGCCATCGCCTGGGTTGGGCGCGGCGCGTTCGAGGCAGAGGATTTTGATGAGGCGGTCGCCACCGCCACCCACGAAGCCACAACCCCCACCGCCGACTATCTGATGGGAATGCCGCATCTGGCGGAGAACCTTGAGGCTGGCTTGGACGCGATGGGCCTCGACGTGGCCGGGCAAGAAGAAGATTTCCTCTGACACCGCGCTGCGTTCGGCACCCAGCACCGGGGCCTTGCGGCGTCGTCCTGGGCGCCGATTATGTTGAAGAAATGGACTGTGAAGTGTTCCATGAACTTTGGCCAGTCGGTCAAGCAGACTTGTCCTGACTGCAGTGAGGCCAACCGGGTGCCCATGGCCCGGTTGGGGCCGGCCCGAAATGCGGCGTGTGCGGGTAGATGGCCGGGTGGCAGGCCTTGATGCCACCCCGCATGATAAGATCAAGCGCGGTGCCGGGCTGCCGGTGCTGGTGGATTACTTGGCGCTGTGGTGTAGCCCCTGCCGTCAGGTGGCCCAGGAATTCACTAGGGTCGCCAAGGCCTTGGCCCCGACCATGCGGTTGATGAAGCTGAATGCCGATGATCGCCCGGACATCTTGGCCAGGTCTGGTTCCGGGGAATCCCGGCGCTGATCCTGTACCAAGACGGACGAGAGGTTGCCCGCCTTGCCGGCGCCCGACCCGCCGCCGACATCATCGCTGTCGCACGCCAGCATGCGGCGCGCTGACCCCGCGCCGCTTGACAATGCCCCCTCAATGCGCGAAACCGCCGCTGTCTTTGGACCCGGAACGTTCGGGGCAGTAGCTCAGTTGGGAGAGCGCGTCGTTCGCAATGACGAGGTCAGGGGTTCGATCCCCCTCTGCTCCACCAAGGACCCTT
>JANPJU010000038.1:0-3948 GCA_031425675.1 Paracoccaceae bacterium | reverse complement strand
CGCGCGGCGCTGCGGCGGGACCGGATCGGCCTGGTGTTCCAGCAGTTCAACCTGATCCCTTCGCTGACGGTGGGGGCGAACCTGGCGTTTCAGGCGCGGCTGGCGGGGCGGTTTGACCGGGAGTGGTCGGCACGGCTGGCCGAGGGGTTGGGGCTGGCGGGGCTTTTGCAGCGCTACCCGGAGCAGTTGTCGGGCGGCCAGCAGCAGCGGGTGGCGATTGGCCGGGCCCTGGCGGCGCGACCGGCGCTGATCCTGGCGGATGAGCCGACGGGAAACCTGGATGAAGCCACCGGCGATGCGGTGATGGGGCTGATGCTGGGGCTTGTGACTGAAGCGGGGGCAAGTTTGATGATGGTCACCCATTCCGTCCGGCTTGCCGCGCGGCTGGACCGGCGGGTGCATCTGCGGGCTGGAAGGGTGGCGGCGTGATCCGGGTCACTCTTTCCGCCTTGCTGTCGCATTGGCTGCGCCGTCCGTTGCAGCTGGCGATGCTGCTGGTGGGACTGGCCCTTGCCACCGGCCTGTGGTCCGGCGTGCAGGCGATCAACGCCGAGGCGCGGGCGGCTTATGACCGCGCGGCGGGTGTTCTGGGGCAAGACCGGCTGGACCGGATTGTCGCCACGGATGGCGCGCTGACGGTGGCGCGTTATGCCGAATTGCGGCGCGCGGGCTGGCCGGTGTCGCCGGTGCTGGAGGGGCGGATCGGCGGTCTGCGCGTTCTGGGGGTGGAGCCTTTGACCCTGCCACGGGGTGCTGCCGTGCCGGGGATGCCGGGCGTGGGGGTGGGTGATCTGGGGGCGTTTCTGGCCGGGCGGCAGGTGCTGGTGGCCCCCGAGACGCTGATCCGCCCCGGCGTGGTTGAGGCTTTGACGGGCCTGACGACCGCTCCTGCCCCCGACCTGCCACCGATGACGGTCCTGGCTGACATCGCGGCGGCGGAGCGTCTGTTGGGTGTCAACAGTGCGGTGACGGCGCTGCTGGTCGACCCGGACCGCGCCTTGCCGGGGCCATTGCCTGCCGGACTGGAGCTGCGCACGGCGACGGGGCAAGACGATCTGGCCCGGTTGACGGACAGTTTCCACCTGAACCTGACGGCCTTTGGCTTCCTGGCCTTTGCCGTTGGCATCTTCATCGTCCACGCGGCCATCGGCCTTGCGTTCGAGCAACGCCGCCCGATGTTCCGCACCCTGCGCGCCTTGGGCGTTCCCGCACGGACTCTTGGCGCGCTGGTGCTGGCCGAGATGCTGGGCTTTGCCTTGATCGCGGGGGTGGCCGGAGTGGCGCTTGGCTACGGCGTGGCGGCGGCGCTGCTGCCGGATGTCGCGGCCACCCTGGGCGGGCTTTACGGGGCGGCAGTGCCGGGCGTGCTGGAATTGCGCAGCGGCTGGGTACTGGCGGGTCTTGGCATGGCGCTGGCTGGGACACTGGTCGCGGCCGGACAGGGGCTGTGGCAGGTCTGGCGTCTGCCACCGCTTGCCAGTGCGGGGGGGCGGGCCCGGGGGCTTCAGGCGGCGCGGGCGCGGGGCTGGCAGGGGTTGGCGGGGCTTGTGCTGCTGTGGCTTGCCGGGCTGGCGCTGTCCTTCGGATCGGGCTTGTGGGCCGGGTTCACCGTGCTGGCCGGGCTTTTGCTGGGTGCCGCGCTGGTCTTGCCGGTGCTGCTGGCCGGTGCGTTGGGCCTGGCCGAGGCACGAGCGCGCGGGGTGCTGTCGCAATGGTTCTGGGCCGATGCGCGCCAGCAATTGCCGGGGTTGTCGCTGGCCTTGATGGCGCTTTTGCTGGCCTTGTCGGCAAATGTGGGGGTGGGCACAATGGTGGGCAGTTTCCGCACCACGTTCACCGGCTGGCTGGATCAGCGGCTGGCGTCCGAGCTGTATCTGACAGCGAACAGCCCTGCGCAAGCCGCCGAACTGCAGGCCTGGCTGACGCCGCGTGTGCAGGCAATCTTGCCCATCGTCGCGGCAGAGACCCCGCTTGTCGGCCAGCCGGGTGAGGTTTACGGCATCGCCGACCATGCCACCTACCGCGACAACTGGCCCCTGCTGACCGCTGATCCCGATGTCTGGGACGCAGTGGCGCGGGGCGAAGCCGTGCTGGTGAACGAACAGCTGGCGCGCCGGGCGGGGCTGGCGCTTGGGGCGCTGGTCGATCTGCCGGGGGGGGCCTTGCCGGTGGCGGGGGTCTATTCCGACTATGGCAACCCTTCCCCCCAGGCAATCATCGGGCTGGCGGCTTTCGGCGCGCGGTTTCCGGGGGTAGAGACGGTGCGCTTTGCCTTGCGCGTGCCGCAGGCAGAGGCGGCGGCGCTTTCGGTTTCGGTGCGGGAGAAGTTCGCCTTGGGCGAGACGGCATTGGTCGATCAGGCGGGGATCAAGGCGTTCTCGTTGCAGGTGTTTGAACGCACCTTTGCGGTGACGGGGGCGCTGAATGTGCTGACGCTGGGGGTGGCGGGGCTGGCGATGCTGGCAAGCCTGGTCACCCTGTCAAGCCTGCGCCTGCCGCAACTGGCACCTGTCTGGGCGATGGGGCTGACGCCAGCGCGATTGGCGGGGCTGGACCTGTTGCGCACGGTGGTTCTGGCGCTGCTGACGGCGGCGCTGGCGCTGCCCCTTGGGCTGGCGCTGGCCTGGGTGCTGCTGGCGGTGGTCAACGTCGAGGCCTTTGGCTGGCGGCTGCCGATGCGGGCCTTTCCGGGGGAATGGCTGGGGATGTTTGGTGCCGCGGGCCTTGCAGGCCTGCTGGCGGCGCTGGTGCCGGCTTTCACGCTGATGCGGCGGCGACCGGCGGATTTGCTGCGGGTGTTTGCCAATGAACGCTAGGACGGTTTTTCTGGGGCTGGGGCTGGGTTTGGGATTGGCCGGGGCGGCGTTCGCCCAAGGCTTTGCCGATCTGGGCGCGCCGGTGGCCGGCTTTGCCCTGCCCGATCGCGGATCCGTGCTGGAGTTTCCCGCCGACCATGGCGCGCACCCGGCGTATCGCATCGAATGGTGGTATCTGACCGCCAACTTGACCGGGGCGGATGGGGCCGAGTATGGCGTGCAATGGACGCTGTTTCGCAGTGCGACCGCTCCGGTCGAGGGGGCTGGCTGGCAAAGCCCGCAGGTCTGGATGGGCCATGCCGCAGTGACGACCGAGGACGCGCATTTCGTGGCCGAGCGGTTGGCGCGGGGCGGCATCGGTCAGGCAGGCGTGACGCTGGACGGCGGATTTCGGGCCTGGATTGACGAGTGGGAAATGAGGTCACGCGCCGAACCGGGGGCGGACGCGCTGGACCGGCTGGCGCTGAGTGCCGCCGGTGACGGGTTTGGCTACCGGCTGGATCTGGACGCGAAAGGGCCGTTGGTCCTGCACGGTGACGCCGGGTATTCGGTAAAATCGGCGGGGGGGCAGGCAAGCCACTATTACTCACAACCGTTTTACGAGGTGGCCGGGGTGCTGGACCTGCCCGGCGGTGACGTGGCGGTGACCGGGCAGGCTTGGCTGGACCGGGAATGGTCTTCGCAACCTCTCGCGTCGGATCAGACCGGGTGGGACTGGTTCTCGCTGTCGTTTGACGGGGGCGAAAAACTGATGGGGTTTGTGCTGCGCGGGGCGGAGGATTTCACCTCGGGCACCTGGATTGCGGCGGATGGGGGGACGACCCCGCTGCCGCCGGGCGCGTTGCAGGCCGAGGTGCTGGAATGGGCGGAGGTTGCGGGGCGCGAGGTGCCGGTGGGCTGGCGGCTGCGCTTGCCCGAACGCGGGCTGGACGTGACGTTGCAGGCGCTGAACCCCGCGGCCTGGATGGCGACGAGCGTGCCATACTGGGAGGGGCCGGTGCGGGTGGAGGGCAGCCACGCGGGGCGCGGTTATCTGGAGATGACAGGCTACTGAGCCTGGCGGGTTACAGATTGAGCGCGTTCCGCGCACGCCTTTGTCTTGCCTCTGGCGCGCAAGCGCGCCAACCGGCTG
>JANPJU010000037.1:0-12647 GCA_031425675.1 Paracoccaceae bacterium | reverse complement strand
GGGGTTCACACCCCCCGCACCCCCCGTGGGATATTTGGAGAAGAGAAAGCTATTGGCGCAAGAAGGCGACGAGGGCGGCGGTCGATCCGTCTTTGTCTGTCGTGCCGGTCTTGCCTTCCAGCACCGGTTGCAGGGCCAGCGCCAATTCCTTTCCCAGTTCCACGCCCCACTGGTCATAAGAGTTCAGGCCGAGGATCACCCCTTCGACGAACACCCGGTGTTCATAAAGCGCGATGATCTGGCCAAGGACAAAGGGTGTCAGCTGGTCATAGGCCAACACGGTTGACGGGCGACTGCCAGGGAAAACCCGGTGGCGGGCCTGCTGTTCCATCTCGGCCCCGGTCAGGCCTTTCTTGGCCATGATGGCGCGGGCCTCGTCCAGCGTGCGGCCGCGCATCAGCGCCTCGGCCTGCGCAAGGCAGTTTGAGACGAGGAGGAGGTGCTGATGCGCAAGGTCAGGCTCGTGGCCTTTGGCTGCGACAAGAAACTCACACGGGACGACGCGGGTGCCCTGATGGATCAGCTGGTAAAATGCGTGCTGGCCGTTTGTCCCCGGCTCACCCCAGACGACGGGGCCGGAATGGGTGGGCAGGTCCGACCCGTCAATGGCGACGCGCTTGCCGTTTGATTCCATCTCAAGCTGTTGAAGGTAAGCCGGAAGGCGGGCAAGCCGTTGATCATAGGGCAAAACCGCTCGGGTGGCGTAGCCGCAAAGCTGGTTGTGCCAGATGCCGACAAGGGCCAGCATGACGGGCATGTTCTGCCCGAACGGGGCGGTCAGGAAGTGCTGATCCATCGCCCGCGCCCCGGCAAGAAAGTCGTCAAACGCCTCTGGCCCGATGGCGATCATCAGGGACAGGCCGATTGGTCCCCAAAGGGAATAGCGCCCGCCAACCCAGTCTTCGAACCCGAAAACGCGCCTGGGATCAATGCCATAGGCGGCAGTCTTGTCACCCGTCGTGCTGAGGGCGGCAAACTGCGCCGCGGGGTTCGCCACCTTTGCCGCCATCCAGCGTTTGGCGGTGTCGGCGTTGGTCATCGTCTCGATCGTGGTGAAGGTCTTGGAGGCGACGATCACCAAAGTTGTCGTCGGATCAAGGCCTTGCAGCGTGTCGTGAATATGCGCACCATCGACGTTGGACACGAAATGCACCCGTGGCCCGTCATGGAACGGGGCCAGCGCCAAGGTCGCCATCGCAGGCCCAAGGTCCGACCCGCCTATGCCGATGTTCACGACATCGGTGATCTTGCCGCCCTGCCCTTTGTAGTCCCCGGACCGCACGGCGCGGGCAAAATCGGCGCAAAGCGTGCGGATGCGGCGCACCTCGGGCAGCACGTCACCACCGTCAACGCGGATCACCGCGTCCTCATCCGCCCGCAGCGCCACATGCAGGACAGCGCGGCCTTCGGTCAGGTTGATCTTTTCGCCCGCAAACATCGCAGCCCGTTTTTCAGCCACGCCCGAGGCTTCGGCCAAGGCCACCAAAGCATCACGGGTTTCCGTGTCCAGATTGGTCTTGGCGTAATCGAACAGCATGCCGTCAGCGGTGAGCGAAAATGCCTCTGCACGGGTTTCATCAAAGAGATCAAGAATATGGCGGCCTTCGCTTGTGGCGTGAAGGCGGGTCAGGTCAGCCCATTTGTTCATGGTTCAGTCAGCCCAATGCACGGTTGCGTTGTCAAGAATCGCGCGAACGGGCGCCTCAAGCGGCGGAAGATGCAGGGCGCGGTCAAGTGCCGCCCGCTTTTCCGGCCCGGTGATCAAGACGTGGATGTTGAAGGCCCCCTTCAGGACCGAGGCGGTCAGGGTCACGCGCGGCTCACCCGCCGCTTCGGCGCGCATCGGCAGGATAAGCGCCGAGGAGGTCAGCGCCTCCTCCAGACGATCCGCGCCGGGAAAGAGGCTTGCCGTGTGCATGTCCGCCCCCATGCCAAGAAGAAGTACCGAAATCGGCAGATGTGGCGCCAAACCGTCTTCCAGCGCGACCAGCAGCTCTTCCGGCGCCTCGGCCGGGGCATAAAGCGGGATCAGCCTTGCCTGTGCCGCCCGCCCCCGGATTAGCCGTTCCCGAACCAGACGGGTGTTCGACCGGTCCGATGTTTCTGGAACCCAGCGTTCATCGTTCAGCACGACCGCGACATTGGCCCAATCAAGGTCAACCCCGGATAGCGTGTCGAAGATCGGCCCGGGTGTCGTTCCACCCGGCACCGAAAGCGTGGCCCTGCCATCGCGGCGCAGAAATTCGCCCAACTGCCCGGCGATCTTGTCGGCCACAGACAGCATCATCATTTCGCGGTCGGGGTAGGTTTCCAGCTGCATCAGCGGATCTCACGCCAGCGGCGACCGTCTCGGTGCATCAACATCAGGGCATCCTCGGGGCCGGAAGATCCGGGGTCATAGGTCTGGGGCTTGTCGCCCCGCCCATCCCAGCCTTCGATGATCGGATCGGTCCAGGCCCAGGCCGCCTCAACCTCATCGCCGCGCATGAAGAGGGTCTGGTTGCCACGGATCACATCCATTATCAGGCGTTCATAAGCGTCCGGCGTTTCTTCCGCCTCATCGCCCAGAACGGCGGCAAAGGACATATCCAGCGGCACTTGCATCAAACGCATGCCGCCGGGGCCGGGTTCCTTGATCATTACCATCAGGTTCATGCCTTCATTCGGCTGGAGGCGGATCACCAGCACGTTCTCATGCCAGCCCTTGGCATCGTCAAAGATCGCATGCGGCGGCTGCTTGAAGGTGATGGCAATTTCGGACGCCCGCGCCCGCAACCGCTTGCCGGTCCGCAGGTAGAACGGCACCCCCTGCCAACGCCAGTTCGAGACGTGGACCTTGAGCGCGATGTAACTTTCGGTCTTCGAGGAGGGGTTCTCGGAATCGGCAAGGTAGCCCGCCTCGCCACCGCCTGCGCCATATTGGCCGCGCACGATACCCTCGGGTGGCACCGGTTTCAGCGCGCGGATCACCTTCAGCTTTTCATCGCGCACGGCGTCGGGGTCAAAGTGATAGGGCGGCTCCATCGCGATAAGGCACAGAAGCTGCATCATGTGGTTTTGCACCATGTCCCGCATGGCACCAGACTTGTCATAGTAAGCGCCGCGCCCGTTCACACCCACGGTTTCGGCCACGGTGATCTGGACATGGTCGACGTATTCGGCCTTCCACAACGGCTCGAACAGAATGTTGGCGAACCGGACAGCCATCAGGTTCTGGACGGTTTCCTTGCCCAGGTAATGGTCGATCCGGTAGATCTGCGCCTCGGTGAAGTGCTGTGCCAGCACGGCATTCAGGGCGCGTGCTGACGCAAGATCACGCCCGAACGGCTTTTCGACGACGATCCGGCTTTTGTCATCGGCAATGCCGTGGTCATGCAGGCGGTTGGCAATATCGCCAAACAGGCTGGGCGCGACCGAAAAGTAGAAGGCGCGCACCACGCCGTCGCGCATCAGCGCCTTCAGCCCGGCCCAGCCATTGGTCCCGGTCGCATCAATCGCAACATAGCCGATCTGGGCGAGGAACCCGTCAATCGCCGCAGCGTCCTGCCGATCCTTCGGCACGAATTCCACAATCGCGCTCCGTACCTGCTCACGAAACGCGCTTTCCGTCAGATCGGCGCGGGCGGCCCCGATGATCCGGCTGTCGCCCGGCATTTGCCCTGCCAGAAAGCGGCGGTACAGGCCGGGAAGGATCTTGCGGCGGGCCAGATCGCCGGTGGCCCCGAAGATCACCAGATCAAAGACATCCACCGGAATGACGCGCGAAACCATGACCGTCTCCCTCGGCGAGGCGCTGTTAGCGCTAACGACACCCTTCTAGCGCTGTGCCTGATCCCTGTCTAGCACCCCCGCCGTTCAGATCAATGCGCGATGGCGGGGTTACGCCTCAAGCTCGGCGTCCCAGTACAGATAGTCCATCCAGCTTTCGTGCAGATGGTTCGGCGGGAAACGGCGGCCATGGGACTGCATTTCCTCGGCGCTTGGCGCGCGGGGCAGCCGGTTCAGATACATGCCCGCCTGTTTCAGCGTGCGTGACCCTTTGCGCAGGTTGCAAGGGCTGCAGGCGGCGACCACATTTTCCCAGCTGGTGATACCACCCTTGGACCGCGGCAGCACATGGTCAAAGGTAAGATCGCCCCTGGCCCCGCAATACTGACAGCAGAATTCGTCGCGCAGAAAAAGATTGAAGCGCGTGAATGCCACGCGCTTCTGGGGTTTCACATAATCTTTCAGCACCACGACCGAGGGTATCCGGAACACTTGCCTTTGGCTGTGCACCACCTGATCGTATTCCGCGACGATTTGCACCCGGTCAAGAACAGCAGCCTTGATCGCCTCTTGCCATGGCCAGAGGCTGAGAGGGTAGTAGCTGAGTGGGCGATAATCGGCATTCAGCACCAAAGCAGGGTAATGCTTCAGCGACGCCGGGTCGCGCACGAAGTGAGTTCTGAAATCGCCGTCCATTCCGTCAAAGACTCCAAGCCTTGCCCGTTGCCGCAGCGGCCACGAGGCGGGGGAGCCCGCCCCAACACTATCAACTATATCTGGCGTTTCTGCCCACGCAACCCCCAAGCGCCTGCGGCAAAATGGGGTTGTCCACAGCTTTGCCCGACAAGGGTGACACGAAAATGACAACGGCCCCGGGACGGCTGTCCCGGGGCCGCTTGTTTGGTCGCTGATCCTTCAGCCAGCCGCTGTCACCGCGCGCCCGGTCAGCACCTTGACCAGATTGGCGCGGTAGGCCTGGCTGCCATGCAGATCGCCGATCATGTCCGAGGCATCTGCCGTCAGCCCGGCGATGGCGCTGGCGGCAAAGTTGGCCGACAGCGCAGCCTCCGCCTCGGTCCACCGAAAGACGCCGCCTGCCGATGCCCCGGTCACCGCCACCCGCACACCATCCGGATATTTTGCGACAAAGACCGCCGTCAGGGCAAAGCGGCTGGCCGGCTGGTTGAACTTGACATAAGCCGCCTTGGCCGGGACCGGAAAAATCACGCTGGTGATGATCTCGCCCTCGGTCAATGCGGTGCTGAACATGCCCTGAAACCAGTCATCCGCCGCGATCCTGCGCGTGTTGGTCACCACGGTCGCACCCGAGGCCAGCACCGCCGAAGGATAACAGGCCGCCGGGTCATTGTTGGCCAAGCTACCGCCGATGGTGCCCTTGTTGCGCACCGCCGGGTCACCGATGCCGCCCGCAAGTGCGGCCAGTGCCGGGTAATGTGCTTCCGCCTCACGCGCGACAACAGCATGTGGCGTGGCGGCCCCGATGTGCAGGCCACCTTCCCCCATGCAGACGCCCTGCATTTCACTGATGCCCGTGAGGCTGACCAGCACCGTCGGTGCCGCAAGCCGCTGCTTCATCGTCGGGATCAGCGTTTGCCCGCCCGAAAGGGCCTGCGCGCCGTCACCGCCCATCGCCTGGACCGCATCCGCGATCGAGGTCGGCTTCACAAAGTCGAAGTTGTGCATGATCCTGCCCCTTACGCGTTCATCGCCGTCCACACCCGTGAGGGTGAGACCGGCATGTCGATATGTGTGACACTGGTGTGCCCGCCACGCTGCAGCGCGTCGATCACCGCGTTGACCACAGCCGGGGGTGAGCCGATGGCCCCCGCCTCACCACAGCCTTTCACGCCCAACGGATTGTGGGTGCAGGGCGTCTGGCAGGAGTAGTCCACGTTGTAGAACGGCAGGTCCTCGGCGCGGGGCATGGCGTAGTCCATGTAAGACCCGGTCAGAAGCTGGCCGTTTTCGTCGTAGGTGGTAAATTCGCACAGGGCCTGGCCGATGCCCTGCCCCACGCCGCCATGCACCTGACCTTCGACGATCATCGGATTCATGATGTTGCCAAAGTCATCGGCGCAGTGGAAGGCCACCACGTCAACCTTGCCGGTGCCTTCGTCGACCTCGACCTCGCAAAGGTATGCGCCTGCGGGGTAGGTAAAGTTGGCGGGGTCATAGAAGGCGGTTTCCTCCAGCCCCGGTTCCAGCGTCTCAAGCGGATAGTTGTGCGGGACATAGGCCGAGAATGCGATTTCGCCGAAGGTCTTGGCCTTGTCGGTGCCTGCCACGCTGAATTTGCCATCGGCGAAGGTGATATCACCCTCTGCCGCCTCAAGCATGTGGGCCGCGATCTTCTTGCCCTTCGCAATGATCTTGTCCACGGCCTTGGTCATCGCACTGCCGCAAACCGCAAGGCTGCGTGACCCGTATGAGCCCATGCCGAACGGGATCTTTGCCGTGTCGCCATGCACGATTTCCACCGAGGATTCGGGGATTCCCAACTTGTCGGCCACGATCTGCGCGAACACGGTCTCGTGTCCCTGCCCGTGGCTGTGGGCACCAACCATCACGCTCAGGTTGCCGGTTGCGTTCACCCGCACGGTTGCAGCATCGTAAAGCCCGACGCGGGCACCGAGGATGCCCACCAGATGTGACGGCGCAATTCCGCACGCCTCAACCCAGGTCGAAAGCCCCATCCCGCGCAGTTTGCCTTTCGCGGCCGAGGCTGCGCGACGCGCTTCGAACGCGCCGACATCCGCCATCTCCATCACCTTGTCGAGCGTCGCTTGATAGTTGCCGGTGTCGTAGACGAGCGCCACGGGCGTGGTGTAGGGGAACATGTCGGTGGTGACAAAGTTTTTCCGCCGCACCTCGAACGGGTCAAGGCCCAGTTCCCGGCACATCTTGTCCACCACACGCTCCAGCGAATAGGTGGCTTCGGGGCGGCCGGCACCGCGGTAGGCATCGACCGGCGCGGTGTTGGTGAAAACGGTTTTTACGTTCACATAGACATTCGGCACCTTGTAAGGCCCTGCCATCAGCGTGCCATGCAGGAAGGTGGGCGTCACCGTGGCGAAGTTCGACAGGTACGCGCCGACATTCGCCAAAGTTTCAGTGCGGAAGGCGATGAAGTTGCCCTCAAGATCGCAGGCGAGTTCGATCTTCGTCACATGGTCACGGCCATGGGCATCCGACAGAAAGGATTCCGACCGTTCCGCCGTCCAGCGCACCGGGCGGTGCAGATTCTTCGCCGCTGCGAGAACCAGCGCCTCTTCGCCGTAGTGATAGATCTTCGACCCAAAGCCGCCGCCCACATCCGGGGCCACGACCTGCAGCTTGTTTTCCGGGATTCCAAGCACGAAGGCCGCCACCAGAAGCCGAGTGAGGTGCGGGTTCTGGCTGGTGGTGGTCAGCTTGTAGTCCTGCGTGCCGGGGAAATACTCGCCAATACTGGCGCGCGGCTCCATCGCGTTCGGGATCAGGCGGTTGTTCACCAGTTCAAGCGTGGTGACATGCGGGGCCGACTTGATCGCAGCATCAACCTTGGCGCGATTGTCCTCGATCCAGCCCCAGTCGTAGCACAGGTTATCGGGAATCTCGTCATGCACCCGGTTGGACGCATTCGCCACCGCGTCCACCATGTTGACGATGGCGGGCAGTTCCTCAATCTCGCTGGCATCTGCGATCACCTGCGCCGCATCACGCGCCTGCTGGTAGGTGTCGGCCACAACTGCGGCGTAGGCGTCGCCCACATGCCGGACCTTGCCATGCGCCAGCACCGGGCGCTTGGGTTCGCGCATCGGCGTGCCGTCGCGACTGTTGATCAGCCAGCCCGCCGGGTTGCCCCCTACGGCTGCGAAATCCTCACCCGTGAAGACCGCCAGCACGCCCGGCATTGCTTCGGCGGCGGTGGTATCCACGCGGACAATCTTGCCATGCGCCACATTTGACCGCACCATCACCGCATGGGCCTGGCCTGCGATGTTCATGTCATCGGTGTAGACCCCCTTTCCGGTCAGAAAGCGGATATCCTCACGGCGCTTCGAGCTTGCGCCAATTCCATGATCCTTGGGCATCTGTTTCCCCCTATTCGGCGGCCAAGGCGCTGACATCCTGCCCGGAGGCAGCCATCACGGCCTTGACGATGTTGTGGTACCCGGTGCAGCGGCAGATGTTGCCCTCAAGGTAATGGCGCACCTCATGTTCGCTGGGCCTGGGATTTTCCGCCAGAAGCGCCGCTGCCGACATCACCATGCCCGGCGTGCAAAACCCGCATTGCAGCCCGTGATGGTCCTGAAACGCCTGCTGGATCACGCCAAGTGACCCGTCGGCATTGGCCATGCCTTCAATCGTGCGCACATCGGCGCCTGCCACGTCCTGCGCAAAGACCGTGCAGCTTTTCACAGGCTGGCCATCAACGTGAACCACGCAAGCCCCGCACTGGCTGGTATCACAGCCGACATGGGTGCCGGTCAGGCGCAGCCCATCGCGCAAATAGGCCGACAACAGCGTCCGCCCCTCCGTTTCGGCCGAGACGGCGCGGCCGTTCACGGTCATGCTGACTTTTGTCATGCTTTCCCCCTCCCTAGGGTCATCCTTGGTAACGGTGCGGGACCAGAGTGGCCCCGACGTTAGCTGATCAAGCGTTTGAACCAGCCCTTCTTCGGTGTGTCCGCCCCGCTGTTCGCAGCATCGGCTTCGGTCGGCTCCGGCTCCTCCTCCGGGGTTTCGACCGCATCCTGAAAGCGGGTAAAGAATTCGTCGGCCATCTTCTTGGCAAAGCCGTCGATGATGCGGCTGCCAAGCTGGGCGATCTTGCCGCCAACGCTGGCCTCGACATCATAGGTCAGGCGGGTGCCTTCGGGGATCGGCTCCAGCGTCACATTGGCGCCGCCCTTGGCAAAGCCCGCGACACCGCCCTTGCCTTCGCCCGAGATGCGGATGGCGCGCGGGGCGATGATGTCGGACAGATGCACCAACCCGGTGAAGGTGGCGCTGACCGGACCGACCTTCTGCTTGACCACCGCCTCATAGCCTTCGCTTGCCGATCCGACCATGCTTTCACAACCGGGAATACAGGCCTTGAGCACCTCCGGGTCCAGTATGGCCTGCCAGACAATTGCAGGCTCGGCGCGGATATCGCGGCTGTCGGTCAACTTCATTGGTCGATTCCCTCGCTCCCTGACCGTGAGAGTAAGCGAAACCTGTCGCGGACTAAGAAGAATCTCGCCCCTGCGACACAAAATACCGCGAGGTCGCGCTGGATCTTGCCGGTTGTTGCACGATCATCCGCGCCGGGCCTTGTCAGCCGTGCTTGCGCCGCCCTATCAACCCCAGTCCCAGACGGAGCTGACCCCATGCCCCTTTCCCGCCGCGGCCTGTTTGCCCTGACCGCCGGAGGTCTTCTGGCCGCCTGCTCCCGCAGCAACGGCCCCGAAGCAAGCCGGCGCGATCTTTACCCCGGAGCGACGCCTGAAATGCGTGCCCTGATCCGGGCATCGGCAGACGAGCACAAGATTCCCGAAAGCCTGCTCCACCGGGTGATCCAGCGCGAAAGCGGTTACAACCCGGGCGCGAGGAACGGGCCGTACTATGGCCTCATGCAGATTCTGCCGCAGACGGCGCGGACGATGGGCTATCAAGGGACACCTGAGGGGCTTTTGGACGCCGAAACCAACCTGCGCTACGCCGGGCGCTACCTGCGCGGGGCCTGGCTGGTGTCACGCGGCGATCAGGATGAGGCCGTGGGCTGGTATGCGCGCGGTTACTACTACGAAGCCAAGCGCATGGGACTGCTGGAAGAAACCGGTCTGCGGGCATAAGTCCGGACACTCGTCGAAGAAATCGGTGGGTCAGTACCAGGCGTCTGCCGCCTCAGCCTTTCGTCGGGCCACAAAGTCCAGCAACCCATCGCGGATTCCTTCGTCCAGCGGCGGGGCCTCATATTCGGCCAGGCGCTTTTTCCACAACACGTTGGCGCGGGTCGCGGCATCGGTTGATCCGGCCGCTTCCCATTTCTCAAACGGTTCATTGTCCGACAAGTCACTGTCCCAGAACGCGGTTTCATAGTGCCGCATCGTGTGGCTGCAACCAAAGAAATGGTTGCCCGGCCCCACCTCGGCAAAGGCATCCACAGCCAACTGGTCTTCGTCGATACGGATTCCGTCCAGATAGCTGTGCAAGGAACCGCAAAGGTCTGCGTCCATCATGAACTTTTCATAGGACATCGACAAAAGCCCGTCGAGGAACCCCGCCGAGTGCAGGATGAAGTTGGCCCCGCAGTGGATCGCGGCCAGCATGCTCATCGTGCCTTCCATCATCGCCTGCCCGTCCGGCAACTTCGAGGTTGTGAAGTTGCCACTGCAGCGCAAGGGCAGGTTCAGCCGCCGCGCAAGTTGCCCGATGACCTGTGATCCGATGGCAGGTTCCGGGGTGCCAAAGGTGGGACTGCCCGACCGCAACGACATCGAACTCAGGAAGTTGCCAAAGATCACCGGTGCTCCTTTGCGTTCAAGCTGGGTCAGGGCGCAGCCAGCCATCGTTTCGGCAAGCGACTGGACGATTCCGCCCGCGTTCGTCACCGGCCCCATTGCGCCGCCCAGAATGAACGGCACGATCACCGCAGCCTGACCCGCCCGCGCATAGGCGCGCAGCGACTTGGTCATGGTGCCGTCCCAGACCAAAGGTGAATTGACGTTCACATTGCCGAGGATAACGCAATGATCGTTCACAAACGCCTCACCAAACAGGATGCGGGCCATGTCGATGCTGTCTTCGGACCGTTCCACCGCTGTCACCGACCCCATGAAGGGGCGGTCCGAAAGCTCGATATGTGCCATGACCATATCCAGATGGCGCTTGTTCACCGGCACATCCGTCGGCTCACAGATCGTGCCGCCGGAGTGGTGGAAGTTCGGGGACGACTGCGCCAGTTTGATGAAGTTGCGGAAATCCTCGATGGTGCCGAAGCGGCGGCCACGATCCAGGTCCATCACGAAGGGGCTGCCATAGGCCGGGGAAAAGACCACGTTCTTCCCCCCGATCTGGACAGAATTGGCGGGCGTGCGGGCGTGCTGGGTAAACTCGGCCGGGGCGGATTTCAGGATTTCGCGCAGCATGCCCGGCGGGAACTTGACCAGCAGGCCCTGCACATCCGCCCCGGCGTTCCGCCAATGGTCCAGTGCCACGGCATCGTCGCGAAACTCGATTCCGGTTTCGGCCAGCACCCGGTCCGCCGCCGCCTCGATGCGCAGCAGGTTTTCTTCCGACAGCACATCATAGGTCGGGATGTTGCGCAGGATGTAGGGCCGGCCAATCCCGCCGCCCTTTTGCGCCCGCTTCAACTGCCGCGCCTGACGGCCTGACCGCACCCTGACTTCGCTCATCGCAGTCCCCCGATAAACTCGACACCTGTGTCAGGTTTGTCGCAAACGGGGCCTGAGTCTGGTCAACGCGCGACATGGCGCGGGCACGTTGCGCCGTTACGTCACCACATCAGGCGCAAGGCGGCCGGTGTGGGCGGTGATCCCGGCCAGTTCATGCGCGGCACGGATCACCGGGGCCAGCGCCGCTTGCGCGTCAAGGTCCAGCCCGCCGGGGCCTGCCGAATACCGCTCCAGATAGACCCGCAACGTGGCGCCTTCCGTGCCTGTGCCCGACAGCCGGTAAACAATCCGGCTGCCATCGCTGAACATGACGCGCACGCCCTGCTTCATCGACACCGACCCATCCACCGGGTCGGTATAGGCGAAATCATCGGCGGCGGTGATGGTCATACCTTCAACCTGCTGGCCCGGCAAACCGGCCAAGGACCCGCGCAGCGCGGTGAACATCGCATCGGCCTTGGCGGTTTCAATCGCTTCAAAGTCATGGCGGCTATAGTAGTTGCGGCCGAACTTCTCCCAGTGATCGCCAAGGATCTCCGCGACCGACTGCTTGCGCACGGCCAGAATGTTCAGCCACAGAAGGATCGCCCAAAGTCCGTCCTTCTCGCGCACATGGTCAGACCCGGTGCCAAAACTCTCCTCACCGCAGATCGTGGCGCGGCCTGCGTCCAGCAGGTTGCCGAAGAACTTCCAGCCCGTGGGCGTTTCATACTTCCCGATTCCCAGGGCATCGGCCACGCGGTCTGCGGCGGCACTGGTGGGCATCGACCGCGCCACGCCTTTCAGGCCCTTGGCATAGCCCGGCGCCAGATGCGCATTGGCCGCCAGCACGGCAAGCGAGTCCGAGGGGGAGACATAGATCCCCCGCCCGACCACCATGTTACGGTCGCCATCGCCATCGCTGGCAGCCCCGAAGTCCGGGCCATCGGCGCTGAACATCTCATCCATCAGCGCCTTGGCCCAGGTCGGGTTCGGGTCGGGATGCATGCCGCCAAAGTCGGGCAAGGGCGTTGCGTTGACGCAAGTGCCGGGTGCAGCACCCAACCGGTTCTCCAGAATATCCACCGCGTAGGGCCCGGTCACGGCACACATCGAATCCATCCGCATCCGAAAGCCACCCGCGAACATCGCGCGCAGCGCGGGGAAATCGAACAGGCTTTCCATCAGCGCGGCATAGTCGGCCACGGGGTCCACCACATCGACCACCATGCCCCCAAGCTGGTGCCGCCCGATCTGGCCAAGGTCCACATCCTGCGCCTCAAGCACCTTGTATTCGGTGATGGTGGTGGTGCGCTGATAGATCGCCTCGGTCACACCCTCAGGTGCCGGGCCGCCGTTGGCCATGTTGAACTTGACGCCGAAATCTTCCTCTGGCCCGCCGGGGTTATGGCTCGCGCTCATGATGATCCCGCCATCCGTGCCATTCAGCCGGATCAGGTGGCTGGCGGCGGGCGTCGACAGGATCGCCCCCTGCCC
>JANPJU010000036.1:0-47860 GCA_031425675.1 Paracoccaceae bacterium | reverse complement strand
ACGGCGCGGAGGGTTTGGCGCGGGGTGCTGCGGGCCGCTTCAATCTCGGACAGCTGGTCAGGGGTAAGCGGCATGGTGGCCCTCGCATGTTGAGTCGGCTGCGACTATAACTTGCGGTAGGCCTGCGTGATACCGCTAGATGAATGGATGGAGAGCGAGATGATCAAGTACTTGCACACGATGGTCCGGGTGAAGGATCTGGAGGCGTCGATGGCGTTCTACCGGCTGCTGGGCCTGGAAGAAACGCGGCGGATCGACAACGAAGGCGGGCGGTTTTCGCTGGTGTTCATGGCCGCACCCGGCCAGCCGGAGTGTCCGGTGGAGCTGACGTACAACTGGGATGGCGATGAGGGGCTGCCGTCGGACGGGCGGCACTTTGGGCACCTGGCCTATGAGGTGGCTGACATCTACGCGGTGTGTGAGCATCTGCAGGCGAATGGCGTGCTGATCAACCGGCCTCCACGGGATGGGCGGATGGCGTTTGTCCGGTCACCCGACAACGTGTCGGTGGAGTTGTTGCAGGCGGGTGGCGCGAAGGCCCCGGCGGAGCCCTGGGTGAGCATGGGCAACACCGGGCATTGGTGAGGGGATAAAGGGTGCCGGGGAGGGGTCTTCCCGGCGTCTTCTTTCTGTCTTTCTTCCGTCTCTACGCGCGGTGGGGGGAAGATGCTTTAACCCTGTTTCCGAGGGCCTTCGGACAGGAGCCTCCGGCGGGAGTATTTGGAAAAAGAGCAAATCGAGAGCTTGGCGACTGGGCGCATGAATTGCCCTTTTCGGCAATTCAGAATTTTGGCGGCATTTGGAACAGATTTAGTCTTCGAGTGCTTCGTGCAATTTCCAGGCTTACAAGTCTGACCTTTGAGTTTTCAATAGTGCAGGGCCCACATCGAAAAGATGTCTGCGCCGATCTTATGGACTTCGCGCAACGATGATCTTGGGGCGGTCGACAATTCGTTGATCCCGAGTGCGCCGAGGGCGGGGTGGCCGTCTTTGCCCAGAACGATGCCGCCAGAGAACATCGCCAATTCGTCCACCAGCCCCGCCTTGACCAGCGCGGCGGCGACCGTGCTGCCGCCTTCGCTGAGGATGCGGGTAAGGCCCCTGGATGCGAGGGCTTGGAGGGCGGAGGTCAAGTCAAGGTGGCCGTTGGTTTCGGGGGCCTCGATGAGGGTGGCGCCGGCGGCCTTCCAGGCGCTTTGCACCGATGCGGACGCGCTGGGACCGTGGAGAAGCCAGACAGGGTGGTCTTTCGCCGTACGGCCAAGGCGGCTTTCGGGGGAGTGTCTGAGGGTGCGGTCGAGGACGATGCGCACCGGCTGCCGCACCGCGCCCATGTCGCGGACCGTCAGGTCGGGGTCGTCGGCGAGGGCAGTGCCGGAGCCGACCATGACGGCGTCGTGGTTCAGGCGAAGGACATGGACCTTGCGGCGGGCTTGCGCGCCGGTGATCCAGCGGGATTCGCCTGTGGCGGTGGCGGTGCGGCCGTCGAGGCTTGCCGCCAGCTTCAGGGTGACGAAGGGCAGGCCTTGGGTCACGCGTTTCAGGAAGCCCGCGTTGAGGTGGGTGGCTTCTGGCGTCATCACGCCTTCGGACACGGTGATGCCGGCTGAGCGAAGTATGGCGTGGCCTTTGCCGCAGACGCGCGGGTCGGGGTCGGTGAGGGCGGTGACGACGCGGGCGACCTTGGCCGCGATCAGGGTTTCGGCGCAGGGCGGCGTCTGCCCATGATGGGCGCAGGGTTCCAGCGTGACGTAGGCGGTTGCGCCTTCGGCAAGGGGACCGGCCTGTTCCAGGGCGCGGACTTCGGCGTGGGGTCGGCCTCCGGGCTGGGTCCAGCCGCGACCGACGATCACGCCTTGGTTGACGATCACGCAGCCTACAGCCGGATTGGGCCAGACATTGCCCAGGCCCCGCGCGGCGAGGCGCAGGGCGTGGCCCATGTGATCGGCGTCTTGGGCTTTGGCGGTCACTCTTCCCCGGCGGCACCGGGCCGAAGCTCTGACACGAAGCCGTCAAAATCATCCGCCGTCTGGAAGTTCTTGTAAACGCTGGCAAAGCGCACATAGGCGACGGTGTCGATCCGGGCCAGGCTTTCCATCACGATCTCACCGATGATCTTGGACGAGATGTCGGTATCGCCCAGGGACTCCAGCCGCCGGACGATGCCGGAAATCATCTGGTCGATCCGTTCGGGATCAATCGGGCGCTTCTGCATCGCGATGCGGATGGAGCGTTCCAGTTTGGTGCGATCAAAATCCTCACGCTTGCCGGAAGATTTGATGACCACAAGGTCACGCAGTTGGACACGTTCGTAAGTGGTGAAGCGGCCACCACACGCAGGGCAGAACCGGCGGCGGCGGATCGAGACGTGATCCTCTGCCGGGCGCGAGTCCTTCACTTGCGTGTCGATGTTGCCGCAGAATGGGCAGCGCATCGGCCCCCTCCTTGCTGTTGGTGTTGTTCCTGCCTCAAGGCCCTGGTGTTTTCCCCGGTTCCTGACACAGACTATAGGGGGAGGTCGCGCATTTCGGGAAGCGCGAACTGCTGGCCGCAGCATCTGGGGGCGGTGACTGTGGCGGCGGGGACTCACGCCATCGTGTGCGGCGGGGGCGGCAGTCTGCGTTAACTTTGCCCGCGTAGCAGAATGGAGCACGCGATGACCCGGATGACCGCCAAGGATTTCGACCAGGAACTGTTGGAGCTTTACGACTATTACGCCCATGGCAAGATCACGAAGCGTGAGTTTCTGGACCGGGCGGGGAAATGGGCGGTCGGGGGCGTGACGGCGGTGATGCTGCTGAACATGCTGGCGCCGAACTATGCGCTGGCGCAGCAGGTGGCGGTGGATGATGCCGGAATCGTGGCCGAGCGGATTACCTATCCGTCGCCGAACGGCCATGGCACGGTCAACGGCTATATGGTGCGCCCGGCGGGGGTTGCGGGGAAACTGCCCGCTGTCCTGGTGGTGCATGAAAACCGGGGGCTGAACCCCTACATCGAAGATGTGGCGCGGCGGGTGGCGAAGGCCGGCTTTCTGGCGCTGGCACCGGATGGGCTGACGAGCGTAGGGGGCTATCCGGGCAATGACGACGCGGGGCGCGAGTTGCAGTCCAGCGTTGATCCGGAAAAGCTGATGAACGATTTCTTTGCCGGGGTGGAGTTCTTGCTGGCGCATGAGGGGTCAACCGGCCGGGTTGGCGTTACCGGATTTTGCTATGGCGGCGGTGTGGCCAATGCCTGCGCGGTGGCCTACCCGGAACTGGCGGGCGCGGTGCCGTTCTACGGCCGTGCCCCTGCGACCGAGGATGTGGCGAAGATCAAGGCGCGACTTTTGATCCATTATGCGGAACTTGATACGCGGATCAACGAGGGCTGGCCGGCCTATGAAGCGGCGCTAAAAGCGGCGGGAGCGACGTATGAGGCCCATATCTATCCCGGTGTGAATCACGGATTCCACAATGACACCACCCCGCGGTATGACGCGGCGGCGGCGGAACTGGCCTGGGGGACGACCCTCGCCTTTTTCACTGCGAACCTTGCTTGATCCACAGGGCATGACGGTCTAGGACGGCCCTCATGCCCGCCCCGCCTACCAGTGGTCTGCCGACCACCGCACTCTGCGCAATTCTGCGGAACGAGATCCGCGGGGTGGTCGAATGGTTGGCCCATTACAAGGCGCTGGGGGTGGACGAGTTTCTGATCTACGATAACGACAGCGACGACGGGACCGGCGCTTTGTTGGAAGCCCTCAGCGAAGCGGGTGAGATTACCGTGATCCCCTGGCCACACTCGGTGGGCGACCGGCCGCAGCGCCTGGCCTATGCCGATGCGCGCAAGCGGGCGCTGGCCGATTGGCTGGCATTTTTCGATGCGGATGAGTTTCTGCTGCTGCGCGACGCCAGCAGCCTTGGCGGCTTTCTGCAGCGTTTTGACGACAATGTCAGCGCGGTGGCTGTCAATTGGGTGGTGTTCGGCAGCGGCGGGCAAAGGCTTTACCACCCTGCGCCGGTCACGGAACGCTTCACCGATGCCCTGCCCGCTGAGGCGACACCAAACCGGCAGGTCAAGGCCATTGGCCGGCGCGCTCGCTTGATCGGCACCGGCATCCACCGGGTCGAACCTGCGTCCGGTCGCTATGTCACCCCGTCGGGGGCTGATGTGCAATTCACCGGCCTGACGTCAGTTCGGCAACCCGATGTGCGTGTCGCGGCGCTGCACCACTATGCGGTCAAGTCGTTGGAAGAGTTCGAAGAAAAGCGCCAGCGCGGTCACGCAAACTCGCAGGATCCGGCGCGCAAACGGGGCCGGCTTGACGAGGCCTTTGCCGCCTTGGATGCCGGGGGGGTGCGGAATACCGATCTTCTGGCCTTCGCCCCCCGGATGCGGGTTCAGGCGCTGCGGATGCGCGATGTCTTGTTGGCGCGGGGGCTGACCTTTCCGGTCTGGCCGTTTATCGGCGACTGAAGCCGGAAAAACCGGCAGCAAACCGTCATCTGCGTGTTACCCTTCCATGCATGTGGCAGCGACTCATCCTTTCCTGCGCCCTTGTGTCCCCGGCGTCCGCGGAAACGCCGCTTGCCGAGGTCATCTGCGCACCCCGGGCCGAGATTTTGGCGCGGCTGAATGGTGCGGCGGTCGCGGGGTCGGGCCTGCGCGATGCCGAGGCGGTGCTAGAGGTCTGGTCAAAGCCATCGGGCAACTGGGTGCTGGTGCAAAGCTATGCCAACGGCACCGCCTGCATTCTTGCCATGGGTGAGGCGTGGGAGGCTGTCACCCCGCCGCCGGCCTAATCGCAGATGTTGGTCCATGTCTTGCTGTCAGCGTCCCAGCACTGACCGATGGACTGCTTCAGGTCATAGATCCTGTCAAGCGATCCGGCGATTGTATCGGCATCGCACGTCAAATGGACAATTTCGGTGTCCCCTTCGAAGACGGTGATTGTGCCCACCTGCCCCGTTGCCGCGTCGGGGCCGCGTTCGACGCTGCTGTAAACCTCATACGCAAATGCGCCATTTCGGAAGCTGACCTTTTCCCAGATGTAGCGCCCCACACCCGGCCAAGGGGTAAATGCAACGGTCTCCAGCGGTTCGGCGATGGACAATTCAGGTGCGTCGAGGGGGCCGAAGTTGTAGATCAGTGCGCCTTTCCAATGGCAGATCTGCAAGGGCTTGCCGTCGATGCTGCAGGAAAAAACCTCGGTGTCATTCGGACAAGCCGCGGCAGCGGGAAGCGGAGCAAAAGCGAGAAGAAGGGCAACGAAGCGCGTGAGGAGCCTTTATGGAATTATGTGGGGCGGCAGGGCGACCTGGCAGGCGCAAAACTCGGGATTTTGACCGCAGGAACCCTCGCGCCAGGACTTGATGTCTTGATCAAAGCACTGACCGAGATTCTGCTTGAGGCTTCCGATCACCTCAAGCTCTCCGGCAACGCTGCCCGGATCGCAGGTCAGTGCGGCCAGCGTCGTGCCGCCCTGCCGCACGGTCACGCCGCCCTCCTGGCTCGGTGGGTCACCAATGCGGTCAAAGCCGGAATAGACCTCATAAGTGAAGCCGTCTGCTTGGAAGGTGACCGTGTAAAAGCGGTTGCGACCAAAGCCCGACCAGGGAGCGTAGCCAACGGTTTGCAGCGGTTCTGACACGGTAAGCTCGGGTGCGTTGGCGGGGCCGAACCGGTAGACCAGCCCGCCGCTGTCATCGCAAATTTCCAGGGTCTTCTGGCCTATCTGGCAGGCGAACACCACGCTGTCTGTCGGACAGGCGGCAAGGGCCGGAAGAGAGAGCAGGGCGAGGGCAAGAGGCAACGCGCGCATGGGGCAACTCCGTTCGCGGTGGAGTGTGCGGGCGCGCGGCGCGGGCTGCAAGGTAGGGAAAAGCTATGGAAGTGGCGGCGCAGGGTGAGGGAAGCCCAACTGGGCGGGGGCGGTGGGTTGGCACCTACCCTACGGTTGGCACCCACCCTACGTTGGCCGAGTCGTTTCAGGCAAGATTCAACGACCGAACAGACGTCCAGTCATAGGCGCGAACGCGGCCTTGCTCTGCTGGAATTTCGGCTGCGGTAAGGCCAGTGCTTGCGTAGAACCCATCCGCAAACGACCCTTCGGACGGCATGGGGACGCCGCGGTCCAAGCTTTCTTTTGACACGACCAGAACTGAGACGTTTGGCAGACCGTGCTCGGCACAAAGGGCTGCAGCTTCGTTCAGGTAGCTGCTCAAACCCTGTCCATTCACTTTGGACATCTCAAGCCTCTGGGCCAGTTGAGAATAAGTAAGGGCTTGCTCTCCGGCAAGTACGGCCTTCGCGACCACCTTGATGGTCGCAAAGGCGCGCTTCTTGGTCAATTCGGATACGGCGCGGTTACCCATCACTGATCGAGGAAACTGCGCAGCTTCCTCGACCGGCTCGGATGCTTCAGCTTCCGCAGCGCTTTCGCCTCGATCTGGCGGATGCGTTCGCGGGTGACGCTGAATTGCTGGCCGACCTCTTCCAGCGTGTGGTCGGTGTTCATCCCGATGCCGAAGCGCATCCGCAGCACGCGTTCTTCGCGGGGGGTGAGGGAGGCCAAGACACGGGTGGTGGTTTCCTTCAGGTTCTCCTGAATCGCGGAATCCAAGGGCAGGATCGCGTTCTTGTCTTCGATGAAGTCGCCCAGCTGGCTGTCTTCCTCATCCCCGATCGGGGTTTCCAGCGAAATCGGTTCCTTGGCGATCTTCATCACCTTGCGGACCTTTTCCAACGGCATCTGAAGTTTCTCGGCCAATTCCTCGGGCGTAGGTTCCCGGCCGATTTCGTGCAGCATCTGGCGGCCAGTGCGGACGAGCTTGTTGATCGTCTCGATCATGTGGACCGGAATGCGGATCGTGCGGGCCTGATCGGCGATGGAGCGGGTGATCGCCTGACGGATCCACCAGGTGGCATAGGTGGAGAACTTGTAGCCCCGGCGGTATTCGAACTTGTCGACGGCCTTCATCAGACCGATGTTGCCTTCCTGAATGAGATCAAGGAATTGCAGGCCGCGGTTGGTGTATTTCTTGGCAATGGAGATCACCAGCCGCAGGTTCGCCTCGACCATTTCCTTCTTGGCCTGACGCGCCTCTTTTTCGCCCTTTTGGACTTGGTTCACGATCCGGCGGAATTCGCTGATATCGACGCCAACATATTGGCCCACCGTCGCCATTTCGGCGCGGAGGTCTTCAATCGCATCGCGCGACTTGTCCAGCAGCGCCAGCCAGCCGCGCCCGGATTTCTGCGCCATGCGGTCAAGCCAGGTCGGGTCAAGCTCATAGCCTTGGTATTCGTCGATGAATTCGCGGCGGTTGATCCGCGCGGCATCGGCCAGCTTCACCATGCTTGAGTTGATCGACATGATCTTGCGGTTGATGCCGTAAAGCTGGTCGATCAACGCTTCGATACGCGAGTTGTTGAGGTGCAACTCATTCACGAACAGCACGATTTCCGACCGCAGCTTCTGATAGGCAGCTTCTTCTGCGGTGGAAAACTGCTTGGCCTTGGACAGGGCCGCATTCATCCGCAGGTCCTGCATGTCGGCCAGCTTGGCATAGTCGCGCGCGATCAGGTCCAGCGTTTCAAGCACGCGCGGCTTGAGGGCTGCTTCCATCGCGGCCAGCGACATGTTGGCGGTTTCGTCATCCTCATCGTCGTCGGCTTCCCGCGCGAGGGGGTTGCCGTCTGCGTCAAGCTCTGGTTCGGCGGTGCCACCTGGGCGGCGCGGGGCGGCGTCGACGTCCACCTCTTCCAGCGCGGGGCCGTCCATTTCCTCTTCGCCGTCAAGGCTGCGGCCAAAGGTGGCTTCAAGGTCGATCACGTCGCGCAGAAGAATGTCTTCGGACAGAAGTTCGTCGCGCCAGATGATGATGGCCTGGAACGTCAGCGGGCTTTCGCAAAGCCCGGCGATCATGGTGTTGCGGCCAGCCTCGATCCGCTTGGCAATCGCGATCTCGCCTTCGCGCGACAAAAGCTCGACCGAGCCCATCTCGCGCAGGTACATGCGGACCGGGTCATCGGTGCGGTCAAGCGCCTCGGCCGAGGTGCCGGCGACGGCCACTTCGCGGCTGGTCGAGACTTCCACCAACTCACCGACCGGTTCGGCACCTTCTTCGGCTTCGTCGTCTTCGATGATGTTGATGCCCATTTCCGACAGCATCGACATCACGTCTTCGATCTGTTCGGACGACACCTGTTCCGGCGGCAGAACCGTGTTCAGCTGGTCATAGGTGATATACCCACGCTCTTTTGCGTCGGCGATCATCTTCTTGACGGCTGCCTGGCTCATATCAAGCGAGACGTCCTGTTCGTCGGCGTCCGGCTTGGCGTCGTCAGCGTCTTTGAGGGCCATGGGTGCTCCTGGGTGGTCGGGGGGCGCGGGCGGTGCGCCGAATCGAATCTGGGCTAGCGAATCAATAACCCGAATCAGGCCGGTTGAAAGGCCGAATCAGCGGTTTTTCTTCACCCAGACCTGGCTATCGATCAAGGATTGAAGATGTTTTGACAAGGCGGCCCGGTCTTCGCCAAGATCAGTGGTCTCAGCCGGGCCGGTGCGGTCGGACTGGTGTAGTGCCTCGGTCGCCTTGGTCAGGCGCCAGGTCAGGCCTTCGTCCGGCAGACCGATCATATCTTCGACAGCCTCCTCAATCTCACGTCGGGCCCCGCGCCAGGCGTCCAGTTTGGCCAGTTCCTCGGCCAGACAGAGCGTGGCAAGGTCGTGATCCTGGGGGTGGCGCACGGTTGGCGCTATGGCGACATGGGGGCGCGACAGGAGCGCGTCAAGGGCAGCGGGCGCTGCAGCGCGGACAAGGTCCAGAAGATCGGGCGCATCGGCATGGGTCAGGATCAGCCGGCGCAGGGTTTCGTGGTCATCCCCGCTGAGTTCCAGACGTTCCAACGCGGATTCGAACCGGTGGATCAGGCTGGGGTGCAGGATCATCGTCGCAAGGATCATCGCCTCGCGCAGGGTTTCGGTCACAGGGCCTTGCGCCTGTGCAAGAAGGGAAGACCGCGTGGTCGCCAAGGCACCACCGGGCGGGGCAAAGCGGCGCTGGCCCTGGGGGCCGGCGCGATAAGGGCCGGGCTGGAAGGGGCGATAGACGCCGGGGACGGTGCCAAACAGCGTCTGGCGCAGGCGCTTCATCTCATCGGCGTAATGGCCGCGGATCGAGGGGTCGGTGATCCGCGCCAGATGCCCGCGCAACACCTTGTCCAGCGCAGCCCGGCGTTCAGGGCTGTCAAAACTGCGGCCGTCCGTCTCACGCTGCCACAACAGCTGGACCATCGGCACAGCGCGGTCCAGCACCGCTTGCAAGGCAGGCGCACCTTGGGCTTTCAACAGATCATCCGGGTCCATGCCGCCTGGCAGGACGGCAAAGCGCAGCGCCTTTCCAGCCTCCAGCATGGGCAGCGCCAGGTCGATCACCCGCTGGGCGGCCTTCAGGCCCGAAGTGTCGCCATCCAGGGCGACCACAGGCTCATCACCAATCCGCCAGATCATCCGCAGCTGGTCTTCGGTGACGGCGGTGCCCAAGGGAGCCACGGCGGCGGTGAAGCCTGCTTCGGAAAGGGCGATCACGTCCATGTAGCCCTCGGCGACGATCAAGGGCTTGCCCTTGCCCGCCGCTTCCCGCGCGCGGGCCTGGTTGAACAGGTTGCGGCCCTTGTCAAAAAGCTCCGTCTCCGGGCCGTTCAGGTACTTGGCCTGGGCGTTCGGGTCGAGAGATCGCCCGCCAAGGCTGATCGCGCGGCCCCGGCCATCGCGGATCGGAAAGATGACGCGGGCGCGGAAGCGATCATAAAGCTGACCGTTGTCAGATCTGGCAATCATTCCCGTGGCCACCATAAGGTCAGGGGTGACCCCCTTGGCCATCAGAGCATCGCGCAAGGCGTTGAACCCGTCCGGGGCCCAGCCGATCTCCCAGCGCCCCAGCGCATCCTCCGACAAGCGGCGCTTGTCGGCCAGATAGCGCCGCGCTTCGGCCCCGGCAGCGGTCTTGAGCTGCAGACGGTAGTATTTGACCACCTCTTCCATCACCTGCACCAACTGGGTGCGGCGGTCGGCCTGTTCGGCGGCCTTGGGGTCGCGCGCAGGGATGGGCATCCCCGCTTCGCGCGCCAGAACCTCAACCGCTTCCATGAAGGACAGGTTCTCGGTCTCTTTCACGAAACCGATGGCATCGCCTTTGGCGTGGCAACCGAAGCAGTAGTAGAATCCCTTGCGGTCATCGACATGGAAGCTGGCAGATTTTTCCTGATGGAACGGACACGGCGCCCAGAAATCACCCTTGGCCATGTTGGACTTGCGCATGTCCCACGTGACCTTCTTGCCCACGATCTGGGAAAGGGTCACCCGCGTGCGCAGGTCATCAAGGAATCCGTTCGGCAGGGACATACGTCCGAATATAGCAGAACGCGGCCCAAGGTCAGGCCCTTCCGTCTTTCTCTTCACCAAATATCCCACGGGGGTGCGGGGGTGTGAAACCCCCGCTCCGACCCCTGTTCAAAGACCCGGTCGCCCAAAGACCCGGCCGCCCAAAGCCCCGGCCGCCCAAAGCCCCGGCCTGTCAAAGCCCCAGCCGGTCGCGCATCCCGTACCATGTCATCGCCAGCACCAACAGCGGCCAGCGCAGGGTCGCGCCGCCGGGAAAGCGCGGTTGCGGAACCGAGGCGAGGAGGTCAAAGCCCGAGGCATCCCCCGTAATGGTCTCCGCCAGCAGCATCCCCGTCAGCGTGGACAGCGCAACCCCGTGGCCCGAGCAGGCAGACCCGGCCAGCACGTTCGGCTGCGGGCGCATGAGCGCGGGCATCCGGTTCATCGTGATGGCAAGCGTGCCGCCCCAGGCATGGGTGATCTGCACATCGGCCAGTTGCGGGTAGATCTTCAGCATCGGCGCGCGGACGGTCTTCAGGATGTCGGGGAAGCGGTAGCCATAGCTTTCGCCGCCACCAAACAGCAGCCGGTTGTCATCCGACAACCTCCAGTAGTTGACGACAAAGTTGCTGTCGGCCACCGCGATGGGTTGAGCCAGCACCTCTGCCGCGCGGTCGCCCAAGGGTTCGGTCGCGACGATGAAGTTGTTGATCGGCATCACGCGGGAGGGATAGCTTGGCTCCAGCCCGCCCAGATAGCCGTTGCCAGCAAGGATGATATGGTCGGCAGTGACCTGTCCTTCTGCGGTGCGCAGCGTGGCTTTGGCACCGGGGACAAGCTGGAGGACTTCGCTTTCCTCATGCACCCGGACACCCGCCGCCGCGGCGGCTTTGGCAAGGCCGATGGCAAAGTTGAGAGGGTGGATGTGCCCCGCCCCCCGGTCGACCGCGCCACCGGCAAAGCGGTCTGACCCGATCAGGCGGCGGATGGCGGGGCGATCCAGCACCTCGGTCTGTGTATAGCCATAGTCGCGGGCCAGCTTGTCGGCATAGGCTCGCGTATCATCCACCTCACCCGTGGAATAGCAGGCATGGGCGACACCGGGGCGGAAGGAAACGGGCATCTGGTGGCGGTCGATCAGATCGCGGACAAGGGTCTTTGCATCCTCGGCCATGTCCCACAGGCGGCGGGCATGGTCGCGGCCCACGGCCTTTTCGACCCACACCTGATCCTGCCGTTGGCCCGAGCCGACCTGCCCGCCATTGCGCCCCGATGCGCCAAAGCCGACGCGGTGCGCCTCAAGCACCACGACGCTGAGCCCTTTCTCCGCCAGGTGCAACGCCGCCGACAGGCCCATATAGCCGCCGCCGACGATGGCCACATCGGCAGTCTGCGCACCTTGCAGACGCGGGAACGGGTCCAGCGGTGTACGGGTGGCCGCATAGTAGCTGGCCGGATATTGCCCCGGCCTGTCATTCGCGTGCAGAAGGTTCAGTCGCATGCATCTGGCCGCATCAGACGTTCAGGAGAAGATGCTCCCGCTCCCACGGGCTGATGACCTGCAGAAACTCTTTGTATTCGTTGCGCTTTACCGAATCGTAAACCTTCACGAACTCTTCCCCCATCACCGCTTTCAGGGCGGGATCCTCATCCAGAAGGTCCAGCGCATCGCCAAGGTTGACCGGAATGTCCTCGCTGTCGATATAGGCCGAGCCTGAAAACTCCGGGCGGCACTGGGTCTTGTTCATCAGCCCAAGGTATCCGCAGGCGAGAGTTGAGGCGATGCCGAGGTAAGGGTTGCAATCCATCCCCGGCAGGCGGTTTTCGATCCGCCGGCCAGCGGGACTGCTGATCGGGACGCGCAGGCCGGTGGTGCGGTTGTCACGGCCCCATTCCAGGTTGATCGGGGCGGCGAAGTCGGGAACGTAGCGGCGGTAGCTGTTCACATAGGGCGCGAACAGGGCCACGGCAGCGCCAAGATGCTTTTGCAGCCCGCCGATGAAATGCAGGAACGCCTCAGTCTCCACCCCCTTCGGACCGGAGAAGATGTTCTTGCCGGTTTTCGTGTCCACGACCGAGGTGTGGATATGCATCGCAGACCCCGGTTCCCCCGCGATCGGCTTGGCCATGAAGGTGGCGAAGCAGTCATGGCGAAGGGCAGCTTCGCGGATCAGGCGCTTGAAGAAGAACACCTCATCCGCCAGTCGGATCGGGTCGCCATGGGCGAGGTTCAGCTCGATCTGCCCTGCCCCGCCTTCTTGCAGGATGCCGTCAATCTCAAGCCCTTGCGCTTCGGCGAAATCGTAGATGTCGTCGATGACCTTGCCGTACTCATCGACCGCCGACATCGAATAGGCCTGCTTGCCCGCCGCCCGGCGACCGCTGCGGCCCATCGGCGGCATGATCGGCTGGTTCGGGTCAATATTGCGCGCGGTCAGGAAGAATTCCATTTCCGGTGCCACCACAGGGCGCCAGCCTTGAGCGGCATACAGCTCCATGATCCGGCGCAGGACGTTGCGCGGGCTGAACGCTATCGGTATGCCTTGCTGGTCCTTGGCGTCATGGACCACCTGCAGCGTCACGTCCGCCGTCCAGGGGGCTGCGGTGGCGGTGGACCAATCCGGCTCCAGCACCATGTCCGGTTCGGTAAAGGCGTCAAACGGGTTGTCAGCCCATTCGCCAGTGATTGTTTGCAGGAAGATGGAGTTTGGCAGGTAGTAGTTGGTCTGCTTGCCGAATTTTGCGGCAGGCATCGCCTTGCCACGCGCCACCCCGGCGATGTCGCCGATGATACATTCCACCTCATCCACGCGGCGGTTGCCGATGTAGTCACGCGCTGCCTGCGGCAGTTGGTCGGTCCATTTGGACATGGGTCACACATTGTTTGGGGGGTGGCCCCCGCGCGGATCATGCGCGGAGCTTCTCGGCCCCATTGGATTTGGCTTTGTGGTTCAGAAAGAAGCGCGCGATCCGATCGGCCATCCTGGGGCTGTCCAGCGGGTCGGCGAAGCGTTGTCGCGCGGCCGCCATCAGGTCATCGGGGACCAGACCCGGGCCACGGGTGACCATCAGGCCATCGACAAAGCTATTGGGAAACTCAGGATGCGCCTGCACGGTGAACATGCGATCATCGTACAGCAGGGCCGCGTTTTCGCAAAACGCGTTGGTTGCCACCACCTTGGCGCTTTGGGGAACCCCAACCACCTGGTCGCGGTGCCAGGCGTTCAGTGTCAGCCTTTCGCCGCCAAAGTCATAGTCGGTGGGGCCGACGGACCAGCCCTTGTCATGCCGCACAACCTTGCCCCCCATGGCCTGAGCGATGATCTGGTGACCAAAGCACACGCCCACGACGGGCACCTGCGCGGCATAAGCGCGGCGGATGAAATCTTCCAAAGGCGTGATGAAAGGGTGATCCTCATAGGCCCCATGGCGCGACCCGGTGATCAGCCAGCCGTCGCACTCATGAACGTCTGCCGGAAACTCCATCGCTTCGACATGGAAACGGCGGAAGGTCAGGCCTTGGCCCGCCAGCAGGCGCTCAAAGAAATCCGGGTAATCGCCGTGGTCAGCGCGCAGGGCGTCGGGCGAAGCGCCGGTCTGAAGGATACCGATCTGCATGGCTGCATCCCGTTGTGAAACTTGAAACGAAGGTGGGCGCATGGCCCCCCTCTGGTCAAGGGGGGCCTGCATGTCGGAAGGTCAGACTGTGTCGAGGTACAGCTCGACCCGTTCTTCGGGCGAAAGTTCGGCGATGTAGTGCAGTTCCTGCCGTTTGGTCTGCACCAGGTTGCGGATCAGCTCTTTCGGCAGGAAGCGATACAGCATGTCGGAGTGTTCGAACGCCTCAATCGCTGCCTCCCAGGTTGAGGGGATTTGTGGCAGGTCCATCGCATAGGCGTTTCCGGTCACCGGGGGCGGCGGCTCTACCCCGTCTTCGATGCCGCACAAGGCGGCGCCAAGGATCGCGGCAAGCATGAGATAGGGGTTCACATCCCCCCCCGCCACACGATGCTCGATCCGCCGAGCGCCTGGGCTGCCGGCGGGGATGCGGATCGCTGCGGTGCGGTTTTCATAGCCCCAGCTGATTGCGGTGGGCGCGTGTTTGTCGGGAACAAGGCGTTCGTAGCTGTTGAAGTGCGGCGCAAAGAGCAGCGTGGAATCGTGCATCGCCGCAAGGCAACCCGCCACCGCATGACGCAGTACAGCCGTGCCTTTGGGACCGCCGCTGTCAAAGATGTTGTCGCCCTTTTCGTCCAGCACGGAGAAATGCGTGTGAAGTCCAGATCCGGAATAATCCGCATAGGGTTTGGCCATGAAGCTGGCGGCAAAGCCGTGGCGACGGGCCAGACCCTTGACCAGCATCTTGAAAAGCCAGGCATCATCAGCCGCGCGCAGGGCGTCGTCACAATGCATCAGGTTGACCTCGAACTGGCCGAGGCCGGTTTCCGAGGTGGTGGTGTCGGCGGGAATGTCCATCGCCTCACACGCGTCGTAAAGGTCGGTGAAGAACGTGTCGAACGCATCCAGCGCGCGGATCGACAGGGTCTCGGCGGCCTTGCGGCGCTTGCCCGAACGCGGGCTGGCGGGGACCTGCATGGTCTTGCCGGAATCGTCGATCAGGAAAAACTCCAGCTCCATCGCGCAGACCGGCGTCAGGCCACGGGCCTTGTAGCGATCCACCACCGAGCGCAACGCGTGGCGCGGATCGCCGTCGTAGGGCTGGCCGTTTTCGCGGAACATCCAGATCGGCAGCAGCGCTGTCGGCGCCTCAAGCCAGGGCATTGGCATGAAGCCGCGTTCGGTGGGTTTCAACACGCCATCGGCGTCGCCCTGTTCAAAGACCAGCGGGCTGTCGTCGATATCTTCGCCCCAGATATCAAGGTTCAGGACCGAGAACGGGAAGCGTGTGCCGTCTGTTACCATCTTGTCGGCAAAGCGGGCGGGCACGCGTTTGCCCCGCGCCTGGCCATTCAGGTCGACGGCGGCCACGCGGATTGTCCGCACGTCCGGGTGCTTTCGCAAATAGTCTTTCATCATCATCGTCGTTTGAGGCCGGGCACGACGCCGCCCACACACAAGGCCGAACGGCCCCGGCAGGCGGGTTATGGATCATGCCCTTGATCCCATCCCCTGTTTTTTTGATCCCCGGCGCGGGCCATTGTGGCACCTGCGCAATTTGATCAAATTAGAGGTTACTATCGGATCAGCGTCGGACGCAAGCGGATTCTGCTTTTCTGATTTGACGGCAGGTGGCGGTTCAGATGCCGGTTCACCAGGCCGAAAACCAAGGTAAGGATCAGGGTCAAAGCAATAAAGTACGCGGCGACAATGGGATAGGGCACGAAGGGGTTAAAGGTCTTGTCCGCGAAATAGTTGGCGTAATAAAGCGCGTCTCCCATCTGGCGGAAGGCCGGGAAGCCGCTGAAAAAGACAAGCGTGGTGGCATGAAACAGGAAGATCGCCTCGTTCGTGTAGGCGGGCCAGGCCAGACGCAGCATCGTCGGCCACTGGATGCGGCGGAACTTTTGCCAGCCAGTCAGACCATAGGCCTCGGCTGCCTCCAGATCGCCTTTCGGGATGGATTTCAGTGCGCCATGGAAGATTTCGGAGGCATAGGCCGAGGTGTTCAGGAACAGCACAAACAACGCGCCCGACCAGGCGCGCGTGGTCCAGGCGGTATCGACCGTGATGCCGAACACCTCGATCCCCGACTTTGGCAGCAACTGCAGCGTCTCGTAGGCAAGGAAGAACTGGATAAACAGCGGCGAGCCGCGGAAGACGAAGACGAACCAGTCAGCAGGTTTACGCAAGCCCGCGCGGGGTGAGGCTTTGGCCAAAGCGACGCCAACGGCCAGAAAGAACCCGAAGCCCAGCGCCAGCACGCCGAAATACACGTTCCAGATCAGCCCCGAGCCGATCAGTGTGATCTGCTGGCAGAGGGTGAAATCGGTTTTGGGCAACAGGTTTTCACCCAGCCCGATGGACCGCAAGGCGTAGTCCTGCACAGTTTGCCAACAACTCATGCGGCGGCCTTCCGCAAGGCTTCGCCACCCGCAGTCGCTTGCCCCCGGCTCAGCCGCGCCGACAGGCGGGTCAGCACCAGTTCGGACACCTTGGTGAAGCACAGGTAGAAGACCAAGAGCCCCAGGAAGTACCAGAGCCGCCAATCGGGGTGCGGATATTCATAGGCCTGGGTCTTGGACCCGCCCAGTTCCCGCGCCCAATAGACGATGTCCTTGACGCCGAGGAGGAACAACAAGGGTGTCGCCTTGATCAGGATCATCCACAGGTTTGACAGGCCGGGCAGCGCATAGACCCACATCTGCGGCACAAGGATGCGGCGGAAAACCTGGGCGTGGCTCATCCCGTAGGCTTCGGCCGTTTCCAGCTGCGCCTTTGGCACTGCGCCCATCGCGCCGTAAAGGACGTTGGCGGCAAAGGCACCGAAAACAAGGGCGAAAGTGAAGACCGCCAGCGCAAAGCCGTAAGCCTGATGCCACATCGCCGCCGAGTTGCTGAGTGGCACCTTCGCCTCCTGGCAGACTCGGAACTCCAGCCCCTGCCAGGGCCAGGCGTAGTCCTTGCAGACGGCAAGGCTTTTCAGCCACTCGATCCCCTGATCGAGCGCGATGACGAAGAAAAGGAAAAACACGATGTCCGGCACACCCCGGACGATGGCAGCATAACCCTTGCCAAGCAGGCGGAGCGGCAAGAACCGCGACCGAGCCGCTGTGGCCCCGGCAAATCCCATCGCCAACGCCGTGGGTGCGGTGATGGCAAGAAGCAGCAGGACCACAATAAACGACCAATAAAAATCAAGGTGCTTGCCCGAGGTCAGGTAGCACGCGGCCCAAGTCAGGCCTTCAATCGCTTTTGGGTCGGCGCAAGCGGCAAACATCGGGGTTGGGGCGCAAGCCTGCTTGCGCCCCCGTTCCCTATCAGAACTTGGCCGTTTCCGGGCTAAAGTGCTTTTCGATCAAGGCGTTGAGCGAACCGTCATCCTTCATCGACTGGATGGCCGCGTTCAGCTTGTCCTTCAGCTCGGTATCGCTTTCGCGCAGGCCAAGGCCCACACCGCCGCCCAGCTGCACGGGTTCGCCGACGAACATCAGCTCACCGTTCGATTCCGCCACGATGGGTGCTAGGAAATCCTTGTCGGCGAACACGGCGACGGCTTCACCGTTACGGACCGCGGCGACGGTTTCATCGGGGGTCGCAAATTCCAGCAGGGTCGCGCCGGATTCCGCCACATGGCCCGCCTGAATGGTCGAGATCTGGGCCGAGACAACACCCTTGAGGTCGGCATCCGCTGTCAGCGCCACATAGGCGCTTGCCGCTGGCGGGAAATAGTTCTGGCTGAAGTCGAGGACCTCTTCACGCTCGTCCGTGATGCTCATCCCCGCGATGATCACGTCATAGTTGCCGGATTGCAGGTTCGGAATGATGCTGTCCCATTCGTTGGTGACCCATTCGCAGGTCAGGCCCGCGCGGACGCACAGCTCATCACCGACGTCACGTTCAAAGCCCGCAATTTCGCCGGCGTCGTTGATGAAGTTGAAGGGCGGGTAGGCGCCTTCGGTGCCCAGACGCACGACGTCCTGCGCCATGGCGGCACCCGATACCGCGATCAGCGCGGTGGCAAGAAGCAGTTTTTTCATATCCAGTCTCCCATTAGGTGGATGGTTGGGCCGGTTCAGTTGAACCAGCGGGATTCAAGGGTTGCAAGCGTCCCATCCGCGCGCATGCCATCAAGCGCCGCGTTCAAGGTGTCAAGCAGATCTATGTTGCCCTTGCAGACGGCCATCGCCACGCCGTCATCGGGGATCAGGTCCGAGTAAAGGAAATCCAGATCATTCGCAGCGACAAACTTTGCGATATCGGGCCGGGTCTCGAACGGGCCAAGCGCCAGATCGACCGAACCGCTGCGCAAGGCCTCAAGCACCTCTGGCTCGGTCACGAAACTGACGAAGCGCAGGCCAAGCCGCCGCAGATGCGCTTCATGCACGGTGCCTGATTGCACGGCGGTCAGCGCAGTCGCAGGCGGGGGCGCGCCGGTATGGCCAAGATACCATTCTTCGGGGTCGGTGCCGTAGTAACTTTGGGTGAAGTCCACCAGCAACCGCCGTTCATCGGTCACGGCCATGCCGCCCAGCACCACGGTATAGTCACCTGCCATGACGCCGGGAATCAACTGATCGAAATGCGCCAGTTCCCAGGTGCAGATCAGCAGTGCGCGGCCGCAGATCTGATCCATAACGTCACGTTCGAACCCGGTAATGGTGCCCTCTTCGTCCACAAAGGTGTAGGCTGGAAACGGTGCATCGGTGCCGATCACCACTGTGTCGGCCCCAGCCAGCGTCAGCCCGGTCGCCAGCGCCGCGATGGTGCCAAGACAGGCCATCAGGCCGCCGTTGCCGACAGAAAGCCGCGCAAGCGTTCGCTTTGCGGGTTAATGAACAGCGTGGCGGGGGGGCCTTGTTCTTCAATCCTGCCCTGATGCAGGAAGATGACGTGATCGGAACAATCCGCCGCCAGCTTCATGTCATGGGTGACAAGGATCATCGTGCGCCCTTCGTCGGCCAGGGCCTTGATGACGCGGACGACTTCTTGCTCAAGCTCGGGGTCAAGCGCGCTGGTGGGTTCGTCGAACAAAAGCGCACGGGGTTCCATGCACAACGCCCGCGCAATCGCCGCGCGTTGCTGCTGGCCACCGGACAGCTGGGCGGGCCAGGCATCGGCCTTTTCGCCAATGCCGACCTTGGCAAGGTAGTGCCGGGCCTTTTCCTCCACCTCTTTGGGGTCGCGGCGCAGAACGGTGACCGGCGCCTCCATCACGTTTTGCAGGATCGTCAGGTGTGCCCAAAGGTTGAACTGCTGAAACACCATCGAAAGGTTGGTGCGGATTCGCGTCACCTGCGCCCGGTTGGCCGGATGCCGCGCGAGCCCCTGACCCGTCCACTGAACAGCCTCACCCTCAAAGATCACGTCGCCTTGCTGGCTGTCTTCCAACAGGTTGCAGCAGCGCAGAAGCGTGGACTTGCCCGACCCGGATGAGCCGATCAGCGACACCACATGCCCGCGCGGGGCGACCAGATCGACGCCCTTCAGCACCTCCAGCGGACCATAGCATTTGTGCAGGTCGCGGATTTCGATAACGGGTGTGTCGGGGTTGTCTGCGGGCATGGGGCCTGTGGTCCGGGATGAATGGGCGAAAGTAGGGCCGAGTTTTCAGGCCATTGCAACGCAGATTCGGCCAGGAAGCCCGGGCCAGGACAGCGATGTGATCAGACCACCAACGAAATTGCCTGCGGGCCGGGCGGATTTGGAACGGCAAGGTAGTCCGCCTGCGCGATGCGCACGATTCCCCGCAGGCGCAGCGTTGCGCGATCCTCGGGCGGTAACGCGGCAATCGCCTCGGCCATGGCCGCGTGCAGCAGGTCAGACGGGCCGTCCAGCGCGGTTATATAAGGCAGGCCCGGTGTCGGGTCAGTCATCGCCACGACGCGCAAGTTGCGGGCCTTGGGATCGTGACCCTGCAGCAAGGCCCAGGTCACCGCATCCAGCGCTGCAATGTCGGCCCGCCCTTCTGCCACCGCTTCGGCGGACAGCCGGTGCCCCCCGGTCTGCACCACCGGCGGCAGGCGCAGTCCCAACTTTGCCGCGTGGGTCTGCGGTGCGGCCCAGCCCGATTGCGACAACGCTTCGTTATACGCGAACCCGGCCCCGTCGAAATCGGTCAAGGCCGCGCGCGGATCATCCCCCCGCACCACAAAGACCGACCGGTAATACCCCGGCGCACAGCCTTTGACGCCGTAGTCTGGCGTGCCGACATAGGCCACCCGACCCGCCAGCCGCGACCGGAACGGATAGCCGCAGGTTTGCGACAGAAGCAGGTTTCGCGCTTCCCATGCCGGCCAATACGCGTCGGGGCCGCGGGTCAGCGCCTCGGGCGCGTCAATCCCCACCGCGCACAGGCGGTCGCGCAGCAGCACCCAAAGCCGGTCATTCGCCGAAACGGCGGCTCCGAAATCGTACATCCCAAGGCTGGCAACGGCGACTGCGCCGGGAATCACGACTGTTCGGCCTTTTTCCGGGCCTGCGCCGATTCCACATCTGTGAGGCCAAGAAGGTTTGCCACCAGCCGCAGCAACCGATCTTCCTCGGCGTCGCGCAGACCGTCGGCCAACGCCACTGACCACAAGGCGGTCATCAACTCTGACCGATCTTCCAGCACGGTGGCCGATTTGAGAGCGCGGGTAAAACGCACGGTGTCGGGGGCCTGCGTCTCAAATTCCTCGGCCTCACTGCGCAGTTTGGCGGCCTCGAACGGGCCAAAGCCGTGGCGAAGCGCCAGCACGCGGTCAATCCGCTCCACCTCTTCGGCAGAATAAAGACCATCGGTCCGGGCGATCCGCACCAGAAGCGCGGCCAGTGCCAGACGGGCATCAGGTTCCGGCAAAGTGGTCGGGGCGGGCGCCAGCAAGCGGCGAAGGAGTGCATCAATCATGGTTCTGAACCTAGGTCGGTCATCTGGGATTGGAAAGCGCCTGAAAACGCCTTGTTGTGGCGGCCAGTTCCCCGGCCAGCCCAAATGGCGCGTTGACGACGAAGAGGCCCGAGCCTTCCATCCGATGCCCATCCCGTGCCGGAGGAAAGCGCACCTCATGCTTGAACCCGCCCGGGAAAACCGCCTCGAGTGCGCGGACCATGGGCCCCTGCGCGCCACCGCGCAGAATCGGATACCACAGGATCAGGATGCCCACGTTCCACTTGGCATGCAGGGCCGCCATCTGGCGCGGGATCGTGTCATAGTCTGCCTTCACCTCATAAGAAGGATCAACCAACATCAGCCCGCGCCGGGGGGTCGGGGGCGTGATCGCCTGCGCCAACTGGAACCCGTCCCGGGCATAGACATGCGCGCCCCAGTCCTTGGCAACACTGCGCAAGTGAGCCACCTCTTGCGGGTGCAGTTCGGCCAGGTGGATCGTGTCCCCATCACGCAGTCCAAGGGCCGCGATCAATGGCGATCCCGGATAGGAACGCGGACCATAGGCGGCACGCGCCTCGGCCAGACGTTGACGGTAGGGGTGGTCGGTGGGGAACGCCGCTTCGGCCAGGGCGATGCCAGCGGCGGCCTCACCGGTCTTGAGCGCCTCATCCGCGTCCAGATCATACACCCCGCGCCCCGCGTGGGTCTCGATGTAGCTTAGCGGCTTGTCCTTGAGCGTCAGGTAGTCCAGCACCCAGGCCAGTGTGGCGTGCTTGTGGACGTCAGCCATGTTTCCGGCATGAAAGAGATGTTGATAGGACAGCATCCCCCTGCCCTAGCCGCCTTTTGCCGCCTTGAAAAGGCACGGCCCTTGCCCCGCAAAGGCTGATGGCGTAGGCAGGCCAGCGCACAAACCAACGGGGACCCCATGGAAATCTTCACAGCCGAAGGGTTCGCCGCCCTGATGCAGGTCATCGGCATCGACCTTGTGCTTGCCGGAGACAACGCCATTGTGATCGGCCTTGCCGCCGCCGGTTTGCCAAAGGACCTGCGCAAGAAGGCCATTCTGGTCGGGATCATCGCGGCCACCGTGATGCGGATCGGCTTTGCCCTCGTCACCACGCAGCTTCTTGCGATCACGGGCCTTCTTCTGGCCGGAGGCGTGCTGCTGCTGTGGGTTTGCTGGAAGATGTGGCGTGAACTGTCGGTCCCGCATGTGGACGCGGACGCCGCTATCGAGGCGTTGGCCGACGCTGACCTGAACGCCGATGGCACTGTGGCGGGTGGCGCACCGAAGAAGACCTTCGCACAGGCGGCGACCCAGATCGTGATCGCCGACGTGTCGATGAGCCTCGATAACGTCCTTGCCGTCGCCGGGGCTGCACATGGCCACCCGACGGTGCTGATTGTCGGACTTGTGCTGTCGATTGCGCTAATGGGGCTTGCCGCCGGCTTTATCGCCAACTTGCTGAACAAGCACCGCTGGATCGCCTATGTCGGGCTGCTGATCATCCTTTATGTTGCGCTCAAGATGATGTGGGACGGCTGGAACGAGGTGCAGCCCTTCGTCACGGGCGCACTGACCTGATCCCCAAAGCTTGCCCAGATCCCACCCGCTGAAACACGGACGGCCGCCCCTGCACCGGGCGGCCGTCTTTTTGTTGTGCCACCTGACCGTGAAGCGTTCAGGTGCGCTGGTCCAACCCGTTGGCTTCGTCAGATGCAAGGGCGGGCGCGTCAGCCCGACGCATCACCCGTTCGCCGTGACCAGCCCATCGGCCCTGAGGCCCTGCCAGCATTCATCCAGGCTTTTCTTCGCCCTGTCGATCAGCATGTCGATCTCGGCCGTGGTGATGACCAGCGGCGGGGCGATGATCATCCGGTCGCCCACCGCGCGCATGATCAGATCATTGGCAAAGCACCGCTCGCGGCAACGGTAACCGACGTTGGCATCATCGTGGAACTTGGCGCGGGTAGCCTTGTTCGGGGTCAGCGCGATGGAGCCCATAAGTCCGACCAGCTTTGCCTCACCGACCAGCGGATGGTCCGCCAGCGCATCCCAACGCGTTTTCAGGTAAGGGTGGGCCACATCGCGGACATGGTCCACGATATGCTCATCCTGCATGATCCGCAGATTCTCCAACGCCACCGCCGCCGCGACCGGATGGCCGGAATAGGTGTAGCCATGGAAGAACTCGCCTGCGCCGCCGACAACTTCGGCGATCTCGTCGCAGACGATGCTACCACCGATGGGCTGATAGCCCGAGGACAGGCCCTTGGCGATGGTCATGATATGGGGCTTGATGCCAAAGGTCTGGCTGCCGAACCAGTTGCCGGTGCGGCCAAAGCCGGTGATGACCTCATCCGCGATCAGAAGAATGCCATACTGGTCGCAGATGCGCTGGATTTCGGGCCAATAGGTGCGGGGCGGAATGATGACGCCGCCTGCACCCTGGACAGGCTCGCCGATGAAGGCTGCCACGTTGTCAGGCCCAAGCTGCAGGATCTTTTCTTCAAGCTGGCGCGCGCGGGCAAGGCCGAAGTCATCCTCCGACATCTCGCCCCCCTCACCCCACCAATAGGGCTGGTCGATATGTTCGATCCCGTCGATCATGCCGCCATGGGCGTGGATCGGCTTCATCCCGCCAAGGCTGCCGCCGCCCATGGTCGACCCGTGATAGCCGTTCCAGCGCGAGATGATGGTCTTGCGCCACGGCATGCCCTTGACGTCCCAATAGCGCCGGACAAGGCGGATGTTGGTGTCATTCGCCTCGGACCCGGACCCTGCAAAGAACACATGGTTCAGATCGCCGGGGGCGAGTTTGGCGATTTCGGCGGCAAGTGCTATGGCCGGGACATGGGTGGTCTGGAAGAAGGTGTTGTAGTAGGCCAACTCCTCCATCTGCTTGGCAGCAACACGCGCCAGTTCCTTGCGTCCATAGCCGATGTTGACGCACCACAGGCCGGCCATCCCGTCAAGGATGCGGTGGCCTTCGCTGTCGGTCAGCCAGACGCCTTCGCCCCGGGTGATCACCCGCGCGCCCTTGGCGGCAAGACCGGCCTTGTCGGTGAACGGGTGGAAATGGTGGGCGGCATCCAGACGCTGAAGCTCGGCGGTGGGCAGGTGGTTGGTGATCATGTTCATCGGACATCCCTCGCGGTGCAGGTCGGGCGTCAGGCACCCAGTCTGGGACAGGATATGATCAAACGCAGCCGGCTTCAAGAAATTTGATCAAATTTTCGAAGCACTTTTGTCAAACCCGCCGGTGATCAGGCAGAGCGCGTTCCGCGCGAAGACTGCTTGCCTCGTCGTCGCGTGCCGCTCCTCCTCAGATACGAGGGGCCAGCCCCTCGCGCTCCCCGGAGTATTTTTGAAAAGAGCAAACGCACTTGCTCTTTTTCCAAATACTCTCAGGGGGTTTGGGGGCAGAAGGCCCCCAGCGGACTAGCCGGTTGGCGCGCCTGCGCGACAGAGGCGAGATAAAGGGTGTTCGCGCGGAAGGCGCCCGAGTCACTGGCGCTTGGGTCTTCTCACTGCCGCTTGGGTCTTCACTCGCGCTTGGGTGAGGACCCTTCGGCAAGGGCCTGTCGGACGTGGTCCACGCCTTGCTGGATGTCATGTTCGATGGCGGCGGCCAGTGCGACCGCATCACCGTCGCGCATCGCGGCAATGGCCTCGCGGTGCAGGTCGGGGGCAACTTCGCGGCCGTAGCGGTCGACCACGGCGCGCAAGGATGGGCCGGCGCGCAGCCAGAGGGAACGGGCAAGGTCCAGCAGCACCGGCGCACCGGCTGCTTCATAAAGCGCGAAGTGGAAGGCGTGGTTGGCGGCTAGGTAGTCGGCCAGATTGCCGGCCTCGATGGCGCGGGTCACAGCAGCGTCAATCGCCTCGAGCCGGTCGATCTGAGCAGGCGTCAGCCGGGGGGCGGCGAGGGCGGCCAGTTTCGGTTCGATCGCCAGACGGGCAAAGGCGACCTGGTCCAGCATCTCGGAAGAAAGCTGCGGTACGGCCACACGGCGGTTGCCTTGCGGGAGGAGCGCACCCTCGGCAGTCAGCCGCCGGATCGCCTCGCGGACGGGGGTCATCCCGGCGCCAAGGTCGGCGATCAGGCCTTGGATGGTCACCGGCGCGCCCGGGGCAAGATGGCCAAACAGGATCATGTCGCGCAGGCGCGTGTAGGTGACCTCATGGCTGGGTATCTTCCGGTTGTCAGCGTCCATCGGGGCTCCCCTCGCATGGTCCCCTTTATGACGGCAAGGCACCCGCAATCAAGATGTGATCAAATCTTGTTGGCGTAGCGGAAACCTGTCACATCGGCCGCCCAGCCCTGGCCGGTCAAATCATGCGCCACCACGCCCACGAAAGCCCCGGTGAACGAGGCGTGTTCGCCCCTGCCGCCTTCGTCCGAGATCAGGCTGGCATCAAGGACCGGGCCGACCACGACACCGTTGACGCTGAAGCGCTGGCTGGCGCGGTCGACGGTGACGCCAATGGTCGCCTTGCCATCGGGGATCGGGTGGTGGCCGTGGAACATCAACGCCTCACCCGGCCAATCACCTTGGCAGGAGACAAGGGTGACCACCCGCCGCCCGCCTTCCGCCGTGACAAGTGCGGCGTGGAACTTGTGGCGGTTGTAGTAGGTGATGAGGCCAACGGCGCGTTGCCAGTTGGGCGGGTCTGCGTCGAAATCCGCCTCGGCATCATAGGCCGCCTCGGTCTGGCGGCGCGCGATCAGGGTCTGTTCGAACCAGGAGCCAAGGCTTTCGCGCCCCGTCAGGCGCAGGGCGTTGCCGGTCATGGTGAAAAGGCGTTCAGGATGGGGCGTCCGCAGCCATTGGAAATCCTGCGGCAGGGTGGGGCCGGTGAGGTCATATTTCACCGGGGCCTCGGGGATGCGCGCCGTGGGCAGGTCGATGGTGGTGGGGGGCAGTTGGCCGCCGTCCTTCAGCCAAAGCCAACCGTCGCGCCAGACCACCTCGGCCAGTCCCGTTTCGCGCCCTGTGGCGCAGAACGGGCCGCGCGGGCCGGTTTGCGGGCGACCGCAGAGGTAGCTGTGCCAGTGGCGGCCGTCGGGGCCTTCGACGTATTGGCCGTGGCCCATCCGCTGGATCGGACTTTCCGGGTTGAAGCGCGCGGTGATCAGGTTTTTGGCCGGATGTGTCTCATAGGGGCCGCGAATGTCGCGCGACCGTGCAAGGGTGACCGCGTGGTCATAGCCGGTGCCACCTTCGGCGGTGGTCAGGTAGTAATATTCCCTGTGGCGAAAAAGATGGGGGGCTTCGGTCAGGCCAAGGTCGGTGCCGGTGTAGACGGTCGTCACCTCGCCCAGAAGGCCGCGCGTGGGGTGCCATTCCTGCAGCTCGATCCCGTCAAAGGCGTCGTGGGCGGGGTTCAGGCCGGTGCCTTTGCCCCGGTGGTTCCAGCGCATGTTGACGAAGTATTTGCGACCATCCATGTCGTGGAACAGCGACGGGTCAAAGCCTGAGGAGGTGACATAGGTCGGATCGGACCAGTCACCGTCTACGGTGTCACCGGTGACGATGTAGTTGTGGGCGTCCTTGAAGGCGCCATCCAGCCGCTTCACATCGGTGTAGACCAGCCAGAATTTCCCATCGGCATGACTAAGGCAGGGCGCCCAGATGCCGCAGCTGTCGGGGTTGCCGCGCATGTCGAGCTGCGACGCACGCCGCAGGGGGCGGGCAACCAGCGTCCAGTTCACCAGATCGCGGCTGTGGTGGATCTGCACGCCCGGATACCATTCGAAGGTCGAGGTGGCGATGTAGTAATCCGCCCCCACCCGGCAAAACGACGGGTCGGCGTTGAAGCCGCGCAGGACGGGATTTTCCAGCATCATCAGACCTTTGAAACAGAGGTGGGGCGATTGTCAAATGCGCGGGCGGGGGAATCCCAAGGTCCCCCCGCCCGCTGGTCCCACCCGGCAGGGAGGTCCCGGGCGGGCTTTGCCTTACACCAGAAGCGCGCGGGCCTGATCGGGCGGCAGGGCTGCGGGCCGGGTGCAGGTGGTGGTGAGGGTGACGAATTGCCCACTCTCGCCCGAAGTCAGGCAGGCCATCATCACATCCACCCCATGCAGCGTCCGCTCAAGCGAGCAGCGCGCGTCGCGGCCTTCGGTCAGCGCGGCCACCATGTCGGCAAGCCCCGCCGTGCGGTAGTTGGCCAGCGCGCCATGCTTGGGGTGGTCCTGGTTTGGCACTCCAAAGGGGTGATCCCAAGGGGCAACTTCGGTCAGTATGCCGTCGCGGTCAGCCACCTCGACCGTGCCACCAAAGAAGTTGGGGTCGGGGACGTATAGCGTGCCTTCGGTGCCATAAAGCTCAAAATGGTTGCGCTTGTGGTGCCAGACGTCCCAACTGGTGGTCAGGTTCACCGTGGCCCCCGAATGAAACTCCAGCAAGGCATGGATGTTTGTGGGGGTCTTGACAGGGATCTCTTGCCCCGCTCGCGCGCCTGACCCGATGGTGCGGGTCGGCGTGGCCGAGGACGTCAGCGCCCCCACCCGTTTCACCGGACCAAGAAAGTTGATCAGGTTGGCAACGTAGTAAGGCCCAAGGTCCAGCATCGGGCCGGCGCCCGGCAGGAAGAAGAACTCTGGGCTGGGGTGCCAGCCTTCGGGCCCGTGGTTCTGCACGCAAGCCACAGCGGCGGTGACCGTGCCGATCCGGCCTTCGTCCAAAAGCGCGCGGGCCTGCTGATGCGCGCCGCCAAGGAAGGTGTCGGGCGCGCAGCCGACGGCAAGGCCCCTGGATTTGGCCAGATCACGCAGGGTGACGCCTTGTTCCAGCGTCAGGACCAGGGGCTTTTCGGAATAGGCATGCTTGCCAGCCTCCAGGATCCGCTTGGTCACCGCGTAATGCGCGTCGGGGATGGTCAGGTTGATGACCACATCGACGTCCTTGTTGGCCAGCAGGTCATCGACCGACTGCGCCTTAACGTTGAATTCCGCCGCGCGGGCCTTGGCGGCGTCCATGTTCACATCGGCGACGGCGCGCACTTCCAGCCCTTTGAACAGGGGGGCCAGCCGCAAGTAGCTGGTCGAGATGTTGCCGCAGCCGATGATACCCAAGCCGAGATTTGCCATGTGTCTGTTCCTCAGAAGGCTTTGGCCGAAGCGATCGAGCGGGTTGCAAACCGCGCGTCATCCTTCGGATTGTCGTGTTCCATGACGAAATGCTGCACACCGATGCCGCGCAGCGCTGTCATGAGCGTGGTCCAGTCGACCGTGCCGTGGCCGACATCGGCCCAGCCATCCTCATCGGCGTTTTCACCGGCGGGCGCGATGTCCTTGACGTGCGCCGCGGTGATGCGGTCCTTGTATTTTCCGATCCAGGCAAGGGGATCGGCCCCGCCCCGGATGACCCAGGCCACGTCCATCTCCCACTCCAGCGCGGGGCCGCCTTCGAAGATGCGGTCTTGCGGCAGGCTGCCGTCCGCAAGCGGTTTGAATTCGAAATCATGGTTATGCCAGCCAAAGCCGTAACCGGCGGCCTTGTAAGGCGCGCCGGCCGCTTGCAGCCGCGCGCCGAAAGCCACCCAGCCCGCCGCGTCCGTCGGGCGGTCAGCGGGCATCACAAAGGGGCAATAAAGCCGCTCCATCTTCAGTGAGCGGGCGATGGACAGGACCTTGTCCACATCGGTTTCCAACTGGCCAAGGCCGAAATGTCCGGTTGGCATCGTAAGCCCCGTGGCTGCAAGCCCGGCCTGTGTGGCTGTTACTGCCGTGTCATCGGCGTATAGCGCGCCATAGCCTTCGACGGCGGTGTAGCCGGCTTTGGCCAGCATCTGGAACGTGGCGTCCATCGGCGGAAAGTTCCGCGAGGAATAGAGTTGGTAGCTGAACATGCGGTTTGGCCTTTCGTCAGCCGCCGTAGGTGGCGGAATGGAGGTCTTTGAAGGTGAAATCGGGCACGCTCAAGGGGTCTTTCGGCGTGAAAGTGATGGTGACGGGATGGCCGGGAAGCAGCGTCACGGCGTTGGCGGAAAAGCGGCCCGGCACTTCAGACGATGCTGTAACGTAAGGGGCGAGTACGTTGACATTCATGGTCAAATACCACACCGCCCCCTCTTGCCGGATTTCCACCAATAGTCCCGAGGGCAAAAGGTCATATGCCTTCCATGGTTTCGGCGCGAAGGTGTCGCTGCCGGTGGCATCGCCTGACCAGTCGAAGGTCAGCACCTCACCGGGGGCAAGCGTGCCGGGGGGCATCGTCAGGGCGGGGATGGCGGCATCGGTGGGGACGGTCAGCGTCACCCGGTCCAGCGCACGCGTGGTGCCGTCCATCGCCGCAGCACGCGCGGTGACGGTGATCTGCGCCGCGTCGGGCCCGTCATTTACGGCCCGCAAGCTGATTGCCCCGTCCTTCGGCACGGCCACTACGGTCACCGGCGCAAAGAAGCCTTGCGCCATGTGGTGCAGCAGCTTCCAGTTACCGCCGTAATCAAGGCCGGACCAGCTGCACACCGGCCAGGTGTCGTTCAGCTGCCAGTAAAGCGTGCCCATGCAATGCGGTTTAAGGCTGCGCCAGTGGGTGACGGCGGTCTTGATCGCCAACCCCTGCTGGACCTGGCTCAGATAGACGAAGCTGGGGAAATCCACCGGAAAGCGGAAATAGCGGAACATGGTTTCCGCAATCCGCGCATTGCCGCCAGCGTTCTTCTGGTGGCTTTCCATCACCGGGGCGGCGATGTTCCAATCCTCCGGCGAGGCGAAAGCCTTGATTGTGGACATCGACGGGTATGACTGAAACCCGAATTCGCTGCAGAAGCGGGGGCTTACGTCGCGGTAATGGTCAAAGTCGCGGCCTTCGTGCCAGACCGACCAGAAATGCATGTCACCGGAACTGTCATCATGCCAGGCGTCGCCAAAGGCCAACGGGCCGGGACTGGGCGAGGACGGCCACCAGTTTGCCCCCGGCAGGACAGAGTGCAGCGCCGCCTCGACTGTGCGGTTCAACCGGTCATAGCTCACCAGATAGCGGTCACGGTCCTTGCGCGATTCCGGAAACCACGTCAGCGCGCCGATCAGTTCGTTGTCGCCGCACCAAAGGGCAATGCAGGCGTGGTGGCTGATCCGGGCGACGACATCGCGCACCTCGGCATCAACCTCAGCCAGAAACGCGGGGGTGGAGGGGTAGAGGTGGCAGGCGAACATGAAATCCTGCCAGACCATCAGGCCCATCTCATCGCAGAGGTCGTAGAACCAGTCGGGTTCATAGCGCCCGCCGCCCCAGACGCGGATCATGTTCATGTGGGCGTCTTTTGCCGATTGCAGCAGGCCGCGCACCGCAGCGGGCGTGATCCGACCCGAAAGCGCATCAGCGGGAACCCAGTTCGCGCCACGGGCAAAGACCGCCTGGCCGTTGACCTGCACGCCAAAGCTGCGGCCTGCGGCGTCGGGCCCGGAAACCAGCCGCATGTCGCGAAGGCCAATGCGGCGGGTGACGCTGGTGCCCTGCCCTGTCACGGTCAGGTCATGCAACACTTGCGCCCCAAGGCCAGACGGCCACCACAGCACCGGGTCGGCAATCGGCAATGTGATCCGCGCCACGCCCGCCCGGACCGGGGCGGCCTCGGTCACACCGCACAGGGTGGCAGTCACCTGATCCACCCCATCGGCATGGATGGCCAGCGTCACCTCGGCCACGCCCGCATGATGCGCCTGCGTCACGACGATGTCGCCGATCCTTGGGCCTTTCCCTTCAAGCCGGATGGCACCGGACAGACCGAAGATGCCAAGGGCGATGTTCCAGTCCCAACCGAAATCGCACTGCTGTTTGCGCAGCATGTTGGCGTGGGGAATGGGGCCGTTCACCGCCTGATAGGGGATGTAGAACGGCATGCCCGCCTGACGCGCTACCGCTTCGCGCACGGGGGACCGGAAGACAATCTCAACCTCATTCGCACCCTTGTGCAAGCTGGCCGCCACATCCACCCGCCACCGCCGGTGCATGTTGGCGGCGGACAGCACCAGCACGCCGTTCAGCCGCACCTCGGCCACGGTATCCAGGCCGTCAATCACCAGATCACAGGGACTGCCATCATGGGTAAACGCGCGCCGGGCGGTCCAGTCGCGTTCCGATACCCAGCGCAGGTCGTATTCGTTGCGGCCCCAGTAGGGATCAGGGATCACCCCAGCCTGATACAATGCGGTAATCCCGTCGCCCGGCACCGCGAAAGGAACGACATGGGCACCGCTTTCGTCCGAAAGCGTCCAGCCGCCCGCGAGATCCAGCATCCTGTCAGATCCTCTGTTCGGTCTTGGTGTCGAAAAGCGAGGCTTTGGCGATATCAAGGCCCAGATGAACCTTCGTTCCGGCTGGCAGGCGCCCTTCAACCGGGACCCGCACGCAAAGGTCCTTCTCACCAGCTTTCAGCCACAAAAGGCTGTCCGCGCCCAGATGCTCATCAATTTCCACCACCGCGGGGATCGAGGGGCCCGCAGGCGCGTCATGCGACACGGTGATGTGTTCAGGCCGCACGCCAAGAATCGCCTGATCCCGCTCAAGCACCGCGCCGCCGTCGTATCCGGCAAGGTCAATCCGGTGGTCGCCGAAGATGAAGATCTTGCCGTTGTCCACGGTCTTGCCAGACAAAAAGTTCATCGACGGGCTGCCAATGAAGCCTGCCACAAACAGGTTCGACGGCTTGTTGTAGATGGTCTGCGGGTCGGACAGTTGCTGGATCACCCCGCCCTTCATCACCGCGATACGGTCGGCCAGCGTGAGCGCCTCAATCTGGTCATGGGTCACATAGACCATCGTGTTCTTGAGGCGCGAGTGCAGGCGCTTGATCTCTACCCGCAACTCGCTCCGCAGCTTGGCGTCAAGGTTGGACAGGGGTTCGTCGAACAGGAACACGTCCACATCGCGCACCAAGGCCCGGCCGATGGCGACACGTTGGCGCTGGCCACCGGACAGCGCCCCCGGTTTGCGGTCCAAAAGCGGCTGGATTTGCAAGATTTCAGCCGCGCGGGCCACGCGCTTGTCGATCTCATCCTTCGGCATCTTGGCGTTCTTCAGGCCAAAGGACAGGTTCCCCCGCACCGTCATCTGCGGATAAAGCGCGTAGGACTGAAACACCATGCCGATGCCCCGTTCCGAAGGCTCGGCCCAGGTCACGTTCTTGCCCTTGATCCAGACCTGCCCGTCGGTGATGTCGAGAAGGCCTGCCAGGCAGTTTAAAAGCGTGGATTTCCCACAACCCGAGGGGCCAAGCAGCACGACAAACTCCCCCTCCTTCACGTCAAGGTTCATGTTCTTCAGGACCGATATCGCGCCAAAGTTCAGCGTCAGATCCTTGACTTCAATCGAATTACCCATGCGTCAGCCTTTCACGGCACCAGCGGCGATACCGCGGACAAACAGTTTGCCAGAGACGAAGTAGATGATCAGCGGCACCAGACCCGTCAGCAGGGTGGCGGCCATGTTGACGTTATATTCCTTCACCCCCTGGACCGAGTTGACGATGTTGTTCAGCTGCACCGTCATCGGGTAAAGATCGGGCTTGGTGTAGACCACGCCAAACAGGAAATCGTTCCAGATTCCCGTGACTTGCAGGATCAGCGCCACCACGAAGATCGGCAGAGACATCGGCAGCATGATGCGGAAATAGATGCCCCAGAACCCGGCCCCATCAACACGGGCGGCCTTGAACAACTCCTCCGGGATAGAGCTGAAGTAGTTGCGGAAAAGCAGCGTCAGGATCGGCATCCCGAAGACCGAATGCACCAGCACCAGCCCCCACAGCGTGCCGTAAAGCCCCATTTCCCGCAGCAGGATCACGATTGGGTAAAGCATGATCTGATAGGGAATGAAGGACCCGAAGATCAGGATGGTAAAGAACACATCCGACCCCTTGAACCGCCAGTTGATCAGCGCGTAGCCGTTCACGCTTGCGATGGCGATGGACAGGATCACCGAGGGCACGGTAATGATGACCGAATTCCAGAAGCCGCGCGAAAGCCCGTCGCAGTTCAGCCCGGTGCAGGCGCTGGACCATGCCTTTACCCAAGGCTCGAACGTCACTTCCAGCGGCGGGGCGAAGATGTTGCCCAGACGCACCTCGGGCATGCCTTTCAGGCTGGTCATCACCATGACCCACAGCGGCAGAAGGTAGTAGACGCAAACCACGATCAACGTACCATAAAGCATGATGTTGCGGCCGCTGAACATGCGCCTGGGCTTTGCGCCGCGGGGGCCGACCATGGCCGTTCTGGCCGTGGACATGCCGGGCGCTGCAGTCAGGTCAGCCATGCTTCTTTCCCCCGAATTCCAGATAGGCCCATGGGATCAGAACGATTAGCACGCTGAGCAGCATCATGGTTGACGCCGCAAAGCCCTGCCCAAGGTTCTGCGCCTGGAACATGTAATCGTAGACATACATCGCCGGAACCTGGGAGGCGTTGCCGCCGGGACCGCCGGATGTCATCGCGACCACAAGGTCGTAAAGCCGGATGATCCCACTGGCGACAATCACCAGGGTGGTCACAAAGACCGCGCGCATCATCGGGATGATGATGACCACGTAGGTCTTCCAGGTCGGGATGCCGTCAACCCGCGCGGCCTTCCAGATATCATCATCGATGCCGCGCAGGCCTGCCAGCATCAGGCACATGACGAACCCCGTGCCCTGCCAAAGCCCGGCGATCAGCAGGCCATACAGCACCGTATCGGGGTTGTTCAGCGGATCGAAGCTAAAGCTGGTCCACCCCCAGCCACGGATGATCTCCTGCATCCCAAAGTCCGGGTTCAGGATCCACTGCCAGACAAGACCCGTGACGATGAACGACAGCGCGAACGGGTACAGCATGATGGTGCGGAATGTGTCTTCGTGGCGGATCTTCTGGTCCATCAACACGGCCAGAAGAAACCCCATGCAGATGGTGAAGACCATCGACATGACCCCGTAGAACAGCAGGTTTTCGATCGACACCAGCCAGCGACTGTTGGACCAAAGCCGGTCATACTGGTCAAGGCCAACCCAGCGCAGCCGGGGCAACAGCTTTGAATCCGTAAAGGAATAGACGACCGTCCAGACCGTGCCGCCGAGAAAGACCACCAGCGTGGTAAGGATCATCGGAATAGCCGCGATCTTGGCGTTCAGGTTGCGCAAAAGGCGCACAGGCTTGCCGGACATCATCCCCCCTTAAGGCCCTGCAGTGCGGAAAAAAGGGCCGCCCGACATAGCGGGCGACCCCCTTGATCACCGTTGGTTCAGAGGCCGGACTTCAGGATTTCCACCCATTTGCCATGCGCCTCTTCCGGGGCCATGTCGGACTTCCAGAACTCGACCATCAGGTCTTCAGCCTGTTTTTGCACATCGGCTGACCAGTTCATGTCACCCGACGGCACGATGTTGCCACCGGCCAGAATCTCAAGCCCTTTCTTCATGCAGTCGTTGGCAGCCGACAAGTCAATGTCGCCACGGATCGGCAGCGACCCTTTTTTCAGGTTGAAGGCCACCTGAACTTCGGGGCTGACCAGAAGGGCGGCCAAACGCAGTTGTGCTGCTTCCTTTTCCGGGTCATCCAGTTTGGGGAAGTAGAACGCATCGCCCCCGGTCGAGATGTATTCGTTCAGCCCCAGACCGGGCAGACAGGTGTAATCAGTGCCGGCCACTTCGCCCGCGACCTGGAACTCACCTTGCGCCCAGTCTCCCATGATCTGGCCAGCGGCCTCATCGGTGATGACCATGTTGGTGGCCTGGTTCCAGTCCTGCATGGACGATCCCTTGGCCAGTTCCCGGGCCGACGCGGCGGCGGCAAAGACCTTGGCGTATTCCGGGCCTGCGGCCACGTCCATGTTCTTGTCAAGGTTGACGGCCTTCCACACATCAAGCCCGGCAACAGCGATCTGCATCGCGCCAAACGCCAGGTTCGACTGCCAGGGCTGGTCGCCCAAAGCCAGCGGCAACTTGCCTGCATCGCGCACTGCCGGGGCCGAGGCCACGAATTCGTCCCAGTTGGTCGGGACCGGAAGACCAAGATCCTCATACACCTTGTTCGACAGCCACAGCCATTCCGGCGAGTGGATGTTCACCGGCGCACAGTAGATCTTGCCGTCAACCGTGCAGGCGTCCAGCAAGGATTGCGGGTAAACCGTTTCCTTCCAGTTGTTGGCCTCGGCCACCGAGGTAAGGTCCAGCATCAGCCCGGCCTCGACCAGCTCCAACGCCTGCTGGCCATGGTTGAACTGCGTGGCGCCCATCGGGTCTCCGCCGGTGATGCGGGAAATCATGATCGGGCGTGCGGTGCCACCGCCACCAGCAATCGCGCCATCGACCCATTTGTCGCCGCTTGCGTCAAAGGCCTTGGCCAGCTCCGCCACGGCCGCAGCCTCGCCGCCGCTGGTCCACCAATGCGTGACTTCAAGCTCTGTCGCCATGGCGGGCATGGCCACTGATACGCAAAGCAGGGCCGTCAGTTTGGTCAGTTTCATCCGTTCCTCCCAGGTTCTAAATCGTTATAGTCCATTTCTATAACGTTATAGTTTTGCCAATCAATCAATCTTTTCTCTTGTCGCCCTAAGGTGCACAAGATTTGATCGGGCAAGGAAACCCCGTCGTTGCGCGGGAATATGGGAAAAGCGAGGACGGATGCCGCAGTGCTGAAACATCCGCGGGGGGCTTGCAGGACAGGCGTTTTCTGCCCTTTCTGCGCATCATGTTTCTGCGGCTGCAAAACGCACCATTTGCACCGAATCACCCGCAGGGATTCGCCGGGACCTTCCGGCACACAGGGAAGACCGCCATGGCATCACCTCCTGATCCCACCACGCTGATCGTACATGATTCGGAGGCCGAGCGTCCGACGCTGAAGACCATCGCCGCCGCCACCGGCCTTGCCATCGCCACCGTCAGCCGCGCGTTGAAGGATGCCCCCGACATAGGCGAAGATACCAAACGCCGCGTGCGTGAGACTGCCGCCCTTCTCGGCTATCGTCCGAACCGCGCAGGTGTGCGCCTGCGCACCGGCAAGACCAATGTCATAGCACTTGTCCTGTCGACCGAGACGGACGTGATGAACCACACCTCACGCCTGATCTATTCGATCGCCAACGCCCTGCGCGGCACCGCCTACCACATGATCGTGATGCCCTTCTTTCCCGATCAGGACCCGATGGAGCCGATTCGCTACATTGTGGAAACCGAAAGCGCGGATGGGGTGATCCTGAACCAGACCAAGCCAGATGATCCCCGCGTGCGCTACATGCGCGAACGGAACTTCCCTTTCGCGACCCATGGCCGCACCGACATGGGAATCGACCACGCCTATTTCGACTTTGACAACGAGGCTTTCGCCCGCCTTGCCGTGCGCAGCTTTGTTCAGCGTGGCCGCAAGCGGCTGCTGTTGATCGCGCCCCCCCGGTCGCATCTCTATGCCCGCCACATGACGCTTGGCTTTTCGGATGAGGCAGCCCTGCACGGCCTGCCGTTCGAACTGGCCGACAAGGTCACCTCGGACAGTGGTGGTGAAGCGGTGGATGAAGCTGTCGCCACCCGCTTTGCTGCGCCAAACCCACCCGACGGCATTCTTGTCGGGTCAACCACCGCCGCCATGTCGTCAATCGCGGGGGCGGAACGCAGCGGCCGCGTCCTTGGCCGAGATTTCGATGTGGTCGCGAAAGAGGCCATTGCCCTCCTGCGCCGGTTCCGGCGCGAGGCGATCATCATCAAGGAAGACGTGGGCCGCGCCGGGGAATTCCTCGCGCGTGCACTGGTGGCAGAAATCGAAAAGCGCCCACCAGCGGACCGGCAAGGGCTTGAGGTCCCGATGCAGGTCGATTGGGGCGACACGGCCCGTTCGGGTGGATGACACAGCTTGCGAAGAACTACCGCTGCCCTGTGTCCTTGCGCAACCCGTGCGGTGCCCAGTGAAGCGGCAGAACCTGCACAATTTGTTTCAAACTAGCGATTGCTCTTTTCCAAAATACTCAACTTGCGGTCCGGAGGGTATGAAAGCCTCTGGTGCCAGCGAAAGGTGCAGGCCTATCCCTGCAGCCGCCCCCGCTCTCGCTGCAGCCAGAGCGCGGTCAACAGCAGGGGCGCGTTGGTGATTTCGCCGTTCATCACCGCCGCCATGAGGGCGTCAAACGTCAGAAGGTGGCCGCGAATATCCTCAGCCTCCGCCTCGGCGCCAAAGATCCCGGCCACGCCATCGGGCAGGTCGCACAGACCGACGTAGGAATAAAGATATTCGGTCACCGCGCCGGGCGTCGGGTAATACTCCGCCACCTTCATCAGCGTTCCCAGCACCAGCCCTGCCTCTTCCACCGCCTCACGCCGGGCGGCCGCTTCGGGCGTCTCGCCGGGGTCGATCCGGCCCGCCACCGCCTCCAGTTGCCATGGCAGCGGGTCACCCCGGCCAAGTGGCCCGATGCGAAGCTGTTCCACCAGCAACACCCGGTCCCGGACCGGATCATAGGGCAGCACAGTCACGGCATCTGCTGCGACAAAGACCTCGCGTTGCAAGTCGGGACTGATCCCGCCGTCAAACCGGCGGTGTGACAGGGTCAGCACTTCTAGCCCGAAAAATCCGGCATGGGCCTGCCGTGCGATCTTGACCCGCACCTCCCCCGGCCCGGTCCGCAGACCGCGAGGAGGGGCAACCGACGCCCGTACCCGGCTTGCCGCCGCCATCGCCAGAGAGGGCAAGCGCCGCCGCATAGCCGCTTGTGGCAACTGGCCAAAGCCTGCCATCACTGCCATCGCCAAGGCCTCAGCCTCTGGCCCGCCGGGGCCAAGATCCACCACCGGGTCAACCCCCGCAGCAGGCTCCAACCCCATCACCCGGACATAAAAATCCAGCCGTTCTGCCGTTTTGCCGGCACTGCCCAGCACAATGGCCATCAGCCCGGCCGCCCCGGTCACCCGCATTGCAGCACCCCTGTCTGAACGATCCGCTCAGCGCCAGCGGCGGTTGGCGTTCTCGGTCAAAAGACCCGCAATCCCGCCGCCCACCGCCATCACGACCAAGACTCCGACCGAGGCCAAGGGAACAGACCGCTCAAGCATCTGGTTGAACACATCAACCACCGCCTCGAAGGGGCCATCATAGCGCATTTTCGTGGATTCCAGCACCATGTTGTAGATCGAGATGAACAACAGACCAAAGAAGACCAGCAAAATCACCGTCTTCCAGCCCGATCCCACCGCGCCGACATAGCCTTTGCCAACCGAGTTCCCCATGACCTTCCACCCGATGACGCCGCCCAGCGCCGCCATCAGTTCCCGCAGCGACCCTGCCGCTTCGGGGACCGGCATGTTCGCAGCATAGGCATGGCCGATCAGCCATCCGACCACTGCAAAGCTAAGCGCGCCAATCGCCTTGGCACCGGTTGGCATCGGATTGGCCATAAAAAGCTCCCTCAGGTCGGACGGGTCACCGTGATCTGCGTCACGTCACAGTTTCCACCCTGAAAGGCCCCCGCGCAAGAGGCCAGGTAAAAATCCCACATCCGCTTGAACCGGTCGTCAAACCCCTGCTTCTTCACGTCGCCCCAACGCTCGGTAAAGGCCTCGTGCCAGCGCCGCAGGGTCAAGCTGTAGCTTTCACCGAACTCGATGGAACCCTTCACCCGCAACCCGGCCTTTTCCACCTCAGCCCGAAGAACGGAGGGTGCAGGCAGCATCCCGCCGGGAAAGATGTATTTCTGGATGAAATCCACGCTGCGCCGGTAAACCTGCCAGCGGTCATCGGCCACGGTGATGATCTGCAAGGTGGCGTGGCGGCCGGGCCGCAGCCTTTCGCGCAGGGTGTTGAAATAGGTGGGCCAATAGCGTTCGCCGACAGCTTCGAACATCTCTATGCTTGCGATGCCGTCATAGGTGCCGCGCTCATCCCGGTAGTCCTGCAGCTTGATCGACACCCGGTCCGACAGACCGGCCTTCGCGATCCGTTCGACCGCAAAATCATACTGCCGCTGGCTGATCGTCAACGCGGTCACCTTCAGGCCGCGCTCGCCCGCCGCATACTCCGCAAAACCGCCCCAGCCGCAGCCGATCTCAAGCACATGCTCGCCCGGCACTGCACCCATCTGGTCCACCATGCTGGCATATTTGCGCTTTTGCGCGGCCTCCAGGCTTTCCTGCGGGTTCTCGAATATGGCGGAGGAATAGGTCATCGTCTCATCAAGCCACAGCCGGTAGAAATCATTCCCCAGATCGTAGTGGTACGAGATGTTCTTCTTCGCCTGCGCCTTCGAATTCGACTGCAGCCAGAACCGCATCCGCTCATAGGCGCGCACCAGCTTCATGCCGGGATAGCTGTCTCCCAAAGGGTTGTTCGCCGGGCGCTGGATCAGGTCCAGAAAGGCCTGCAGGTCGGGCGTTGACCACCAGCCATCCAGATAGGCATCGCAAAAGCCAAGGTCGCCGTCGCGGATCAGCCGGGCGAACAGGTCCGGGTTGTGCACCTCGATCTCGGCGGCGATGCCGGGGGCCTTGCCCTCGACACGAAAGCGGCGGCCGTCGGGCAATACAAAGTCCATCCGGCCTTCGCCCAGCCGCCCGGCCACCTCGAACGCGCGGGCAAAATAGCGCGGCAGGCCGGTCTGGCCCTTCATTGTCGTCAGCACGTCCATCGGCCCTCCCCGGGGGTTCTTTTCATTGTGTGCACTTTCCTCAAACGGCATGTGTTGCTCAAGCCTTTCTTGCCCCATATGCCGCAAGGGCACGCGCGCGCCCTTCCGCCAGATCGATCACGGGGGCCGGGTATTGCGCCCTTGGGTTAAGGCCCCAAGAACGGGGCACGGCGTCGAAAAAGGCCAAGGCCTCTGGCCCCGGGTTGCGTGACAGCTCGGCAATGAAACGGCGGCGGTAGTCGGCCTTGGCGTCGAACTTCTCGGCCTGGCCCGCAGGGTTGAACACCCTGAAGTAGGGTGCAGCATCGGGTCCAGAGCCTGCAACCCACTGCCAGCCCATCGCATTGGAGGCGGGGTCCCAGTCGGTCAGACAATCGGCAAACCAATGCAGACCCACGCGCCAGTCGGTCAGCAGATGTTTTGTCAGATAGCTGCCCGCGATCATCCGCGCGCGGTTGTGCATGGTGCCGGTGACATACATCTCGCGCATCGCGGCGTCGACGAAAGGCTCGCCCGTCATGCCTTGCTTCCAGCGCAGCGCATCCGGACTGTCGCCAGCCCAGGGAAAACTGTCCCATTCCGGCTTCCAGTTTGCCGTGGTGATCTGTGGCGTGTGGTGCATCAGGTGATAGGCAAACTCACGCCAGGCGAGTTCGCGCAGGAAGCTTTCCGCGCCGGCCAGCCCGTCATCGCGCGCCCGCAAGCCTGCATGCCAGACCTCGCGGATGCCGATTTCGCCGTAGGTCAGGTTCTCCGACAAGCGTGAGGTTCCGGCCACCCCCGGCAGATCGCGCGCCGCCGCGTAGGTTTCAACCGGACCGTCCAGAAACGCGGCCAGCTTGGCCCGCGCTGCCGCCTCGCCCACGGCCTGATAGGGCGCAACGATTGCCGCCCCCCGGTTCATCGCCGCACCAAGGTGCCAGTCTTCCAGCCGGTCACTGGCAGGCCAGACCGCTGGCCCATGTGCCCGATCAGGGTCCGGCGCAGGTGCCGCCACCCCCCGGTCGCGCACCGCACGCCAATAGGGGGTGAAGACCTTGTAAAACCCGCCCTGTCCGGTCTGAACCTCCCAGGGTTCGTGCATCAGATGCCCGGGAAAGCTGCGCGCCTCGGCGCCGCCTGCCTTCAGCGCCGCCTTCACGCCCGTATCCCGCGCCACCGCCGCAGGATCATAAAGCCGCGACCACCAGACCCCGCCCGCCCCGGTCTCCGTCACAAGGGACTGCAAAACCGCCAGCGCCGGTCCGCGTCGCAAGGTCAACCGCAACCCGATCCCGGCCAGCGCCCGCCCAAAGGCCGCAACCGCCAGCCCCAGGCGCCATTTGGCAGCGGCTCCCAGCGCCTCGGTCTCGGGGTCAAGGACGAACACTGGCACCAAGGGCCGCCCCGTAGCCATGGCAGCGGCCAGCATTGGCTGGTCGCCCAACCGCAAATCGCGGCGGGCCCACAGGATCAACGGTTGCTCAGACATACCCCAGCCTTCCCCAAGTCTTAATTTTACGCCCGCCAGACCAAGGCGGATCACTTGGACTTGCTCTTTTGACAAATACTCTCAGAGGGTTTGGGGGCAGAATGCCCCCATCAGCCGAGCCTTCTGCGCACTCTTCGCGCAGAAGGTGAGTAAACGGTGCGCGCAGAACGCGCTCCGCTTTGCTGGTCTCACAACGCCCGGTCCAGCGCCGCAATCAACCGGGCCACCTCATCCGCGCTGGTGTAATGGACGCTGCTCATTCGCAGGACACCCCTTTCCAGATCCACGCCCAGTGCTGTCAGCGGGCGAACGGCATAGAAGTCGCCCGCCCAGCAGGCAATGCCGTGAAGACCCAAAGCCTCGGACACCGGTTCTGCCGCGCGGCCCAGATCCACCGCCACGGTGGGTGCCCGCCGCGCAGCCTTCCGCGGGCCAAGAAGCCGCACATCATTGCGCGCAGAAAGATAATCCAGAAGCGGCTGGATCACCGCCACCTCTTGCGCGCGCATCAAGTCATGCACCCCCCGGTTCCGCTCCGCCGCGTCGCCGCTGATCCCATGATGGGCCGCCAGCGCATCGACATAATCCGCCATTCCCGCGCAAGCGGCGATCTGGGCATGGTCCGGCCCGGCGGGGGTGTGGCGTTTGTAAAGCGTGGCGTGGTTGAAGTAATGCCCCTGCCCCGGCAACTCTAACCCGAAGGCTTCGCGCAGGACCATGATCCCCTGATGCGGACCGTAGGTCTTGTAGGCCGAGAAGAGGTAGACATCGCAGCCCAGGGCCGGAATGTCGGGAAACCCGTGCGGGGCATAGCTGACCCCGTCCACCACCGTCCGCGCGCCGGCATCCTTGGCCATGGCACAGATCGCGGCCACATCGTTGATCTCGGCGATCACGTTCGAACAATGCGGAAAGCACACCAGCCTGACCATGCCATCCGCCAGCAAGGCAGCCAGCGACGGCAGTTCCAGCGACCCCGTCTCACGGTCGATCTGCCACTCGCGCACCTCGATCCCCGCCTCGGCCAGCCGACGCCACACGCCCGAGTTTGCCTCGTGGTCCTGATCGGTCACCACCACCGCCCCGCCCGTGCCGTCCAGCCAGGTCCGCACCGCTTGCGCCAGCACATAGGTGTTCGCGGATGTCGACGGCCCGAAAGACACCTCTTCCCGCGCCACCCCCATCATAGCCGCCAGCCGGGTTCGGGCTTCGTCCATCTCTGCGCCCCCTGCCTGCGCGCCTGGATAGGGGCCATAGGGCTGCACCTTGCGGTCGGTGTAGAACCGCGTCAGCCGGTCCACCACCTGCACGCAAGGGTAACTGCCCCCCGCATTCTCGAAGAACGCGTGTGACGACAGGACCGGCGACGAAAACGCCGGGAACTGTGAGCGAACGAAATCCAGATCAAGCGCCATATGCGGCTCCATGTTGGGGCCACGGCACCGGCATACCCGCACGCGAAGCGGGGGGTGTCCCGAGCCGCGGCAGGTCTTCCAGCCAGACCCGCAGGATATCTCCCCGCAGGCCAGAGCCGGGAATACCCGGCACATCAAAAGGATTAGCGGCCCCCTGCCGGGCCTGCAAGCCCCTGCATTCGCGGGGCCAGTCGGGCCGGACGCCGAGTCGCGCTGGAACTCTGTCACATTACTGAATCGCCACGGTCGCGGACCCGACACCGCAGCATCACCTTCCGGCCTTAACGTTCGGTCAGGCACCGGTCGCCTGCCGGTCGCCTGCACTGCGGGCGGCGGCCCGGTTCCCGCGAAAAACGCCACATGTCAGGGAGACCACCCATGCAGCACACCGTCAACCGCCGAACACTTCTGCGCGGGGCCGCCGCTTCGGCCTTAGCACTTCCCTTTACCGGCCTTGCTTCGCGCCGCGCCAACGCGCTTGGCCGGATGGAGCCGATTGTCTCGCCCTATGGCAAGATTGCGCCGGTCAAGGACATGACCACTGGCCTGCCGCTTTTGCAGCTGCCCGAAGGCTTCACCTACCAGTCCTTCGGCTGGACGGGTGATCTGATGGCCGACGGCAATCCCACGCCTGGCTGGCATGACGGCATGGCCGTGGTCCGCAGCCGCTATGTCGGTGGGGCGCCGGAACTGACGCTGATCCGCAACCACGAGGCGACCGTCGATCCGCGCTACGGATCGATCAAGGCCGCGGCCTTCTATGACAAGGGCCTGCAGAACGTCGGCGAAGATTACGACGAGAACGAAGTCGCCGGCCCTGCCGCCGGGGGCACGACCTCGCTGATCTTCCGCGACGGCAAATGGGACCGCGCCGAGCCCAGCCTTGGCGGCACCTGGAACAACTGCGCCGGCGGCCCCACCCTTTGGGGCACCTGGCTTACCTGTGAGGAAGACAAGTCAGATTTTACCGACGTTGGCGGCATGCCGCATGGATATGTTTTCGAAGTGTCGCCCAACGCGGCTGAGACCAGCGCCGTCCCGATCAAGGCGATGGGACGGATGGACCACGAAGCCGTCGCCATGGACCCGATCACGGGAGCCCTTTTCCTGACCGAAGATGACCGCAATCAGGCCGGGCTTTACAAGTTCCTGCCCGCCGACACGTCCAAGAAGCTTGGCGCGCTGGAACAGGGCGGCACGCTTTGGATGGCCAAGGTCGCAGGCGAAGACAAGGTTGACCTTCTGACCCCGTCGATGGGCGACAGCTACCAGCTGGAATGGGTGCAGATCGACGATCCCGACCTTGCCCCCCAGTCCTTCACCGAAGCCCCGCAGGAGGCTGACAACATGGCCTCGGGTCCTTTCGTGCAAGGCCGCAACAAGGGCGCCTTGCGCATGTCACGGCTGGAAGGCTGCTGGTATTCGCCATCCGACCGCCTGATCTACATCACCGACACGTCTTCGGGCGTTGATGAGGAGGGCAAGATTGGCCGGGGTGACGGTTCGGTCTGGACGCTGGACCCGGCCAATGACCGGCTGACCTGCATCTATCAGTCCGACAACCGTGCTGCCGGCAACAACTTTGACAATGTCGCCGTAAGCCCGCGTGGCGGCGTCATCCTGTGTGAGGACGGCGACGAATACGAAGACGAGTTCGGCGCAGGTCAGCGGATGATGGGCCTGACCCCGGCCGGCGAGACCTATCTTTTTGCCCGCAACAACATCCAGCTTAGCCCCGCCGACATCCAGGCTGCGGGAAAATCGGCCGAGTTCATTCGTGAAGGCGACCACCGCCAGATGGAATGGGCAGGCGTGACCTTCGACCCGTCAGGACGCTGGATGTTCGTGAACATCCAGACGCCAGGTGTCACGTTCGCGATCACCGGGCCTTGGGAAAAAGGGCTTCTGTAACCCCCAGACCTGAAACAGGCGCCGGGCACATCGCCCGGCGCCACCCTGCCTTGCAAAGTCGCAGTGCCGCCAATTTGGTCGCCTGACGAAATTTTGTGCGCCTTTCCCATGGGGAAATGGCAGAATCCTCTTGTCCTTTGTCAGACTGCCGCCCACCTTCCCGGAATCGGGGTGGGCCAATGCAGGGTGCGCCCCCAACAACAGGTCGCAACCCGGCTGTCGGTCGTCCAGAGACCGCCGCCCCTTCAGAGGAGCACACATGTCCCGCAAAAGCCTTGCCCTTCTCAGCGCCGCTTCGGTGCTGTCGCTGACCGTCGCCGCCAATGCCGCCGACCCCGAACTGACCGTGCTTGACTGGGCCGGCTGGGAGATTGACGGCATGCTGCAGCCTTATGTCGACAAGCATGGCCAGAAACCGTCCTACGTGTTCTTCGCGGATGACGACGAAGCGTTCCAGAAAGTGTCCTCGGGCTTTACTGCCGACGTGGTCCACCCCTGCGCCGCCTCGGTGCCGCGCTACAAGGATGCGGGCCTTATCGAGCCATGGGACATCTCGAAAATTCCCGAGTTTTCCAATATCCCGGCCCGGATGACCGCGCCCTTCACCAGTGACGAAGGCGTGTTCTACATCCCGACCGATTATGCCTACACCGCCATCGCCTATAATTCGGAAACTGTTCCGGCCGAAGATGTCGCCTCGCTGTCGGTATTCACCAACCCGAAATATGCCGGACGCATTTCGATGCCCGACAATACCGATGACGTCTGGTCGCTGGCCTTCCTTGCCACCGGGGTTACCTCGTGGGACAACATCACGGACGAACAGTTCACCGCTGCCGCCGACTGGCTGCGTTCGGTGCATCCAAACGTCCGCGCCTACTGGGCCGACCCGTCGGAACTGTCACAGCTGATGGCCTCGGGTGAGGTGCAGGTTGCCTGGTCGTGGAATGACCCGGTCGCCATCCTTCTGGCCGAGAACTTCCCCGTCGGCTTCAACCGCGCCCCGGCTGAAGGCGCTGCCACCTGGTACTGCGGTTTTGTGAACATGAAGGACGGCCCCGGTAACGAGGACAACGTCTACGACCACATCAACTCGCTTCTGGCGCATACGTCGGCCCAACCACTGCTGGATGCGATCGGTTATGCGTTGGCCAACGACGCTGCCATGGCAGAAATTCCGGCCGAGGCGCTGAAAGCCGCCTATGTTGACCCGATCTCGACCACCCTCTTTGTCCAGTCGCCGCCCACCACCGAACTGCGCGACCGGATGATCGAGGAATTCGAGATGATCAAATCTGGGTTCTGAGAGCAGGCCGTTGCCCTTTCTTCAGGCGCCCGGGGGCAACCCCGGGCGCTTTATCACTGAAAAAGACAGCAAGACCCCCCAAGGGTTGCATATCCATTATTCAGCCGCCGGCAGTTTAATCTGCCCGGATGCGTGATTTGCTATGGTGCAGCATGACGCAAAGTATGAAACAGTAGGCCCAGACCAAGGGCGCTGACATTTAAGAGCACCCATGCCGAGCGATGACTTGCTTCGTGAGTCTTCGGCGCAAAAGGATTGGCGCCATGACAGAGACCATCCGGTTCGGGAGTGATTCTCCAGCCGCGCTTGCCATCATTATTGCGTCGAACGAACCGCTGCTGTTTCTTACGGCAGGTCTTGTGGTCATTGCCGCAAGCAGTTCGTTCTGTCGCGCCTTCGAAATCGATCCTGCAAAGATTGTCGGGCGCAAGATTTCCGGTATCGGCAATGGCGAATGGGCATCGCCAAAACTTGCGTCGCTCCTCAACGCCACCGCTTCGGGCAGCGCACGGATCGAGGCGTATGAGATTGATCTTGAACGACCGGGACAGGAAACCCGCAGGCTGATCCTGAACGCCCAGATCCTTGCCGACACCGCGTTGAACGATGTCAATCTGCTTTTGGCGGTGACCGATGTCACGCTTGCCCGGTCGGAGGCCCGCCAGAAGGATCAGTTGATCCGCGAAAAGGCCATGCTTATCCAGGAAGTGCAGCACCGGATTGCCAACAGCCTGCAGATCATCGCCAGTGTGCTGATGCAAAGCGCCCGCCGCGTTCAGTCGGAAGAGGCGCGGGGTTATCTGGTCCACGCCCACCAGCGCGTCATGTCGATTGCGGCCGTGCAACGCCAGCTTGCGGCAACCGAAGGCGACAAGGTGATCTTGCGGGACTACCTCATGCAACTGGGGGCCAGCCTCGGCGCGTCGATGATCGTCGACCCCGAGCGTTTGTCGCTTTCCGTGACGGCGGACAATACGGTGGTCAGCGCCTCGGATTCGGTCAGCCTTGGCCTGATCGTCACGGAACTGGTCATCAACGCCTTCAAGCACGGCTTTCCCGATCAGGCGTCGGGCGTGATCAGAATTGATTACCGGGCAGATGGCAGCGACTGGACCCTGACGGTGATCGACGACGGCGTTGGCATCGCCGAAGGCGAGGACGCTCCGAAATCCGGACTGGGCACGGGCATCGTCCAAGCACTGAGCCGCAACTTGCAAAGTGTGGTCACCGTCACGGATGCCAAGCCTGGAACCGCCGTGACAATCACGCATCGGGCGGCAGATGGCCAACACCGGAACGCACCTCCGGCGGCGTAGGACGTTTCCGGCACTTCAAATGTTGAAACAGATCAAGCTGTCCGACATGGCGGATACCGGGCTGCCTGGGACGACACAGCTGCGGAAAATGAAGAACGGAAAGCCAGTGATCCTTGTGGTAGAAGACGACGCGCTTATCCGGCTTGGAGCTGTAGATATGATGCAGTCCGCCGGGTATGCGGCTGTAGAGGCAGAAGATGCCGTGGAAGCCATCCAGATCCTGGAAACGCGCGACGACATCAACCTCGTCTTTACCGACGTGCGGATGCCGGGCACCATGGATGGCATCAAGTTAAGCCATTACATCCGCGAACGCTGGCCTCCAATCATGCTTCTGGTCGCTTCGGGCACTGCCATCCCAAGGGAAAACGGCCTGCCAGACGGGATCAGGTTCTTTCGAAAGCCCTATGATGATGCGCAAGTCGCCGGCATGATCGCCGAACTTCTGGCACACAGGGCGGCATAGACAACGCCTGACCCGCAGCGGTCCCTGCGTGCGGTGTCCTGCAGTGCCCCATGACCGCGTTGTTGCAGGTACCCAAATTATGCGGGCATTCGGGTGAAGCAGGCTTGGATGGTTGCGGCCAAAGGCATGATTTTCTGGCAGTGGTCATTTGGTACTCGTCAGGCGGTCCCCCGTGATCACCCCACCTTGCGCCGCGCTGCGGCCCCCCCTATATTGATCTCGTCGGGGGCAACCTCGACTATGGCGATAAACGCACCTGTAATAATCGGCTCGGACCCGGGGGCGGTACCCGGCGGCTCCACCAAAACCCCCGTTCATTGCGGGCGTGTGGGGCCGAAATAGGATCGACGAACGACCAAAGAGGCCAGCTTTTGCTCGGTAGGTACCACCGTTATCGGACCGCAAGTACAGTTGCCAATGACAACCGTGCTCCGATGGCTCTGGCTGCGTAAGCAGTTCGAGGTATCGAAAACTAAGCCCTTGCGGTTAGCACCGTAAGGCGGGGTTCGCAGGT
>JANPJU010000035.1:0-5883 GCA_031425675.1 Paracoccaceae bacterium | reverse complement strand
GTGCGCGGTCGAGATCGTGATGCCACGAGCCCGCTCTTCCGGCGCGCCGTCGATCTGGTCATAGGCGCGGAATTCACCGAAATACTTGGTGATCGCAGCCGTCAGCGTCGTCTTGCCGTGGTCAACGTGGCCGATCGTGCCAATGTTGACGTGCGGTTTGTTCCGTTCAAACTTTGCCTTGCCCATTGCGAATTCCGCCTTGCTTTGATCGGGCCGCGAGGGACCCCCAAGTTACACGCGCGGCGACTTAGCCCGTGGGGCTGGGAAATTCAAGCCTGATTGGGGCGCATCCGGCGCACCTCCTCGTTCGACTTCGTCTTCTCGTCGCGCACTCAGCGAGGAGTGACGAAGTCATCGACAAGCGGCGGCTCAGTTAAACCGGTTGTCGCGCGGAAACCCACGCGGAGCCATCTTCCCCGCAGTGGCCCGCGCGCCCTGCCATTCGGCAAGGTCGATTTCCGTGCGCGTGCGTCCGGCGGGGTCTTTCCAGGCCAGCCCTTCCGCCAACCGGAAGGTAATCGCATCCGACAACCCGCCATCCTTGTACTTTTGCAACCGCACGCCCTTACCCCGGGCCATTTCCGGCAGATCGGCCACCGCAAAAATCAGCATCTTGCGGTTGTCGCCAACCACAGCGATCGTGTCGCCCTGCACCTTGATGCAAACCGCCGTCTTGACTCCATCGCGCACGGTCAGCACGGCCTTGCCGGCCTTGGTCTGGGCCACCAACTCCTCGGACGCAACGATGAACCCATCCCCGGCGCTGGAGGCGAGAAGCAGCTTTTCACCCGGACGATAGATCATCAGGTGGGTGATGCCAGTGTCGTTCGGCAGATCGACCATCAGGCGGACGGGTTCACCCATCCCACGCCCACCCGGCAAGTTCCCGCCAAGAAGAGTGAAGAACCGGCCATTTTCGGCGACAAGAAGGATCTTGTCGGTGGTTTCAGCATGGAAGGCAAAGCGCGGGCCGTCGCCGTCCTTGAACTTTTGCTCCAGGGCCAGATCGACATGGCCCTTCATCGCCCGAATCCAGCCCATCCTGGAACAGATTACGGTGATCGGCTCGCGTTCGATCATCGCCTCGTAGGGCACATCTTCAATCTCGGCCGCATCGGCAAACTGGGTGCGGCGCGCGCCAATGAGGGTGGCCTTGCCATACAGTTTGCGGACCTCGTTCAAGTCTGACCCTATACGCTTCCATTGGCGGCGGTCGTCGGAAAGCAGGTCAGCAAGATCGGCACGTTCTTTCGTGAGCGCGTCGCGTTCGGCGTTCAGCTCCATCTCTTCCAGCCGCCGCAATGACCGCAAGCGCATGTTCAGGATGGCTTCGGCCTGGTTCTCGGTCAGGATGCCCGTCGCCTTGGCAGGCGCTTTGTAGTCCTTTTCCGATGTGGCGCGAATGTGCGATTTCGACCAGTCCTCGGCCATCAGGGCGGCTTTGGGGTCGTCATCGTAGCGGATAATGTCAATCACACGGTCAAGGTTCAGATAGGCGATCAGAAGGCCGCCCAGAATCTCCAACCTTGCGTCGATCTTGTCCATCCGGTGCAGCGACCGCCGCCGCAACACCTCGCGCCGGTGGTCCAGAAAGGCGCGCAGCACCTCCTTCAGCGAACAGACCTTGGGCACCCGGCCGTCGATCAGCACGTTCATGTTCAGCGAAAATCGCACCTCAAGGTCCGAGTTCTTGAAGAGGCTGCCCATCAGAACGTCCGGATCAACCGTGCGGACGCGGGGCTCCAGAATCAGGCGGACATCATCGGCGGATTCATCGCGGACATCGGCCAGCAGCGGGACCTTCTTGATCTGGATCAGCTCCGCCAGTTTTTCGATCAGCTTGGACTTGGCGACCTGATACGGAATCTCGGTCACCACGATCTGCCAGGTGCCACGGCCAAGGTCTTCGACCTGCCATTTCGCCCGCAGCCGGAACGCGCCGCGCCCGGTGCGGTAGGCGTCAAGGATGCTGTCGCGGGGTTCCACGATCACGCCACCGGTCGGGAAATCCGGGCCTGGGATCAGGGCTACCAGCGCCTCATCACTCAGGTCGGGGTCGGCCAGCAGCGCCTGACAACCGTCGATCAGCTCATCCAGGTTATGGGGCGGGATGTTTGTCGCCATGCCCACGGCGATACCGCTGGAGCCATTGGCCAGAAGGTTCGGAAAGGCGGCGGGCAGCACCACCGGCTCTTCCAGGCGGCCGTCGTAATTCGGGCGGAAATCGACGGCGGTCTCGTCAATCCCCTCCATCAGTGCTTCGGAGGCGGCGGTGACGCGGGCCTCAGTGTAGCGGCTGGCGGCCGGGTTATCGCCGTCGATGTTGCCAAAGTTGCCCTGCCCGTCGACCAGCGGGTAGCGCATGTTGAAATCCTGCGCCAAGCGCGCCATCGCATCGTAAATCGCGGCGTCGCCGTGGGGGTGGAAATCCCCCATCGTGTCGCCGGCGATCTTGGCCGATTTGAGAAAACCCCCGGTCGGCGTTAGCCTCAGCCGCCGCATCGCCCAAAGGATTCGGCGGTGAACCGGCTTCAGCCCGTCACGCGCATCGGGCAGCGCGCGGTGCATGATGGTGGACAAGGCATAGGTCAGATACCTTTCACCGATCGCGCGGGAAAGCGGTTCGGATACGGTCAGGCCGGTCGGCCCCTCGATCTTGGGATCTTCATCATCGGTGGTCATGCATGTTGTGTATGACGGGCGGGCGCGTCGGTCCAGATGGCTTGCAATGCGGCCTGCGGAACCTTTGACCGAATGATGCGTTTTGGACTCAACCCCAGCGCCGTGCTTGTGATACCACGGCGAGACCCAAGAACGGATTCCCCTATGCTGCGTCTGACGTTATTCCTGTGTGCGGCCATGATCGGGGCGCTGATGCTTCTGGGCGAAGATCGCGGGCAGCTGCGCCCAGGGCTGGCAAAGGCCGCCGCTGACGGCCCTGCGCCCCTTGCCGCGCCCGAACCTGCACCCGCCCCGGTGCTGGCTGCTGCCCCACCTGCGCCCAAGCCTGTGGCGGCAGCACCCGCGCCGGCCGAAACAGCCCCTTACGTCGAACCCCTGCGTGAGGTTGTGCAGTCCGTGGCAGAGCCGGTTTTCACGTTGTCAGCCCTTGGAAACGAATCGGTGCCCGGCGAAAACGGCGCGCCTTTGGCTTCTGAACCCGCTGCCGAGACGCCTGCCAACGGGATCTGGTATGTGAACGCAAATTCCGTCAACGTCCGGTCGGCCCCGTCGACCGAGGCCGAGGTTCTGGGCAGACTGACAAACGGTGAAGCTGCGCTGATGGTCGCCGAGGTTGATGGCGAATGGGCGCGGATCGTCATTCAGGGTGACGGGCTTGAGGGGTATGTCGCTCTGCGCTACCTGACGGCCGAGGCACCCTGATCCATGGTCCAGCGGTCTGTCCTGATCACCGGATGCTCCTCCGGCATCGGCTTTGATGCGGCCCGCACACTGAAGGCGCGCGGCTGGCGGGTGTTTGCGACCTGCCGGCAAGAGGTGGATTGCGAGCGTTTGCAGGCTGAGGGGCTGGAAAGTTTCCGCCTTGATTATGCCGATGAAGACAGCCTTGCCGCCGCCGTGGCCGAAGTGGTGGCCCGCACCGGCGGCACGCTGGACGCGCTGTTCAACAACGGCGCCTACGCCTGCCCCGGTGCCGTGGAAGACCTGCCCCGCGGCGCGCTGCGCGAGATCTTCGAGACCAACCTTTTCGGCTATCATGACCTGACCCGCCGCGTGATCCCGCTGATGCGGGCGCAAGGGCATGGGCGGATCATCAACTGCTCTTCGGTTCTGGGGTTGGTTGGTTTGACGTGGCGCGGGGCTTACGTTGCGACAAAGTTCGCGATGGAAGGCCTGACCGATGTCCTGCGGATCGAGATGAAGGGCACCGGGATCGAGGTTATCCTGATCGAACCCGGCCCGATTGCCACCAGGATCCGCGAAAACGCCATTCCCCATTTCGAGAAGTGGATCGACTGGGAACACTCTGCCCGGCGCGAACAATACGTTGCCCTGCGCGGGCGGCTTTACGGGCAGAAGACCAAGAAAGACGCCTTTGAGCTGGACCCCGCCGCTGTCACCGCCAAACTGATCCACGCGCTTGACGCTCGCCGCCCCAAGCCGCGCTATTACGTCACGGTGCCGACCTATCTGATGGGCATTGCCCGGCGTCTTCTGCCGACGCGGGCGCTGGACTGGCTGATCGCAAAGGGCTGACCATCGGGGACAGGAACCAAGGATTTCAGGTCGAAACCTTGGCAAATTTCTTGCTCAAAAAATTTGGCTTCGCTTTTGCGATATGTGCGCCTAAATCACGTCGAAAGGGAGTGCGCCGATGTTTTCCGATCCGCTTTTCGCCTTCACCGCCATCGCCTGCCTTGTGGTGCTGGGGATCCTCTTGTTCGGGATCGGCACCTTCGCCAAAGGCGGTGAGTTCAACAAGCGCAACGCCAACAAGATCATGCGCTGGCGCATCGGGGTGCAGTTCGTGGCCGTGATCGCCATCGTGGCTTTTGCCTGGCTGCGCTCGGGCGGCAACTGACGCGCAAATTTACGTTTCGGGGAAGAAAATGGTTGTTCTGTCGAAGATCTATACAAAAACCGGCGACGCCGGGGAAACCGCGTTGGGCAACGGGGCGCGGGTGGCGAAACACTCCGTCCGGGTCAGCGCTTACGGCACGGTGGATGAAACCAACGCCACCGTCGGCCTTGCCCGCCTGCACGCGACCGGCGATCTGGATGCTGCCTTGAAGCGCATTTCGAACGACCTGTTTGATCTTGGCGCGGACCTTTGCACACCCGACCGGCATCTTGACGCCGGGCTGTCATACACGCCGCTGCGGATGATCGAGGGTCAGGTGCTGCGGCTTGAAGCCGAGATTGACGCGATGAACACCAAACTTACCCCGCTGCGCAGTTTCATTCTGCCGGGCGGGTCGGTGCTGGCGGCGCAACTGCACCTCTGCCGCACCGTCTGCCGCCGCGCAGAACGTCTGGTGGTCGAAACCGCCACGATGGAAGACGTGAACCCCGACGCGGTGCGCTACCTCAACCGTCTGTCGGACTGGTTCTTTGTGGCAGGGCGGATTGCCAACAACGATGGCAAGGATGATGTCCTTTGGGTGCCCGGCCTGACCCGGTGACACGCCGCTGATCGCCGCCTTCGATCAGAACGCGGCGTCGTGTCGCCCGGAAGGGTCGCATTTGCTCTGTTCCGGGGGCTTTGGCTGCGGTAACAGGCAGACCAAGGTTTGTGCGCCCCAAGATGGGCTACGGATGAGGAGTTTCGGCTATGAAAGTGCTGGTCCCGGTCAAGCGGGTGATCGACTATAACGTCAAGGTGCGCGTCAAGGCGGACGGGTCAGGCGTTGACCTTGCCAACGTGAAGATGTCGATGAACCCCTTTGACGAAATCGCCGTCGAAGAAGCGATCCGCCTGAAGGAAAAAGGCATCGTGACCGAGGTTGTCGTGGTGTCGATCGGCGTCAAGCAGGCGCAGGAAACCCTGCGTAACGCGCTGGCCATGGGCGCTGACCGCGCGATCCTGATCGAAGCGACCGACAACGTTCACACCGACATCGAACCCCTTGCCGTGGCCAAGCTGCTGGCCGCCGTGGTCAAGGAAGAGGGTCCGGGTCTGGTGCTGTGCGGCAAGCAGGCCATCGACAATGACATGAACGCCACTGGGCAGATGCTGGCCGCCCTGCTGGGGTGGTCACAGGCCACCTTCGCGTCAGAAGTGTCGATCGACGGCGACCATGCGACCGTCACCCGCGAAGTTGATGGTGGGTTGCAGACCATCACCGTGAAGATGCCAACGATCATCACGGTCGACCTGCGCCTGAACGATCCGCGCTATGCCAGCCTGCCGAACATCATGAA
>JANPJU010000034.1:0-9296 GCA_031425675.1 Paracoccaceae bacterium | reverse complement strand
ATCTGGGGGCGGATCCCGGATGTGTCGGAAGCGGTCGCCAAGATTGACGCGGTGAATACCGGCATGGTGCGCAGCTATGCCGCTGGCCTGACCACGGCGAAATCGGCGCTTGCCCTTTATGGCCCGGTCAGCGCCGCCCCGGGGATCGAGGAGATCCGGCGCGGTCTGGGCCACTGATGCTTGGCCTCAAGCGCCGTGTAAGGGTTGAGACGGAGCGGATGACGCTGCGCTTGCCCGAACACGGCGACTGGCGGCAGTGGTCGGAATTGCGCGACACCTCGGCCGAATTCCTGTCGAAATGGGAGCCGGTCTGGGCCACGGACCACCTGACCCGGCGGTCCTTTACCAACCGTGTCTACTGGGCGCAGCGGGCCGAAGCACAGGGCACCGCGCTGCCGATGCTTTTGATCCGGCGTGAGGATAGCCAGCTTCTGGGCGCGCTGACACTAGACAATATCCGCCGGGGGCCAGCACAGGCGGCCACGCTGGGCTATTGGATCGGCCAGCCATATTCCCGCCAAGGCTACATGCGTGAGGCGATCCTTGCGCTGACCCACCACGCCTTCACCCGGCTGGACCTTTCCCGGATGGAGGCCGCCTGCCTGCCGGAAAACGCCCCATCCCGCGGGGTGCTGGAAAAGTGTGGGTTCAAGTATGAAGGGGTGGCGCAAAGCTATCTGCAGATCAACGGCCGCTGGCGCAACCACGTCCTTTACGCCAATCTGCGCGGTGACCGGCGCGGGCGAACGGATGTGGGCTGACCGCTATTGATTGGCAGCGCGCCGGTCCCGACGGTTGCAAGTATGATCGCGTGGCGGGCAGACCTGTTGTGTCCCTCCGGCGCGATCAGACCGCGACCAGATCGGGTTAATATCCTTTGACGGGCATGGTAGGGGCAGTTGGGCGATGATCTGGGTGGCGCTGCTGCGCGGGGTGAATGTGTCCGGGTCCGGCAAGCTGCCGATGGCAGAGTTCCGGCTGATGCTGACAGGCTTGGATCTTGGGCGGGCAGAGACCTACATCCAATCGGGCAATGCAGTCTTTGACAGCGCGCTGGAGGCCGGGGTGCTCGAACCGATGATCCGTGAAGCCATTGCAGCGCGGTTCGGCTTTGCGCCGGAGGTATTCATCCTGTCACCGGATGAGATCGGGGCGGCGATGACAGACCACCCTTTTGCCAACGCCGAGCAAAGCCGCGTGCATGTGTTCTTCCTGCGTCAAACGCCCGTGCTGGAAGACGAAGTCTTGCGCGCACTGGCCCATCCGGGGGATGCCTGGCACGCAGGCCCCCGGCGTCTGACGTTGCACACACCGGGCGGGATTGGACAGTCAAAGCTTGCGGTCCGGCTGATGAAGATCCTGCCTGCGCCGATGACGGCCCGGAATCTGCGCAGCATTGGGGCGGTGCAGGCGATGGTTGCGGCCCGGGTCTGACCTCGCGCATCCGTGATCCGATAGGCGGGTGACGCGGCGGCAATCCGGGTTACCCTTCATCAAACCCGGAGGTGACCAATGCGCCAGACCCTTGTCCTTGCGGTTTCAATGATGGCCGCGCCAGTGCTGGCCCAGGATCGGATCCCATCCCATTGCATCGCGCTGGCGGCGGGCGAAGCGACCGTCCAACCCGCAGCGCTGAATGACGGGCTTGAGCCCGACAGCGTGCTTATCCGCTATATCGACCATGCCAGCTTTGCCATCGTGACAGCTGACGGCACGGTCGCGGTGACCGATTACACCGGCTATATCGGCACGCAGGACGTGGTGCCGGATGTGGTCACGATGAACAACGCCCATTCGACCCACTGGACCGCAGCGCCCGATCCGCGCATTCCGAATGTTCTGGAAGGCTGGGGCGGGTCGGCCACGCCTGCCGACCACCGGCTTGACCTTGGGTCGATGCTGGTGCGCAACGTGCCGACCGACACACGCGGCCCGTTTGGCGAGGGCGCGCGCCGGGACGGAAACTCTATCTTCATCTTCGAGGCGGGGGGGCTTTGCATCGGCCACCTCGGTCACCTGCACCAGATTCCGTCGGACGCTCAATACGCGGCCATCGGTCGGCTGGACGTGGTGATGGTACCGGTCGACGGCGGCTATACCCTGCGCTTGGGTGACATGGCCGGCGTTGTGCGGCAGCTGCGATCCTCGGTCGTGATTCCGATGCACTGGTTCAGCGAGGCATCGCTGCAAGCCTTCCTGACAGAGATGTCCGGCGAATTCACCGTCGTCGAAACCGGTGGCGCGCAATTGGCGCTGTCGCTTGACGATCTGCCATCCGAACCGACGATCATGGTGCTGGAACCGGCTTACCTCGATTGATCCTGCCACTGGCGAAGGGCGGTGCCTCCCGCTACCAATGGCCGGGAAGGAGCGCCCCATGCTGATCCGTCGATGCTGAACCCCTGCGATACCGCCTTTGTCACGCATCTGGGCGACATCCTTCCCCCAGGGCGGTTAAGCGCCCCAGAGGCGCGGCACCTGGAGGAACCGCGGGGCCGCTGGCATGGTCAGGCAGGCATCCTTGTGCGGCCCGAAACCACGGCCGAGGTCGCGGCAATCCTGCGCGCTTGCCACGCAGCGCGGGTTGGGGTGGTGCCCTGGGGCGGCGGCACCGGGCTGGTCGGGGGCCAGATCATGCCGGATGGCCCGCCACCGCTGCTGCTGTCACTGGAGCGGATGGCAGCCCTGCGCGGTGCCTATCCGTCCGAGAACGTGCTGGTGGTCGAGGCGGGGATGATCCTGGCCGATGTGCAGGCCGAAGCGGTGAAAATCGGCCGGCTGTTCCCGCTGTCGCTGGCCTCTGAAGGGTCGTGCCGCATCGGTGGCAACTTGGCTGCCAATGCCGGGGGGACGGCGGTTCTGCGCTATGGCAACGCGCGCGATCTGTGCCTGGGGCTTGAGGCGGTGCTGCCCGACGGCACTGTCTTCAACGGCCTGACCCGGCTGCGCAAGGACAACGCGGGCTATGACCTGCGCCATCTGCTGATCGGGTCGGAAGGGACGCTTGCGGTCATCACGGCAGCCAGCTTGCGGCTGTTCCCGGTCCCTGCGGCAACGGTGGTGGCGCTCCTGGCTGTGCCGTCACCCACTGCCGCGCTCGACCTTCTGGGTCTGGCGCAAGGGCGTTTGGGCGGGATGATTTCCAGCTTTGAGCTGATCCACCGGATGGGCTTTGACTTTCTGGCCGAGGTGATGCCCGAGGTCGCCGCCCCCTTTGACCCGGTCCCCGACTGGCTGGTGCTGGTCGAGTTGGGCCTGCCCCCGGGGATAGAGGCTGAGGTGACGATGGCCAACCTTTATGATGCCGCAGATGATGCCGGCCTTGTCTCGGACGGTGTCATCGCCACGTCTGACGCGCAGGCCGCCAGCCTGTGGCACCTGCGCGAGATGATCCCCGAGGCCAACCGCAGGGTCGGTGCGATCTCCAGCCACGACATATCGTTGCCGTTGTCGGCGATCCCCGGTTTCATTGACGCCGCACCTGACGCGCTGCGGGGTTTGGGCGATTTCCGGATCAACTGCTTTGGTCATCTGGGCGACGGCAACCTGCACTGGAACGTCTTTCCGGCCAAAGGCGCACGGCGGCAAGACCATGACGCGGTGCGCGACCAAGTGAAAACCACGGTGCATGACATGGTGCATGCGCTGGGCGGATCCGTCGCAGCGGAACACGGGGTGGGGCGGCTTAAGACCGATGATCTGCAGCGTTATGGTGATCCGGGCAAGTTGGCCGCGATGCGAGCGATCAAGGCGGCACTTGATCCGCGTGGCATCATGAACCCCGGCGCGGTGCTGGGCTGACCAGCCCGTGCAAGCGAGGGAGCGCCCAAGAAGTTACCCCGCCGCAGGACCTGCGACGGGGTGCTTTGGGGGTGTGTGGAGCACGCCGTGGGTAGCGGCGCGGCCAGGCTGGGTAGGCCTGACAAGCACAGGCTTACGGTGATTCTCTTTCAGCTAGGTTAACGTCACCCGGTCCAACCGTCCGGCGCACGATTTTCTGGAAGAAATCGCGCCGAGGCCTTCAAAGAGCACGAAGCAGAGTTGTCAAAAACTCCGGCCACAGGCGAACCTCAGCGGTCAAAGCCCTTCGAACTCGCACAGGGCGTGCACGTCCATGCCCATCGCCTCAAGCTTCTTGCGGCCGCCAAGGTCGGGCAGGTCCACGACGAACGCGCAGCCCACCACCTCGGCACCCAGGCGTTCGATCAGCCGGATGCCTGCCTCGGCCGTGCCGCCGGTGGCCAGAAGATCATCAACCAGCAAGATCTTCTCGCCCGGGGCCATCGCGTCATCGTGCACTTCGACCACCGCTTCGCCGTATTCAAGCGTGTAGGCCTGCGAAATCGTCTGGCCCGGCAACTTGCCCTTCTTGCGAATGGGTACAAAGCCGGTGGAAAGCTGGTGCGCGACAGCACCCCCAAGGATGAAGCCCCGCGCCTCCAGCCCCACGACCTTGTCGATCCGCATCCCGGCATAAGGGGCAAGCAGCTGGTCCACGCACATCCGGAAGCCGCGTGGGTCGGCAAACAGCGTTGTCACGTCCCGAAACAGAATTCCCTCATGCGGGAAGTCCACGATGGTGCGGATATAGTCCTTGACGGTTTTCTTCATCGGGTCATCGCCTTCCAAGGGTCATGGATAAAGCCGGCGCAGGGCCATCAGGTCCTGTTCGCCCAGCCGCAAAAGCGCGTTGCTGCTTTCGGAAAAGATCGATCTGGTTTCGTAGAAACGCCCGCCGATGTCGGTGTTGAACCCCATGCATTGGGTAAGCTCTTCCAGGATCCCGGAAATGATCTGGTCCATATAGGCGCTGTTGGACGAGGTGATGTGACAGGCAACCAGCTTGCGGTTGGAGTTCCAGATGATCGTGCTGGTCGCCACGCCAATGGTTACCCCGTCCACTTCCGGAACCCCCGTCCCCCGTATGGTCGCGCCCTCGGGAATGTTCAGAAGGCGGACGGAAATGTCTGGCCGCTCGGACGGTTTTGCGCGCCGGATCTGCAAATCGGCGTCGGCGGAATTCAACTCGTCCACCGCGCGGGCAAGGCCTTCGTCGATCCTTGCCTGCAATCTGGTCGGAAAACCGACAGCCACGAACACGACGGCAAAGCTAAGGTCACGCGCTTTGCGGGATGACCAGTGTGCGGCGGTCTTTTGACACTCCCCGCCGGCCGGGGCGGCACAGGTGACCAAACGGAAGAAATCGTCATCGGACAGCGGACCCTTTGCCGTGATGTATTCTTGCGCAGCGGCAAGGCTGGCACAAAGACAGAAGAATGCGGCAAGCTTGATCGGCATCTGGGGGCGGCCTTCAGGTCAGGGTGGTGGATAATGCAGACGCAGCAGTGTCGCGTCCTGCCCGGTGATTGTCACCGTCGCGTTTGACGTTTGCGACAGGATGGACACGCCTTCATATGCTGGCCCTTCAATATCATAAGGAAAGCCCAGCGATTGCGTCACCTCTTCCAGCATGACGGAAGGCAGATCGGCGTCAGTGATCGACGTAGAGATCAGGATCACCGCCTCACCGATGGTGTTTGTCGGATCATACCACACTGTCATATAGCCCACGCCCATGATCCCGCGGCCGGAAAAGCCGGGGGCGGCGGTCAGGATGGTTCCGTCGGCAAGGCCGGTGGGCCGGATCTTGATGTCGGCGACAGAGGCTTCGGTCCGCGCAAGGCGGATGCCTGCGCCTGCGCGGTTCACCTCATGAATCGCGTGGTCAAGCGCCTGGTTCAGTTTGCGGACAAAGCCGGGCGGCAACGGGTCCGGTCCCGGTTCGATCCGAAGCGTCAGCACAGGTTTGCCCCAGCGCAGCGGTTTGGCCTGACAGATGCCGCCAGGTGGCGCACCGCAGGTGGCAAGGCGGTAAAGGTCAGCATCGGGCAGCAGCGTCCGTGCCACGATCCCGTCGGTCTGGAGGATCTCGGCCAGAAGGGGGGCGGGCAGCAGGGGGGCGACCAGCAGACAAAGGCTGGCGGCAAAGGCCCGGATCATTGGCGGGCCATCAAAGGACACGCCCGGCCACGGCATCCAGCCGATCCACCAGCACCGGGTCGCGCTTTTCGGGCGCGGTCATGATTGCATGGCCCAGCGCGCGGTCACAGCCGTGAAGGCAGGGGGCGCTGACAGGATCCAGAAGCCGGGGCAATTGCGCCATCAGCCCGCGCGCGGCATCGGCATTGGCATGGACGACGGCAATCACCTGCGCCACATCCACCGCGCCATGCCCGTCATGCCAGCAGTCATAATCGGTGACCATCGCGACCGAGGCATAGCAAAGCTCGGCCTCACGGGCGAGACGGGCCTCGGACAGGCCGGTCATCCCGATCACATCCGCGCCCCAGGCCCGGTACATCCGGCTTTCGGCGCGGGTGGAAAACTGCGGGCCTTCCATCGACAGGTAAGTGGCCCCTTGGTGGACGGTCAGCCCCTGCAGGCGGGCAGCCTGTGCGGCGGCAGCGCCAAGCCGGGGGCAGGTCGGGTCGGCCAGGCTGACATGGGCCACGCAGCCCGGCCCGAAGAACGACATCGGCCGCTGGCTGGTGCGGTCGATATACTGATCGACGATCACGAACTCGCCGGGCGCGAAATCCTCGCGCAGAGACCCTACGGCCGAGACCGCGACAATGTCGGTGCAGCCGATCCGCTTCAGCGCGTCGATGTTGGCACGGTAGGGCACGGTGGCGGGGTCATGGACATGGCCGCGCCCGTGGCGGGGCAGAAAGGCCACGGGCAGGCCATTTAAACGGCCGACAAGCAGGTCATCCGACGGCTTGCCCCAGGGGGTGGGGACCTTGACCCAGGCGGCACCCTCCAGCCCGTTGATCTGGTAGACGCCTGATCCGCCGATGATGCCAAGCATGGTCTGCATGTGGGTGTCCTGCTGGTTGACCGGGAAAAGATAGACGCGTCCGGCCAATGGGGGAAGGGGGTTGGGGCGGCGCGTTGGTCTGGAGGCGGCGCGCGCTGCCACGGCCGTCAGATCGAGCGCGTTCCGCGCACGCCTTTTGTCTTGCCTCTGCGCGGCCCAAGGGCCGCGCAACCGGCGCGGGGCGCGTGCCTCCGGCGGGGATATTTAGCGAAGGGAAAGCGGAAAGGCGCGCCAATCCTGCCAGACAAGCCAGACCGGGGCGGCTGCGCGGGTCAGATGGTCAGCAGTCGCCCCGCGTCACCCGCCGAAGTCTCGGCCCGGTCCAGCAGGCGCTGCAGGGCGGCACCGCGGGCAAAGTCGGGATCCGCGGCCCCTTGCCCCCGGATCGCGGCGATGAAGCGCTGGTAGATGGTGGGGACGGGGGGGCAGTCGATATCCTGCCAGGCCCCGGTCTGGACGTTGTCGCCAAGGCAGGCGCGCAGGTGGCTGCTGCCTTTTTCAAACCGCACCTCAAGCCCGCCGGTCTGGCCGTAAAGGCGCAGGCGCAGGTCATTCAGATGGCCGGTGGCAAAGCGGGTGGCCGCCACGGTTCCCAGCGCGCCATTGGCAAGGCGCAACTGCATCGTGGCGCTGTCATTGGCGTCCAGCGTGAAGTCGCCGATCTTTCCACCCGGAGCCTTGTCGAAGGTTTGCAGCAGGCACGACACCGCAACCGCGTCCATCCCGGCGATGAAGGTCGCGAAGTCGAGGATGTGAATCCCCACATCGCCCAGCACCCCCTTGGACCCATGCGCGGTGGACAGCCGCCACAGCCATTGCGCCTCACGGTCCCAGTGGCCCCACGCGGGCTGGGTCAGCCAGCTTTGCAGATAGGACGCCTCAAAATGCCGGATCGTACCGATCGCACCATCACGCACCATCAGCGCCGCCTGTTGCAGGGCCGGCACGTTGCGGTAGCTGAGGTTGACCATGGTCACCACGCCGGCACTTGCGGTGGCCATGGCTTCGGCATCGGCGGCATTGGTGGCGAGGGGTTTTTCGCACAGCACATGCTTGCCCGCTGCAAGGAAGGGCAGCGTCGAGGCGTGGTGCGCGGCGTCCGGGGTGACGTTGGTCACCGCGTCAAACTGCCCCCAGGCAAGCGCTTCGTCCACCGAGGCAAAGCCGTGGGCGATGTTGTGGGCGGCCTGAAAGGCGGCAAGGCCTTCGGCGCGGGTGTCGATCCCGGCGGCAAGGCTGACGCCGGGGATGGCGGCAAAAGCCGCGGCGTGGTTCTTCGCCATGCCGCCGGTGCCAAGGATCAGAAGGCGGACGGGCTGCATCAGCGGTATCCTTCCTCGCCATCATGGTGCAGGCGGGGGCCGCGTTCGGTGATCGGCTCCAGCGCCTGTGCGACCGGGGTGTTCGGCGCGTCCTTCGGGTTCAGGATGCGGCGTTCCGGGTTATGCGCCCAGCGGACAGCGTTGGCGATGACCTGCTGCACCAGCGGCTGGTGGTAGGTGGGGTAGGTTTCATGCCCCGGGCGGAAGTAGAAGATGTTGCCCGCGCCGCGCTTGTAAGTCAGGCCGGAACGGAACACCTCACCCCCGGCGAACCAGCTGATGAACACGGTTTCCAGCGGTTCGGGGACGCCGAAAGGCTCGCCATACATTTCTTCATGCTCAAGCTCGAAATGGTCGGGGATGCCGCGGGCGATGGGGTGCTGGCGGCTGGTGACCCAGAGTCGTTCCCTCTCGCCCGCCTCACGCCAGGTCAGGTTGCAAGGCGCGCCCATCAGGCGCTTGAACGGCTTGGCGAAATGGGCGGAGTGCAGGAAAATCACCCCCATGCCGCCCCAGACTGCGTTGCAGACCCTTTCCACCACCTCATCCGCGACATCGCCATGGGCGGCGTGGCCCCACCAGATCAGGACATCGGTCTCGGCCAGCTTGGCGGCGGTCAGGCCATGTTCGGGGTCTTGCAGGGTCACTGTGGTGGCGGTGATCCCGTCATGGGCATTGAGGGCCGCGGCGATGGTGCCATGCATGGTTGCGGGGTAGACCTCGGCCACGACCTTGTTCTTGCGTTCATGGACATTCTCGCCCCAGACGGTGACGCGGATCGGCATGGCGGAACTCCTGCGGGCTGGGGGATGGATGCCGGAATCTTAGGGTCCAAACCGCTTTGGGTCAAGGGATGGCCAGCGGAACGTCTTGCCTTGGGCCGCTGGGGAGGCAATCGTCGCCGAATGATCCTGCCCGCCGCCACGCTGCGCCTGCGTCTTCTCTTCGGGGATCAGCTGGTGCTTGGGCCGGGCAAGGCCGAGCTTCTGGCCGGGATCGCCGAAACCGGCTCCATCGCTGCGGCGGGGCGGAAGATGGGGATGAGCTACAAGCGCGCCTGGTCGCTGGTGGAAGAGATGAACGCGGCGTTCCGTGAG
>JANPJU010000033.1:0-12952 GCA_031425675.1 Paracoccaceae bacterium | reverse complement strand
TGTCTGGCAGGGCAGCCGCTGCAAGGGCGGCGCGGTCCAGTGTCTGCTGCATCGCAACGCGGCGTGTTTCAAACCGCATCACGTCAACGGCGATGCCGCCGAACAGGATCATTGCCAGGAAGGTGAAGATGATGATCAGGGCCATCGACCCACTTTCATCATCCCGGAAGCGGGCCATCGAGGCACCTGCACGTCCCAGGGCCAACGCAAAAATCGGTTTACGCATCATCGTGACCTTCCATATGGCAGCTTGCCCGCAGCGGGCAGGAGGTTCCATCATTCATAAAACCATAACTTCTGGCGGAAGTGTGGCATTTGCATAGGAACGGCCCGAAAATCCATGCTTCTGGAAACAATTCCTGCGGCTCTGGCGGATGCCGGGTGCCAAAAGGGGAAAATCCTGCGCGCCAATGACCGTGAGGGCAGGGTGGAAGGCCTTTGAAAGGCTCACCGATTCGGCCCTTCCCGCCAAGGCGACCCGATGAGTGGGGCTTTCCGCGCGCAGGCAACGTGATTGCGCTACCATCTTCAGATGAAGCACTGCGATGGGTTCACAGCCGGGAATTGCACGCTAGGCTGCGCGCGGGTGCCGCCGGACTGTCAGGACGCGCACCCTGCCGGACAGGGAGGAATGGCATGCACACCACCGGAGAGCCCAGCTTTCGCGAGTCGGTTGACCTTATGTTCAATCGCGCCGCCAAGCTGATGGATATGAGCCCAGGCCTGGAACAGAAGATCCGGGTCTGCAACTCCACCTACACGGTGCGCTTCGGCGTGCGGCTGCGCGGCAAGATCGAAACGTTCACCGGCTATCGGTCGGTCCATTCCGAACATATGGAGCCGGTCAAGGGCGGCATCCGCTATGCGCTGTCGGTCAACCAGGATGAGGTTGAGGCGCTGGCGGCGCTGATGACGTACAAATGCGCGCTGGTGGAGACTCCGTTTGGCGGATCGAAGGGGGGCCTTTGCATCGACCCGCGCGCCTGGGATGAGCATGAGCTGGAACAGATCACCCGTCGCTTCGCCTATGAACTGATCAAGCGCGATCTTATCCACCCGGCCCAGAACGTGCCTGCACCGGACATGGGGACGGGAGAGCGTGAGATGGCCTGGATCGCCGACCAGTACGCCCGCATGAACACCACCGACATCAACGCCAAGGCCTGCGTGACCGGGAAACCTCCGCATGCCGGAGGCATCCAGGGCCGGGTCGAGGCAACGGGGCGGGGCGTGCAGTTCGCGCTGCGCGAGTTCTTCCGCCACCCCGAGGATGTGACCAAGGCAGGCCTTTCCGGCGGCCTTGACGGCAAGCGGGTCATCGTGCAGGGCCTGGGCAACGTGGGCTACCACGCGGCCAAGTTTCTAAGCGAGGAAGACGGCTGCATCGTCACCGCCGTCATCGAACGTGACGGGGCCTTGGTCAATCCCAAGGGGTTGAACATCGAAGATCTGCGCCAGTGGATGACCGCGCATGGCGGGTTGCTGGCGGGCTATCCGGGGGCCACTCATATCGTGGACGGCGCATCGGTCCTTGAGGAAGAGTGCGACCTACTGATCCCCGCAGCCCTTGAAGGGGTGATCCATCTGGGCAACGCTGCCCGGATCAAGGCTCCGCTGATCATCGAGGCGGCAAATGGCCCTATCACCTATGGCGCGGACGAAATCCTGCGGCACAAGGGTGTGGTGATCATCCCCGACATGTATGCCAATGCGGGCGGGGTGACGGTCAGCTATTTCGAATGGGTCAAGAATCTGAGCCATATCCGCTTTGGCCGGATGCAGCGCCGGGCCGAAGAAGCGCGGTCGCGCCTTCTGGTAGAGGAGCTCGAGCGGCTGTCGTCGGACCAGCAGCTTGGCTGGACCCTGTCGCCCGACTTCAAGGAGAAGTTCCTCACCGGGTCGGATGAGCTTGCGTTGGTGCGGTCCGGCCTCGATGACACGATGCGTACGGCCTATCAGGCGATGCGCGAGGTCTGGCATTCCCGCGATGACGTCGAGGATCTGCGGGTGGCGGCCTATATCGTGTCGATCAGCCGAGTGGCGGCGACCTATCGGTCCAAGGGGCTTTAAGTCCGGACTTGTGCGGCTGAACCGCACGGAAAGCCTGCCTGCGACACCCGGTGTCGCAGGCAGGGCAGGAATTCGCCATGCGGTCTTGAATAACCGGGTCAGTCGCGGTCTGATGGCCAGGACAGAAAAGGATGCGACATGCGGTATTCGGGCCTGAAGGTCATCACCGAGGGGCTGTTTGGCAACAAGGGCTGGACACCTGCCTGGCGCGATCCCGCACCCAAGGGCGAATATGATGCGATCATCATCGGTGGTGGCGGACATGGGTTGGCGACCGCCTTTTACCTGGCCAAAAACCACGGGCTGACCAACATCGCCGTGCTGGAGAAATCGCACATCGGGTCGGGCAACATTGGCCGAAACACCACGATCGTGCGGGCCAACTACTTTCTGCCCGGAAACTCGGAATTTTACAGCCACAGTCTGAAGCTGTGGGAACAAATGGAATCGGAGCTGAACTACAACGTCATGCATTCGCAGCGCGGGCTGATCAATCTGTTCCACTCCGACGGGCAGCGCGATGCCTTCGTGCGGCGCGGGAATGCGATGATCAACCAGGGCGACGATGCGATCCTGCTGGACCGGGAGGGGGTGCGGGAGCATCTGCCCTATCTGGATTTTGAGCAGACGCGGTTCCCGATCTATGGTGGTCTGCTGCATCCGCGCGGCGGGTCTGCCCGCCACGACGCGGTGGCCTGGGGCTATGCGCGCGGGGCGGACCAGCGCGGGGTGGACCTGATCCAGAACTGCGAAGTGACCGGGATCGACATCGAGAATGGTGTGGTCCGGGGGGTGCAGACTACTCGGGGCGCGATCCGGGCGAAGAAGGTGGCGATCATCGTGGCGGGGCGGTCGTCTCAGGTGGCGGCGATGGCGGGGATGCGGTTGCCGATTGAAAGCCATGTGTTGCAGGCTTTCGTGACCGAGGGGTTGAAGCCGGTGATCAACCATGTGGTCAGCTTCGGGATGGGGCACTTCTATATTTCACAGTCGGACAAGGGCGGGCTGGTGTTTGGCGGCGACCTTGATTTCTACGCGAGCTACGCGAGCCGGGGGAACCTGCCCATGGTTGAACACGTCATGGAGGCCGGGATGACCCTGATGCCGATGATCGGCCGGGCAAAGGTGCTGAGAAGCTGGGGCGGGATCATGGACATGTCGCCGGACGGCAGTCCCGTCATCGACAAGACGCATGTCGAGGGGCTGTTCATCGACTGCGGCTGGAACTACGGGGGCTTCAAGGCGGTGCCGGCCAGCGGCTGGTGCATGGCGCATCTGATGGCGACGGGCGAGAGCCACGAGGTCGCCCGCAAGTTCCGGCTGGACCGCTTTGCGACCGGGCATCTTCTGGATGAAGAAGGCACCGGCAGCCAGCATAACTTGCATTGATGATGGTGAGGAGCGCATCCTTCCTTTTGGCCTGCATCGTAGGTACGCCTGCGTCAGCCGACTGCTTGGCGCTGCCAGACGCATTGCCGCCGACAGTTGAAGCGGAAAGACTGGCGGCACGCTTGGCGCAACGTTTGCCTCTTTCCGGGTTCGGCACGGAAGTGAATGGAGTTTCGGCGTGCGGAGCAGCCGTGTACTTCGATTACCCTGAGGCCTTTCCGCAAGCGGGTGAAATCGAACCCTCCAACCGGCTTCCGGATGCCGAGCGTGTCATTTGCACTGACTTTTTCACCCGGCAATTCATCAAGAAGGGCGGCTCCGTGAAGGGAATTGTAAAAGTGTCCTCCCCATGGGTTTTCGATCTATGCGAGGGTTCCTGAAATGCGCCTGAAATGCCCCCTTTGCGGTGACCGGGACCGGCGGGAGTTCACTTACTACGGGGCGGAGGATTATCTGCACCGGCCTGCGGAGGGTGCGTCATTGGCCGATTGGGACAACTTCCTCCACCTTCGGGACAATCCGGCTGGGGTGACCAAGGACCTTTGGTATCATGAGGCGGGCTGTGCGCAGTGGCTGGTCGTCACGCGGAACACGGTGACGCATGCCATATCGGCCGTCGAACTGGTAGCGGAGCACAAGGCATGAGGATTGACGGCAAGGGCCTTATCGACCGGACAAAGCCGCTGCGCTTTCGTTTCGACGGCAGGGATTACGCAGGGTACAAAGGCGATACGCTGGCCTCGGCGCTGCTGGCCAATGATGTGCGGCTGGTCGGGCGGTCGTTCAAGTATCACCGACCCCGGGGGGTGCTGACGGCGGGGTCGGAAGAGCCGAATGCGCTGGTCGAGGTGCTTGGCGCGAAGAATCAGACCCCGAATGTCCGCGCCACGGTGCAAGAGGTGTTCGAAGGGCTGGTCACGCAAAGCCAGAACCGGCTTGGGACGTTGCGGTTCGATCTTCTGGCGGTGAATGACTACCTCGCTCCGTTCCTGAGCGCGGGGTTCTACTACAAGACGTTCATGTGGCCGCGTGCCTTTTGGGAAGGGCTTTATGAGCCTGTAATCCGGCGGGCGGCGGGACTTGGCAGCCTGTCCGGCAAGCATGACGAAGGGGTCTATGAAAAGGCATTTGCGTTTTGCGATGTGCTGGTGATCGGGTCAGGCCCGGCGGGTCTGATGGCGGCCCTGACGGCAGGGCGGTCGGGCGCAGATGTGATCCTTGCCGAAGATAGCCATGCGCTGGGCGGGCGGCTATTGTCGGATGGGGGGATGATCGGCGGGATGCCTGCGGATGAATGGGTTGCAAGGGTAGTTGAAGAACTGACCGCGCTGCCCAACGTGCGGATCATGACGCGCACGACGGTGACCGGGGCCTATGACCATGGCACCTATGGCGCGCTGGAACGGGTGGGGCTGCACAAGGCAGCAAGGCCCAACCTGCCGCGTGAGTGCTTCTGGCGGATCGTGGCAGGGCACACCGTGCTGGCCGCCGGTGCGCTGGAGCGGCCGGTGGCGTTCGAGGACAACGACCGGCCGGGGATCATGATGGCCAGCGCCGTGCGGACCTATCTGAACCGGTACGGCGTGGTGCCCGGCAAGCGGGTGACGCTGTTTGCCAACACCGACGCCGCGCGCGGCGTGGCGCGTGATCTGATGGCGGCAGGCGTGACAGTCGCCGCAATCATCGACCCTCGCCCGGATGCCAGTGCGGTCGAGGATTGCCCCGTGCATCTGGGGGCCGAGGTTGTGGGCAGCCGTGGGCGGCTGGGGCTTTCGGGCATCCAGGTCCGCAAGGGGGCCGAGGTGTTCGAGATCGAGACCGATTGCCTTGCGATGTCAGGCGGCTGGAACCCATCCATCCACCTGACCTGCCACATGAACGGGCGGCCAAGGTGGGACGAGGATCTTGCTGCATTCGTGCCGATGGCAGGGGCCGTGCCGGGGCTGGTTGCGGTTGGGGCGGCGAATGGCAGCATGTCCACCCATGGTGCGCTTGCCACTGGTCATGCGGCAGCACTTCGGATGGTGGATGCACTTGGCCGCAAGGTCAGCGTCGATCTGCCGACGGCGGAAGATGCGCCCTACCGGCTGCGCGCACTTTGGGCGGTCGAGGGGAAGGGGCGGGCCTGGCTCGATTTCGCCAATGACGTCACCACCAAAGACGTGAAGCAGGCCGCGCAAGAAGGCTTCCGTTCGGTCGAGCATATGAAGCGCTACACCACGCAAGGCATGGCACCGGATCAGGGTAAGAACTCCAACGTGGCGGCGCTGGCGGTGCTGGCGGATGCGACGGGCCGGGGGATTGCCGAGACGGGGGTGACGACCTTCCGCCCGCCATTCGTGCCGGTGTCGATCGCCGCGATGGGGGCTGGGGGCCGGGCCGAGGGGTTCGCGCCGCAGCGGTACCTCACCTCCGATCAGGCCAGCCGCGATCGGGGCGCGCCGATGATCGAGGCGGGGTTGTGGTATCGTCCCTCGTATTTCCCAAAGCCGGGAGAGACGACCTGGCGCGAGGCTTGCGACCGCGAGGTAAACATGGTCCGGCAGGCGGTGGGCGTGGCGGATGTCTCGACGCTTGGGAAGATCGACATTCAGGGGCGGGACGCGGGGCGGTTCCTTGATTTCGTCTACACCAACACGTTCAGCACCTTGCCGGTGGGCCGTGTCCGCTATGGGTTGATGCTGCGAGAGGATGGGATGGTGCTGGATGACGGCACCTCGGCCCGGCTGGGTGAGGGGCATTACCTGATGACCACCACCACCGCCGCGGCGGGGCTGGTGATGCGGCACCTCGATTTCGTGCATCAGGCGTTTTGTGCCGATTGGCAGGTGAGGTTCATCAGCGTCACCGAAAGCTGGGCACAGTTCGCCGTGGCGGGGCCAAAGGCGCGGGCGCTGGTGCAGTCGTTTCTTGAGGTGCCGGTTGATCTGCCCTTCATGGGGGTAGCCCCGGTGCGGATCGGGGGGGTGGACGGGCGGCTGTTCCGGATCAGTTTCAGCGGTGAAGAGGGGTACGAGATCGCCGTTCCCACCCGCTATGGCGAGGCGCTGTTCCGGGATCTGGTCGCGAGGGCCGAAACGATGGGCGGCGGCCCCTACGGGATGGAGGCGCTGAACGTCCTGCGGATCGAGAAGGGCTTCATCACCCACGCCGAGATTCATGGCCGCGTGACAGCGCATGACATCGGGATGGAAAAGATGGTGTCGGCAAAGAAAGACTGCATCGGCAAGGGGGCGGCCCTGCGGCCCGGTCTTTGGGGGCCAGCGCGTGAGCAGTTGGTGGGGTTGAAGGCAGTCGAGCCGATTTCTGCGGGCGCGCATCTGTTTGTGACCGGGGAAGAGGTCCACCGAGAGACGGATCAGGGCTATGTCACCTCGGTCGGGTGGTCGCCGACGCTGGAAGCCTGGCTCGGGCTTGGGTTCCTGAAGGACGGTCGCGCGCGGATTGGTGAACGGGTGCGGCTGGTCGATCATCTGCGCGGGCTGGACGTGCTGTGCGAGGTTTGCCACCCGGTCTTCCACGATCCTGAGGGGGAGAAACTGCGTGCCTGAACTCATTGCAAAATCCGCGCTTGAGGGGCATGCGCCCCTGACGCTGGGCGGGGTGACGCTGGCCGAGGTTGCGGTCGGGCCGATCACCTCAATCGCCGTGCTGCCGGGGGGAGCGAAGGCGGTGGCGAAGGCGTTGAAGCCGCTGGGTCTGGCGATGCCCGTGCCGAACGGCTTTGCACAGAAGGCCGGAGCGCGGATCGTCTGGACTGGGCGGGATCAGGCGTTTCTTATGGGGATCGACGCCCCCGTGCTGGAGGGGGCGGCGGTCACCGACCAATCCGACGGCTGGGCAGTTCTGGCGCTGTCGGGCGTCGGTGCTGTCGAGGTACTGGCGCGGTTGGTGCCGCTTGACCTGCGGCTGACTGTCTTCCAGGTCGGTCGGTCAGCGCGGTCGGGGCTCAACCACATGAACGCGGTGGTTTTGCGGGTCGGGGATCATGCGTTCGAGATCATGGTCTTCCGGTCGATGGCCCGGACGGCCTGGCATGAACTGGCGGCGGCGATAGAGGCAGTGGTGGCCCGCGCAGCCCTTAAATCCTAAGCGGAAAGGCGCAAAGAGAAGAATTTGTCACTGGCATGTCATTAAACAGGTGTTTACACCTTTCCTGAACATGAGTTTAAGGAAAGGTGCATGAATGGCCCCCGACGGTCAGATGCTGCAACAGACTGGCGCCCCTAACGTCTATGACGCCGACCCGATCCCCGATGCCGCGCGGGCCGAGATTGACCGCCTGCTCACCTCGGGCGATCTCTTCCGCTACACCGCCCCGCAGGATGCGCCCGTGGCGCTGTTGGAGGCCGAGTTTGCGGCGCTGATGGGGTCGCGCTATGCGCTGGCGGTGTCGTCCTGTTCGGCGGCGCTGTTCCTTGCACTAAAGGCGCTCGACCTGCCGCGTGGGGCCAAGGTGCTGATCCCGGCTTTTACCTTCGCCGCGGTTCCCTCCAGCCTGGTGCATGCGGATTGTGAGCCGGTTCTGGTGGAAGTGGGTGAAAACTACCGCGTCAACATGGATGATTTCGCCGCAAAACTGGCGGGTGCAGCTGCGGTGATGATTTCCCACATGCGCGGTCACACGTCAGACATGGACGCCATCATGGCCCTGTGCGATGCGGCGGGCGTCCCGGTAATCGAGGATGCGGCGCATAGTCTGGGCACGGTCTGGGACGGGCGGAACATTGGCACCATCGGCAAGGTCGGGTGTTTCAGTTTTCAGTCCTACAAGATGGTGAACGCGGGCGAGGGCGGCATCCTGATCACCGATGACCCGGAAATTGCGGCGCGGGCGATCATCATGTCGGGAGCGTATGAGAGCAACTGGAAAAAGCATCCCGGCCTCGCAAACTCTTGTGCGCACTGGCAGAACAAGCTGCCGCTTTATAATCTTCGCATGCAGAACCTGTCGGCGGCGGTGATCCGTCCGCAACTGCCCTTGGTGGCGGAACGGGTGGAAAAGGGCCGGGCGAACCATGACCATGTGGCGGCGCGGCTGAACGGGTCAGCGCATCTGGCGGTGCCAGAACCGCTTGCGCCAGAGGTGCGCGCGCCGGATTCGATCCAGTTCAACCTTGCGGGCGACTGGACGGATGCGCAGGCGCTGGGCTTTCAGGCGGCGACCAGGGCACGCGGTGTGACGGTGCAGGTCTTCGGCCTGAGCGAGGGGAATGCCCGCGCCTTCTGGAACTGGCAGTTTCTGGGAGTAGTGCCGGACCTGCCGCAGACCCGCGCCATGCTGATGCGCGCCTGCGACGTGCGCCTGCCGCCCCGGCTGACGACGGCCGAGTTGGACTATATCGCCGATGCTATCCTTGACGCGGCGGTTGAGGTGCGCGGCTGACGCAGGCGGTTGTGGCGTGGGATGCGGTCCAGCGCGACGGCTGATGGTCAAAGGCTCAATGCACCCGCAGCGACGGCGCAAGCCATGGCCATTCGGCCAGGGCAGGTGTGATGACCTCGTCGACGATCAGCGGCTTGAGGGTCGCGGCGATCTGCGCCGGGACGCTGCGCAGCACACCCGCGCGCGCAGTCAGGGACAGGGTACGCTCTAGCGGGGCAAAAGGCAGGGGGCGCACTTCGACCATCGGCCGGAACGCGCGGGCCTGATGCAGGGCGAGGGGGGTTAGAATGGTCCACCCTTCCCCGCCCGCGACCATGGCCAGAATGGCGGCGTAGCTGTCGAGTTCAAAGCGGTGCGCAGGCTTGAGGCCAAGCCGTGACAGGTGCGCGGCAATCTGGCGGCCCATCAGATGGCGCGCGGTATACAGTATCAGAGGCAGGTCTTCGATCGCGGCCCCCGGTGGCGTGACCGCGACAAAGGGTTCCGTCATCAACGGATGCATCTCGCGCCACTCATCATCCGCATCGCCGGCGGATTCGGCGGCGATGACGATGTCGAGCGCGCGCGCTTCAAGCTGATCGGCCAATCGGTGGCTGGCACCTGTTTCAAGAAGAAAGCGGCAGCCCTTCAGGTCACGCGCCAAGCGGGACAAAAGCCGCGGGGTCACGTCGCTGTCAAAATCCTCAATCACCCCCAGCCGCAGGGTGGTCATGCTGGAAAGGTCGGCCATCGCCAGTTCGGCACGTGCTTCGCTGGCCGCATTCAGGATCGTCTGGGCATGGCGGCGGAACATGGCACCGGCGGGCGTGACCTGCATCGGGCGACCGGAGCGGTCCAGAAGGACGGCCCCGAGTGCGGTTTCAAGACCGGAAAGCTGCTGGCTGACGGCGGAAGGGCTGACGCCAAGTCGGCGGGCGGCGGCAGAGATGGAGCCTTCTTCGGCAGCTGCCACGAAGACCTCGATCCCCCAAAGCGTGACGCGGCCCTCAGCCTCGGCCATGATGGATCAAAGCTTTGACAGCTTCTTCTGCAACTCGGCCAGTTGCTTCTTGATTTCGGCAATGTCGTCGGGGGCGGTTGCGGCGGCGTCATCCTCACGCGCGGGACCAGATCCGTTCCAGCCGGGCATGCCACCCATCACCGTTTTCAGGAAAGCCTCCTGTTGTTTGCGGATCGCGTCAAACCCCGGGACTGCGGCCATCGGGTTGGGGAAGGCGGTCAGATTTTCCATCATCTTGGTCTGGCTTTCGCGCAGCATTTCAAAGCTGGAGGCCAGAAACTGCGGCACGACCGACTGCACACCGCTGGTATAGCTGCGCACAAGATCGGTCAGCACATGGACCGGCAAAACGCTTTCGCCCTTGGATTCATGTTCGGCCACGATCTGCAGCAGATACTGGCGCGTCAGGTCATCGCCGGTCTTGAGGTCAACAATCTGCACCTCACGGCCCAGACGGATGAAGCCGGCAATGTCTTCAAGCGTAACGTAGTCTGACGTTTCGGTGTTGTAGAGGCGACGGCTGGCGTAGCGTTTGATCAGCAACGGCTTTTCGGTTTCGGCCATGGTGCCCCCCCAAGGGTTTTATGCAACTGCAGAGAAGTCTAGGGGAGGGCGCAGCAAAAAGAAAGGGTTGGGTAAGGTGGGCCTGTCAGGTCTTCGCCCTTGTACGGTCAGCGGCGGCGAAGTGGTCAAGCTGGTCGGCCAGCGCCTTGCGGAAGGCGGGGCGGTCAAGCACCCGGGTCGTGTAAGCGGCAAGGGCGGGATAGCTGCCCAGTTCACCGCGGACCGCCGGCACGCGCAGGACGTCAGCCATCAGAAGGTCGGCCACGGTGAAGCGGTCGCCGGCAAGCCAATCGCGCGCGGCAAGCACCGGTTCCAGCCGGGCAAGCCGGGCGTGCATCCAGGCCTCCAACGGGTTCTCGGGCGGGGTCGACAGGCCGACGAACCACCACGGAACGCTGACCATCTCCATCGAGTTCAGGGCCGCGATGACCCATTCCAGCGTTTCGGCCCGGCCTCTGCTGTCCTGCGGCATCAGGTGTTCGCTTTGTTCGGCAAGATGCAGCAGGCAGGCACCACTTTCGAAAAGCGTCACGTCGCCGTCCGTCAGGAACGGGATCTGGCCGAAGGGCTGGCGGGATAAATGGTCTGGGCCGCGGTTTTCGAAGGGAACCGTGTTGACCACGTAGGGCAGTCCCGCCTCCTCGAGCGCCCAACGCAGGCGGACGTCGCGAACATAACCGCGCGGGCCGTTCGGCACCCAATCGTAAGTGAAGATGGTGATCGTGTCGGCCATCGTGATCCCTCCGGTTAACCGGGAAAGGCTAGACACAGCGACCGGGAATGGACAGGGCCCCGAGTTGCCTCCGGGCCCTGTGCGCGAACTTGCGCGTACTCGAAAGGAGACTGCGTTTACTTCGCGGCTGCAGCGGCTTTCTTGGCAGCGGTCGTCACTTCGGCGGTGGCTTTCTTGACCACGGCAGTCGCGTCTTCCGACATGTCCTTGCCAGCGGCAAGCATCAGCTCAACCGTTTCCATCTGCACTTTCTTCGCGATCTCGGCGAAGGCGGCCATGTTTTCGGCAGCCATCTCGGCAGCGGCCGAGGCGAAATCGGTAGCCGACTTGGTGTAGTCGGTCGGCTCGGACTTGGCTTTGGCCATGTCTGCAACCTTGGACAGGGTGTCCTTGGTCCACTTGGCCGAAATCTCGGTCGACTTTTCGGCGGCTTCGATGGCGACTTTCGAGAACTTCTCGGCGAAAGCAGCCTGGGTCTTGAACGCGTTCTGCATGGCAGAAGCGTCAACCGGGAACGACGCCATCATGTCTTGCATGGTTTTGGCGAAATCTGGGGTCTTGGTCATTTACTTCTCTCCGCTATGAGCGGGTACCGACCCGCCTTTCGATGACCCAGATATACGTGCTGCAGTGCAGCATTTCAAGTCTTTTTCTGCGCTGCAGCAAAACTGTCGGTTGCGTCAGGCTAACCCTAGGGAAAGCGGATGAAATGTCAGCGAGCTGCAATCCCCTCAGGGTTGGCCACCACGTAGTTTCCCGGTGCGGGGCACAGCGAATCGACCGGGCTTCGCGCCTTCATCATCGGCCCGGACCGTTCCGCCAGCCAGTCGCGCCAGCGCGGCCACCAGCTTGCCTTATGGAAAGTGGCCCCCTTCAGCCAGGCGTCAGGTTCACCGGAAACAGGGCCGTCGCTGGTGTAGTGGCCATACTTGTCCTTGGAGGGCGGGTTGATGATTCCGGCGATGTGGCCCGACTGCGACAGGATGAAGGTCTTGTCTGGTGATCCCATCTGCTTGACACCGTTGAAGCTGCCGCGCCAATGGGCGATGTGGTCCGTCTCGCAGGCGATGGCGCAGACCGGCAGCTTGATGTCGTACAGGCTGACCGGGCGGCCGAAGACCGGGAATTCACCCATTGCAAAGCCATCGCTTTGGCAAAGGCCGCGCAGGTATTCGACGGCCATGGTCGCCGGCAGGTTCGTGCCATCCCCATTCCAGTAAAGCAGATCAAACGCAGGTGGAGCTTCGCCCAGCATGTAGGATTTGATGGCTGGGGAATAGATCAGGTCGTTCGAGCGCAGGAAACTGAAGGTCCGGCTCATGAACTTGCGCGACAGGATGCCGTCCTGTGCGGTCTGACGTTCAATGCCGTCGACAAAATCGTCGTTCAAGAACACCCCCACTTCGCCGGGGTCGGAAAAATCCGCCAGCGTGGTGAAGAAGGTGGCGGACTTGACGCTGTCATCCCCGGCCTTTTGCAGATGCGCCAGCGTCAGGCCCAGCGTGGTGCCGGCGATGCAGTAGCCCACGGCGTTGATCTGCGGCTCACCTGTGATGCGCCGCACCTCGGCCATGGCGCGCAGATAGCCGTCGCGCATGTAGTCATTCATGCTGGTGCCTGCATAGCTGGCATCAGGGTTCACCCAGCTGACCACAAAAAGGGTAAAGCCCTGATCGACGATCCACTTGATCAGCGAATTCGCGGGCTTCAGGTCCATGATGTAGAACTTGTTGATCCAAGGCGGGAAGATCAACAGCGGGGTCTTGTGGACCTTTTCAGTCGTGGGGGCATACTGGATCAGCTCCAGCAT
>JANPJU010000032.1:0-9117 GCA_031425675.1 Paracoccaceae bacterium | reverse complement strand
TGACGCCCTTGTCGTCTTCGGCGGCGAGCAGGCGGCGACGGATGACCACACCCACCCCTATCTGCCCGCGCTTGCCCGGCTGATGGCCGCCTACACTGACGCGGGCAAACCGGTGCTTGGCATCTGCCTTGGCAGCCAGCTTCTCGCCCGGGCTTATGGCGCGGAAAATCAGCTGGGCACCGCGCCCGAGTTCGGCTGGACCGACATCACCCTGACCGACGCGGGTCGGCAAGACCCGATCCTGTCCCACCTGCCCCCGACCTTCCCGATCTTCCAATGGCATTCCGACACTTTCACCCTGCCGCCTGGTGCCACCCACCTTGCCACCAGCGCCACCGCAGCCCATCAGGCCTTCCGCATCGGCCGCGCCACCTACGGCACTCAATTCCACTTTGAGGCCAGCCGCCCCGTGGTCGCTGACTGGCTGGCCCGCTTTCCCGGTCTGGTGGATCAGATGGCTCCCGGTTGGGCCCTGTTGCATCGCGATCATGCCGAGACACGCGGACGTGAAGCTGATGACCATGGTCTGGCCCTCGCCCGCGCCTGGGTCAACCTGATCGGTTGACCGTCTGCCCCGGCCTTGCTCTTTTCTCAAATACTCTCTGGGGGTCGGGGGGCGAAGCGCCCCCGATGACCGAGGCTTTTGTGCGTCCTTCACGCGCGAAAGCCGAGACAAGAAGCCTGCGCGCCTGCGCTCAATCTGAAGACCGCCGTCACGCTTCGGCCGCGTTGGTGATGGCGGACAACCGACCGTCCCTCCAGCGCTGTCCCACCCACCACAGGATGGCCAGCACCGCGCCAATTGCCACCGCCGTCAGCATCAACCCCGCTACCTGACCGACGCCGCCCCGCCGGATCAGGGCGGCTGCAAGAACGGCCATCGGAAAGGTCAGTGCCCCCCACATCGGCGTCACGCCCGCCGCCAGAAGCCATCGCCCAGCCGCCGCAATCGCCACCGCCAAAAGGACGCCAACGGCCAGCAGTCCGGTCGCAAGCCAGCCCATCCCCAGCAATGTCGCCACACTCGACAACAGCGCTGCGGGTGCCACATGGATCGCCAACAGTGGGCGCAGTGGCGCGGGCGGCACGGCGCGTGCGAACTGACGCGCACTCAAACCCCAGATTACGACCGCGACCGGAAGCGTCAGCCAGAAAAGCGCCGCTGCAAGCCCGCTCCACCCCACCGCCATCGCCGCTGGCCCCGCGACGATAAAGCCGACAAAGCTTAAATGCAGCGTCGGATTGACCTGCCGGCCGTCTGGCGGAAGCCTCGCCAGAAGCCGGATCAGCAGCCCCCCCAACACCGCGTGACCTACAAGCGCCAGAACGAGCAGCCCTTGCGCGGCGGCCGGGGCGAAGGGGGCAAGCAGCGTTGCCGCTGCCATGCCGCCCATGGTCATCGCGGCCAGCCCCGACCGTCCCGGCAAGACGCGCAGGTCTTCGACCACCACGCCGGGCCGCCGCCAAAGCTTGATGCAATAGGCACCCGTCAAGACCGCCCAGGCCCCGATTGCGACCCCTGACAGGACTTCGCCCGGTCCCTGAGGGTGGCCAAGCGCGTCCATTCCCAGCCGCAGGGCAAGTGCCGCCCCCAAAAGCCCCAGGATCGGCGGGAAGATGGCAGGCGGCATCCTGGCAAACGGGGCAATCCGGCGCGGCGGAAACTCGGGCGCAGGAAACTTGGGCGGGGCAAAGCGTTGCGGACGCGGATCTTTGGTCACTTTCGGCTCCTTTTGCCCAGCCTCACGCTGCGCCAGTCGCGGCACTCTGCCGCTAACATGTCCTGCGAAGTCCCTGACCCCAAGGTACGGGGCAGGTCAGGCTGCGCCCTGTCTCTAGTCGTCAGCCCGCACGCAGCACCGGAAACCAGTCTTCCCGCAGTCGTTGCCCTGCGACCATCCCATGCCCCGGAAACGGGGGTGAGGTCGGCCCCGGCCGCTCCACATAGCGCGCGTCCTCCCCGACCAGCCGCAGCGAAAACGCCCGCCGCCGCGTCGCCGCAAGGTTACCCCGCGCGCCATGCAGGGTGCGGAAGTTGAACGCCACGGCATCGCCCGGCGCCATCTTCCATTCGCGGATCTGCATCCCTTCCGCATCGGGGTCGGGGACCGGGATATAGTCATGGTCGCCGGGATAGAACTCTGTCTCACTGACCCAGCGGGTGGGAAGCACGTCCTTTGGCCACAGGTGCGACCCCGCCACGCAGCGCAAACTGGCCTCACGGACCGGGTCCAACGGTGACCAGAAGCTGACGGTCTGCCGCCCTTCGACAAAGTAATAGGGGCCGTCAGTGTGCCAGGGCGTGGGCTTTGTCGTGCCGGGTTCCTTGACCAGCACATGGTCATGGAAAAGCTGCACCCGATCCGACTGCATCAGCCTTGCCGCCACCTCGGCCGCTGCTGATTGGCGGATTACGGCGGAGAATTCCGGGATGCGCTGCCAGTTGCAGTAATCGTCGAAAAACCCACCCACCTCACCGGGTTTCAGGGTGGGCATCTGCTGTGTCGGGCTAGCCATGTTCCGCGCGATCCCGGCGCGCAGCATGTCGACCCAGTCGGCCCACAGGCCCTTGACCAGCACCACCCCGTCGCGCTGATAGGTGGCGACCATCTCATCTGTCACTGTGACCATGTGGCATCCCCCGTTTCACTCCACCCTGCCCCGGCACGCCGGTCACGGCAAGACCAGCACCGTCGCCCCCAGACATTTCAGGGCAGCGCCAGTCCCCAGCTTGAAACGCGCAAGGCCCGGTTCGGCTTCGGTGTCGACTGATCCAAGGTCCAGCCAGCGCACGCCTTCGGCCCAAAGCCCCTCGGCCGCGCGGGTCAGCATCACCGCATGCACGCCTTTGGCCCGGGCCGCGTCCGAGGCCCAGCCAAGATGATAGGTCGCGGTCGTCCCATGCACGACAAAGCCCATCGCCGCCGCCATCGCGCCCGCATGCCGCCATTCCCACAGTCGCAGATCGCAAGACGGCAACGCCGCAGAAAACCCCACCGACAGCGCGCTGTAGCGGCGGGCTGCCCGCTGCGCCGCTTCAGCGGCGACGAGCCGGGCCAGCGTATCCGCCCCCCCGCGCCGCACATTGACCCCGGCAGCTTCCGCAGCCACCAGCCGGTTGCGCCATTTTCCAGCCATTCCGGCCCGCAAGGCAGGCCCCAGCGCCCAGATCGCGTGGTGCATCGGTGTGATCAGCGGGATCAGCCCGAAGCCCGCAATCCCCTCCACAGGCGTGACCACCGTCACCCCCGGCCAGCGCGCCAGCCGACGCAAGGCACGCCGCTGATCGGACCCAGAGACCCCCGCTTCCCACACCGGCCCGCGCGACACCAGCCGCAGCCGCCCCCGCTCCACCGCAAGGGCACGTCCTATGCCAAGGTCAACTTCGCGCACCCGGGCACCGCAATGGCTGACCGCCGCAGCGTAAACGGCGCTTTGCTGGAGGGGCAGAAAGGGGTCATCGGCGCTCATTCCGTGATTAACGTATGGCTAAGGTTTCCATGCCCTTAATGGCGGTCATGAAACGCGTGTCACTGAAACAGACGCCGGCCCCAAGCCCAAGGCTGACCCGCTGGGTGCCAAGCCTTGCCGCCCTGTTCCTGTGCCTGATCTGGCTTGCGCTGCTTTCGGTCTTTCAGCGGTAAAGCAGTGACTTGCCGCCCGCGAATAGATGCACCTTCTTTGGATCGGCGGTCAGCTTGACTGTGGTCCGCCGCAGTTCCGGGCGGATGCCTGGAAGTTTTGCCACAACCTGCGCGCCATCTGCGGTTTTCTGGAAATAAAGCAGGGTCACTTCACCCAGCGCCTCGGTGATCTCCACCAGACCGGCATGGATCGCGTCGCCGTCGGTTTCCGTAAAATCCTCTGGCCGCACGCCGATCTTGACCTTAAGGCCCTTGTCGGCGGTTTGGGTGGGAACATGACTGCGCGCAAGGCCGCCATTTTCCAGCCGGACGGTGGTCATGGCCCCGGTCTCGATCACCTCACCCGAAAGCAGGTTCATTGACGGGCTGCCGATGAACTGGGCGACAAATTCATTCTCGGGCCGTTCGTACAATTCAAGGGGGCTGCCGACCTGGCTGATCCCGCCGCCTGCCAGCACCACAATGCGGCTGGCAAGTGTCATCGCCTCAACCTGGTCATGGGTGACATAGACCATGGTAGAGTTTGGCATCGCCTCTTTCAGCTGCGCAATCTCGATCCGCGTGGCCACCCGCAGGGCGGCATCAAGGTTCGAGAGGGGTTCGTCAAACAGGTAAACCTTGGGGTCGCGCACGATGCTGCGCCCGATGGCGACGCGCTGACGCTGGCCGCCGGACAGGGCCTTGGGCAGACGGTCAAGGTAGGGCGTCAGCTGCAGGATGCGCGCGGCCTTGTCGACGGCGGCGGTAATCTCAGCCGGGGATTTCTTGGCGATCTTCAGCGCAAAGGCCATGTTGTCGCGCACCGTCATGTGCGGGTAAAGCGCGTAGCTTTGGAACACCATCGCGATCCCGCGCTGTGCGGGGGGCACGTCGTTCATCCGCACGCCGTCGATGCTGAAATCGCCACCAGTGATGCGTTCAAGCCCCGCGATCATCCGCAGCAGCGTGGATTTCCCGCAGCCTGAGGGGCCGACGAACACGATCAGCTCACCCGTCTTGATGTCAAGGTTGATGTTTTTCAACACCTTGACCTCCCCATAGGCTTTTTCGACGTTCTTCAGAACCAGTTCAGCCATTGTAATCCCCCCTTACGTCCGCTTGGCCAGATATACGCCCCACGGGTCCAGCATCACGCTGCCCCCGGTGGCGGTCTGGCTGCCCAGCTCTGTTCCGATTGTTGTCCAGGTCCCCTCGGGCAGGCCAAAGGTGGCCGCGCTGTCGCAGAGGTTAAACGCGCAGAGAAGAGTTTCCTCTCCCCTGCGCTGAAAACTCGTTACGTCACCCACCGAGGTGATGTGATCCATCGCCCCGGTGCGTAACACAGGGTGCGCGCGGCGGAAGGCAAGCGCGCGGCGGTAATGCGCCAGGATCGAGGTTTTGTCGCGGTCTTGTGTGGCAACGGAAAGGGGCAAATGTGGCGCCTTGACCGGCAGCCAGGGCTTGGCCGCACTGAAGCCGCCATTGTCATTGTCGGTGACCCAGACCATCGGCGTACGCGCGCCGTCGCGGCCCTTGAACTCGGGCCAGAACTGGATGCCGTAGGGGTCCTGCAATTCGTCAAAGCTGAGGTCGGCTTCGGGCAGGCCCAACTCCTCACCCTGATACAGGCAGATCGACCCGCGCAAGGTGACCAGCAGCGTGGCATAGGTCTTGACCGCCTCGGTCGGCAGTGCCCAGCGGGTGATGTGGCGCACGGTATCGTGGTTGGAGTAGGACCAGCAGGGCCAGGCATCAGGGGCCGCCGCAGCCATTCGGGCAAAGGTTTCCACCAGCGCGGGTGCGGTCAGCCGTTTGGGTTGCAGCATTTCGAACGGGTAGCACATCTGCACCTTGTCGCCGCCGCTGGTATATTCGGCCATGATCTCCAGCCCACGCTGGGCATCGCCCACTTCGCCCACCGCAGCGGCGTTGTAGGGGTTCAGCACTGCCCGGAATTTCTTCAGAAAGTCAAGATTTTCCGGCTGGTTCTTGGAAAACAGATGCAGCTGATGGTTATACGGGTTCACCGATGGCGCAATGCTGTCGTTGCGCAACTCCTTCGGCAAGGACGGGTTGTCGCGCAGATACTTGTCGGCGAAGTAGAAGTTGATGGTATCAAGGCGGAAACCATCGACCCCCCGTTTCAGCCAGAAGCGGGCCACGTCCAGCAGCGCGTCCTGCACGGGTTCGTGGTGCAGGTTCAGGTCGGGCTGGCTGGTCAGGAAGTTGTGCAGATAGTATTGCTCCCGCCGGCCATCCCACGCCCAGGCGCTGCCACCGAAGACCGAAGGCCAGTTGTTCGGCGGCGTGCCGTCGGGTTTCGGGTCAGCCCAGACATACCAATTGGCCCTCGGGTTGGTGCGGTCTTTGCGGCTTGTCTGAAACCACGGGTGCGCATCAGCGGTGTGCGACAGCACAAGGTCGATCATCACCCGCAGGCCAATGTCATGCGCGCGGGCGGTCAGGGCGTCGAAATCGGCCAGCGTGCCGAACATCGGGTCAACGTCGCAATAATCGCTGACGTCATAGCCGAAGTCCTTCATCGGGCTTTTGAAGAACGGGCTGATCCATATCGCATCGGCGCCAAGCGACGCGATATGGTCCAGCCGCCCGGTGATGCCTGCAAGGTCACCAATCCCGTCGCCATTGCTGTCCTGAAAGCTGCGCGGGTAGATCTGATAGATCACTGCGCCGCGCCACCAATCGGGGTCTACTGCCAGCACGGACCTGCTATCACGCTCCATCAAGCTCACTTCACCGACCCCGCCAGAAGGCCGCGCACCAGGAAGCGCTGCATGGAAAAGAACACTGCCAAAGGCACCGCGATGGACACGAAGGCCGAGGCGCTAAGGATCTCCCAATCCCCGCCGCGTGACCCCATCAGGTTGACGATGTTGCCGGTCAGCACCTGCTGGTCATTGCCGGTGCCAAGGAACACCAAGGCGACAAGAAGGTCATTCCACGTCCAGAGGAACTGGAAGATCGCAAAGCTGGCCAGCGCGGGGAACGACAGCGGCAGGATGATCTTGGTGAAGATCTGGAAATCCGTCGCCCCATCCACCCGCGCGTTTTCAATGATGTCGCGCGGCAGGCCGACCATGTAGTTGCGCAGAAGGTAGATCGCCAGCGGTAGCCCGAACCCGGTATGGGCCATCCAGATGCCCAGATACCCCTTCCCGATGCCGATCCAGTTGTGGAACTGCAGCAGCGGGATCAGCGCCAGTTGCAGCGGCACGACCAGCAAACCCACGACAAACGCCACAAGCAGCGCGCGGCCCGGAAAATCCATCCAGGCCAGCGCATAGGCCGCGAAGGCCGCCACCAGGATCGGGATGATGGTCGCCGGGATCGCCACAGTCATCGTGTTCAGGAACGCCTGCCCGATGCTTTGCCCGGCCAGCGGCGAGGAAATCACGTTGGTATAGTTGTTCACCGTGAACTCCGGTGGGGTGGAGGCGGTCGCAAACACCCGCGGCATCCGCAATTCAGCCATCGTGGTGGGAGAGGTCATCGCGAAAGCCCCATCCGCGCCGACAGTCAGCGTCACGCCGCCGTCAAGTTCGGCCACGTCGCCCGGTGCATAAGCCTCGGGCTGCACCGAGGATGTTCCCCAGGCGCTGACATCGGTGCCGGCGGCGTAAAGTTGGCCCTCGATGACGAAAACGCCATCGCGCGGCACCTCATCGCCGGCGATCCGCACGGCGGCAAGTTGCTGCACCTGTGTGCTCAGCGACTGCCACCAGCCAGAGCCGACGATCTGGTCCCCGGTGCGGAACGATGACACCAGTAGGCCAAAGGTCGGCACGACCCACAGCAGCACCAGCGCCAGCGTGGACAGATGCACCGCCCAGACGAGGCCCGATTTCTTGCCTGCAATCCCGTCCATCGCCGCCCCCTTACCGCATTTCCTTGCGCGCGTTGATCACGTTCCAGATCAGGATCGGGGTCACGAGCAGCATGATGATCATCGCCGAAGCCGAGCCCATGCCCCAGTCCAGCGAACGGAACAGCTTGTCGTACATGTAGTTGGCCAGAACTTGCGTTTCCCACTGGCCGTTGGTCATCGCCAGCACGATGTCAAAGACCTTTAGGACGGTGATGGTGATCGTGGTCCACACAACGACAATGGTCCCCATGATCTGCGGCACCTTGATCTTGAAAAAGATCTGAAACGGGTTGGCGCCGTCGATGGTGGCCGCCTCGATCGTGTCTTCCGGCACACCACGCAGGGCGGCCGACAGGATGACCATGGCAAATCCGGTCTGAATCCAGACCAGCACCGCCATCAGGAAAAAGTTGTTCCAGTAGGGTTTTTGCAACCAGACCTGCGGTTGGCCGTAAGGCAGATCGTTGGTGACGATCCCGTAAAGCCAGACGCCAAGCGCGTAGACCAGAAACGCCGCGACGGCTGCGCCAAGGACGCGCCCTGCTTTAAGCAGCGCCCCCTCACCCTGCGCTTGCAGCAGCGGGCGCAGAACACTCCACCCGGCCCAGGCAATGGCAAGCAGCAGGCAGCCGATCAGGATGAAGGGCACCAGCCGCAGCATCAGGAACGACCCCACGCCCCCATCAAACTTGAGCCAGACCGCGTTGATCAGGCCGATCTGCGACAGGTTCGCATCACGGCTGTCGTAGATCAGCTTGAAAATCACGCTCGCCCCGACGAACGAGATCGCCATCGGCATGAAGATCAGCGACTTGGCGAAGTTGCCCCATTTGATCCGGTCGGTCAGTTGGGCTGCCAGCAGGCCAAAGGCGGTGGCGGCGGCGGGCACGACGATCAGCCACAGGATGTTGTTCTGCAGGCTTTCGATGAACTTCGGTTCGGCAAACATGGCGGTATAGTTGCCCAGACCGACGAAATCGCCATTGCGGTTGAAGACCGACAGCCAAGCCGTCGCAAACACCGGATAGGCAAGGTAAAGGCACAGCAGGGCCATTGCAGGAAACAAAAACAGCCAGGGCCGCACCATGTTCGCCCGGTTGGTGTTGCGCCCCGCATTTGGCCCGCGCGCCGGGAACAGCACCTTGTCGAGGAAAATGTTGGAGGCGTAAAAGTACGTCACACAACCGCCCACGCCAATGACGATCACGAACAAGGCTTGCAGTGCCGGATGCATGGGTCCCCTCCATCTGTCAGTCTGGAAAAAGTCCTCTTGCGGGACCCTTGGGCATCATAGCCGGGGGTTGACCGGGCGCGCGGCTGCGCGCCCGGTCAAAGGTCTTCAGGTCACTTTGGCCACGAGGCCTGAATCGCGTCGGCCGCTTCCTGGGCGGACTTGCCACCCACGAAATCGACCATCCCGGTCCAGAAGCTGCCCGCACCAACCGCGCCCGGCATCAGGTCGGACCCGTCAAAGCGGAAGGTGGTGGCGTTGGCCAGAATCTCACCCTGCTTTTTCAGCGCGGCTGATCCATAGAGATCAATGCTGACACCCTTGTGCGGGGTGACGAAACCGGTCTGCGCCATCCAGACTTCATGCGCGATCGGGGT
>JANPJU010000031.1:0-2634 GCA_031425675.1 Paracoccaceae bacterium | reverse complement strand
GTCACGCTGGCCGAACAGGGTGATCTGGCGCAGGGCACATCTTCCGCCTCGACCAAGCTGTTTCACGGTGGCCTGCGCTATCTGGAGTATTTCGAATTCCGTCTGGTGCGTGAGGCGTTGGAAGAGCGTGAGACGCTTCTGGTTGCCATGCCACACATCAGTTGGCCGATGCGTTTTGTGCTGCCCCTGTCACCCGAAATGCGGTTTGAGACGACGACCCCCACCTCACGCCTGCTGCGCTGGGTGATGCCTTGGGCACGCGGGCGGCGGCCGGACTGGCTGATCCGGCTTGGTCTGTTCATGTATGACACGATGGGCGGTCGCAAGATCCTGCCAGCCACGCGCAGCCTTGACCTGACGCGCGATGCGGCGGGAAAGCCCCTGAAACCGAAGTTTCGCAAGGCGTTTGAATATTCTGACTGCTGGGTTGAAGATTCCCGCCTTGTCGTCCTGAACGCCCGCGACGCCGAGGCGCGGGGTGCCAGGATCATGACCCGCACCCGCGTGGTCACCGCCGAACGGCAGGACGATCTGTGGCACATCACCACCGATGGCCCGCATGGCCGCACGCAGCATCAGGCCCGCGCACTGGTCAATGCCGGTGGCCCGTGGGTTGAGGATGTGATCCGCAACGTCGCCCGTATTAATTCCAGTGAAGGCGTGCGGCTGGTGCGCGGCAGCCATATCGTGACCAAGCGGCTGTTTGACCACGACCGTTGCTATTTCTTCCAGGGCTCCGACGGGCGCATCATCTTTGCGATCCCGTATGAGCAGGACTTTACCCTGATCGGCACTACCGACAAGGACCACACCGGCGCGCCGAAAGAAGCGGTCTGCACGGATGAGGAACAGGACTACCTCCTCGCCTTCGCGTCGCAGTATTTCGCTCAACCCGTCACCCGCGATGATGTGGTCTGGACGTATTCCGGCGTCCGCCCCCTCTACAATGACGGCGCAAAATCGGCCACGGCGGCGACGCGCGACTATGTCCTCAGCCTTGATACCACTGGCGCGCCGCTGTTGAACGTGTTCGGCGGCAAGATCACCACCTACCGCCGTCTGGCCGAATTCGCGCTGGCCAAGCTGACGCCCTATTTCCCCACCGCCAAACCCGCATGGACCGCCCGCGTGACCCTTCCGGGCGGCGATTTCCCGCATGATGGCGTGGCCGCGCTGACCGCGAAACTGGCTGCGCAATACCCGTTCCTGACGCCCTATTGGGCAGGACGCATGGTCCGCGCCTACGGGACCGAGGCGTTCATCATTCTGGCCACCGCCGATACCGCCGAAGCGCTTGGCCAGGATTTTGGCGCCACCCTGTCGGAGGCTGAGGTGCGCTGGCTGATGACCCGCGAATACGCCACGACCGCCGCTGATGTGGTCTGGCGTCGCTCAAAGCTGGGCCTGCGGCTGACTGCGGACCAGATCACGCGGCTTGACCGCTTCATGGCGGATGCCGCGTCCCGGGCGATCAGCCCGGCGGCGGAATAGGGGGCGGGGATGACGCTGGAATTGCAAGGCGTGTCACGGTCGGTTGCGGGGCGGGTTCACATCCATCCGCTTGATCTGACGCTGGAAAATGGCACGATGAACGTGCTTCTTGGCCCCACCTCATCCGGCAAGACCAGCCTCATGCGGCTGATGGCCGGCCTTGATAAACCCACCACGGGCCGCATCCGCTGGCAGGGGCAGGACGTCACCGGTCAGCGCGTGCAGGACCGCAAGGTGGCGATGGTCTACCAGCAGTTCATCAACTATCCTGCGATGAGCGTTTATGACAACATCGCCAGCCCCTTGCGCCTTATGGGCAAATCCGCCTCGGAAACTGACCGCGCCGTCAAGGAAACCGCAGACATGCTGCGCCTGACGCCCATGCTGCAGCGCAAGCCGCTGGAGCTTTCGGGCGGCCAGCAACAGCGCTGCGCCCTCGCCCGCGCGCTGGTCAAAGGGGCGGGACTGGTCCTGCTGGACGAACCCCTCGCCAACCTGGATTACAAACTCCGCGAAGAGCTGCGGATCGAAATCCCCCGGATATTCGAGGCTTCGGGCGCGATCTTTGTCTATGCCACGACCGAACCGGAAGAGGCGCTGCTCTTGGGCGGCAACACCGCCACCCTCTGGGAAGGCCGGGTCACCCAGTTCGGCCCCACGCCAAGCGTTTACCGGTTGCCCGCCGATGCCCAGACCGCCCGCGTCTTCAGCGACCCACCGATGAATTTCGTGCCTTGCCGCAAGGAAGGCCAGCGCCTGACCTTTGCCGATGTGGCGCACGCCCCCGCCGCAGCCAGCCTGTCGGCCATTGGCAATGGCAGCTACACCGCTGGCTTTCGAGCGAACCACATCACCCTGAACCGCCATTCCGGCGACGCGGTGGAATTCCGCTGCACCGTTGCCGCGACCGAAATCACCGGGTCGGAAACCTTTGTCCACCTGAACCACGGCGCCGACCGTTGGGTCGGTCTGATCCACGGGGTGCATCCCCTGACCGCAGGCGCGCCACTGTCGATCTACCTTGATCCGGCGCATGTCTATCTGTTTGACACCGCGGGCCGCCTTGCCGCCCCCGCCCCTTATGCGATGGCGGTGTGACATGTCCCGGATAACGCTTTCCAACCTTGCCCACAGCTATCTGTC
>JANPJU010000030.1:0-8891 GCA_031425675.1 Paracoccaceae bacterium | reverse complement strand
CTGGATCGACAGGTCGTAGTATTTCAGATCAATGTCGAGGTAGGGCAGGATCAGCTTTTGCTTGATGAAATCCCAGATGATCCGGGTCATCTCGTCTCCGTCAAGTTCAACGACGGGGTTGGCTACCTTGATCTTGGACATTTGGACCTCCGATAAGGGGATTCGGTTGCGGGGGTCATAGCCGAAATGGGCGGGCTTGGGAAGGTCGGTATGCGATTGTATACCCAGCGCACCTCAAGGATCTTTGCGCCGGGCAAGTCGGATACTGCCGATGTAGGTCACGACAAGAAAGACCGGGAACCCGATTACCAAACCGATCATCATGGGGACAAGTTCGGGGATGCCGAAGTCGTTGATCCCCTCGTCTATGCACGTCCGTCCGCTAGGTGAGCCAGAGAAGAACAGGGCCAGCACACCGATCGTGATGCCGATCCCGACCCACTGCCAGTAAAGCCGCTCAGGTTCCCGCATGAACATGGCCGCAAGAATGAACGGCAGAAAGGGCGCACCAAGCGTTAAACCCGCCATCGGCAAGGACGACAAAAGGCCGGTCGCATACCGCCAATACTGCGATGCGGTGGGCTCCGCCGCAGGGTTTGGACAATTGGCCCAAGCTGCGAAAGCAGCCGCCAGGAAATGCAGGATCAGGACCATCCCGAACGCAATCAGCAGGGGGCTGATAGCAAGGCGGATCATCCGAAGAACCGCAGGGCTTTCCCTCGCACCCAATCCCAAAGCCCCGGCGCACCCTTGGCGATTTTCACGCCGACGCGGGATTCTAGCTGGTCGAAGGTCACGTCATAGGTGGTCCAGGTCCCGCCGCCGCTCATCAGGTTGGCCATGACAGGCTGCACGCGGTCAAGGGCCTTGGCGAAGCGGGCGTCGGGGGTTTCGGCGGTCTCGAATTCTTCCCAGAGCGAGCGGAGGCTGGTGCCAAGGTCCGGGGGCAGAAGGCCGAAGATGCGGTCGGCGGCTTTTGCTTCTGCGGCCATGGTCGCGGCGCTGGCATGGGCCTGGCCGTTTTGGGAGTGGATCGGCACATCGCCCACGTCAATCTCGACGAGGTCGTGGATCAGAAGCATCCGGATCACCCGGTCAATCGACACCCCCGGTTCGGCCTGATCGGCCAGCACCAGTGCGTAAAGCGCCAGATGCCAGCTATGTTCGCCAGAATTCTCGGGGCGGCTGCCATCGAAAAGGGTCGTGGCACGGAGGACGGATTTAAGGCGGTCCGCCTCATTCAGAAAGGCGAACTGGGCCTCAAGGCGTTCGTTCCCCCTCTGGGTTCTCAATGGCCCATGCCACCCATATCGATGGGGGCGACCGGTTCTTCCGCGATCAGCCCGCGTTTGGCGGCGAGGGCTTTTTCCAGAAACTCGCGCCCGCGGCGTTCGGCCAGGCGCACCCGGACCGAGGTGATGAACGCCTCCTGAAACGTGGGCGAGGCGGCCATCAGCACCCGGCTGACCTTTTCGTAAAAGCGGTCATCGCCAAGCTCGGGCTCGGCCGCCAGCACATCTTCGGCCAATTGATCGGCAAGATCCTGTATTACGGCCATCTTAGCGCGATACCTCTGTCATCCTCCGGCGCACATATTCCGAGACCGTCTGGATCATCGGCTTCATGTGTGCCTCTTCGTCCTTGAAGAAGTGATCAGCGCCGTCAACCTCGGTATGGGTGATGGTGATGCCCTTCTGTTCGTGCAGCTTGTTCACCAGCAGCTTGGTATCCTTTGGCGGGGCCACCTTGTCGGCGGTGCCGTTGATGATCAGGCCAGAGGAGGGGCAGGGGGCGAGGAAGCTGAAATCATACAGGTTCGCCGGTGGGGCCACGCTGATGAAACCGGTAATCTCGGGCCGGCGCATCAAAAGCTGCATGCCGATCCAGGCCCCGAAGCTGAAGCCGGCCACCCAGCAATGCTTGGCGTTCTGGTTCATCGCCTGCAGGTAATCCAGCGCGCTTGCAGCATCGGACAGTTCGCCAATGCCCTGATCATATTCGCCCTGGCTGCGGCCCACGCCACGGAAGTTGAACCGCAGCACAGTAAAGCCAAGGTTGTAGAACGCGTAGTGCAGGTTATACACCACCTTGTTGTTCATGGTGCCGCCATAGGCCGGGTGCGGATGCAGCACGATGGCGATCGGAGCGTCGCGTTCCTTTTGCGGGTGGTAGCGGCCTTCCAGGCGTCCATCAGGACCGGCAAAAATAACCTCGGGCATCGGCCTCATCTCATGTGGGAGCGCGCGCGGTTTCTTGACGCTATCGCTCGACTAAAATAGAACCATTCTAAAGGCGGCAGGCTGCCGCCGTTTACCGGGTCGAATTGAGGTAATGCCGCCAAGGCGCGGCGTCAATCGGATTGCGCCCGGCAATGCCACCACTGGAGGGTGCAGGATGAAGCTTTCGACCAAGGGACGCTATGCGATGGTGGCGTTGGCGGATCTTGCGCTGGCCGAAGCGTCATCAGGGGCCGACGCGCATGTATCACTTGGTGCAATTTCCAGACGGCAGGATATCAGCCTGCCATATCTGGAGCAGTTGTTCGTGAAACTGCGTCGCGCCGGTCTGGTCGAGGCGGTGCGCGGGCCGGGTGGCGGCTACCGGCTGGCGCGGACACCGGACCAGATCCGGATCAGCGAGGTGATGGAAGCGGTGGATGAGACGGTGGACGCGCTGCACACCGGGGCCGGGGTCAGTGGCGGCGTTTCGGGCAGCCGGGCGCAAAGCCTGACCAACCGGCTTTGGGAAAGCCTGTCGGCCAATGTCTATGTGTTCCTGCATCAGGTGCGGCTGTCGGATGTGGTCAAGAACGACATGGTCCCATGCCCGGCGGTGCCGAACCTGTTCCGCGTGGTGGATGAGGAATGAGGCGCTTGCGCGCTTGGCCGGCCGCCGGGGGGTTTCACACCCCCCGGACCCCCTGTGGGATATTTGGGCAGACAGGAAGGGCCGAGTGATGAGCAGGCTTTTTCTGGACTGGAATGCGACCACGCCGCTGCGGCCGGAAGCTAAGACGGCTATGCTTTCGGCGATGGAGGTTGTGGGCAACCCCTCATCCGTCCACGCTGAAGGGCGGGCGGCCAAGGCGATGATGGAACGCGCGCGGGCGCAGATCGCGGCGGCTTTGGGGGCGGAAGGGGCGGACATCGTCTTTACCAGCGGTGCGACCGAGGCGGCGGCGCTGGCCTGTGCGGGCCGGGGTCTGCATTGCGCGGCGGTGGAGCATGAGGCGGTCAGCGCATGGTGTGACGGGGCCTTGCCGGTGGATGCGTTCGGGGCGGTGACCGTGGCCGATCCGGGACGCATGGCGCTGCAGCTGGCGAATTCCGAAACGGGGGTGATTCAGGTGCTGCCGGCGGGGATTGCCGTCAGTGACCTGACGCAGGCCTTTGGCAAGGTGCCCTTCGCGTTCAACTGGCTGGGCTGCGACATGGGGCTGGTGAGCGCGCACAAGCTGGGCGGGCCGAAGGGAATTGGCGCGCTGGTGGTGCGGCAGGGGGTCGAGGTGCCGGCCCAACTGCGCGGTGGCGGGCAGGAAATGGGACGCCGGGCGGGGACGGAAAACCTGATCGGCATCGTGGGATTTGCTGCTGCAGCAGAGGCGGCTGCGCGGGATCTGGCCAATGGCGTCTGGGACGAAGTGGCCGAAGTTAGAAATATTCTAGAATCAGAGTTGTCGGCAGAAGCGAATGAAACTATTTCAGTCGGGAATGGGTGCGCCCGCTTGCCCAACACCCTTTGCCTGATCGCGCCCGGTTGGAAGGGCGAGACGCAGGTGATGGCGATGGATCTGGCGGGGTTTGCGGTTTCGGCCGGGTCGGCCTGTTCCAGCGGCAAGGTGCGGGCCAGTCGCGTGCTGCGGGCGATGGGGTTTGATGAGGGCCTTTCGCAGCAGGCGATCCGGGTGTCGATTGGCCCCGGGGTGACGAAGGATGACGTGGGGCGGTTCGGACAGGCCTGGACTGCCGCCTATGCCAAGGCCCGTGCGCGGGCCGCATGAGAGAAGGATTGGGGCGATGACAGCCATGCTCAAGACGGCCGAGGCCACCGAAGTGCGTGACGGGGTTGACCGCGAAACGGTGGAAACCGTCGCTGCCATGGCGGGCAAGTACAAGCACGGCTGGGAAACCGAAATCGAGATGGACTATGCCCCCAAGGGCCTGTCCGAAGATATCGTGCGGCTGATCTCCTCGAAGAACGAAGAACCGGAATGGATGCTGGAGTGGCGCCTGACGGCCTACCGCCGCTGGGTCAAGCTGGAAGAGCCGACCTGGGCGATGGTGAGCTATCCCAAGATCGACTATCAGGATCAGTACTACTACGCCAAACCGAAAAGCATGGCGGTCAAGCCGAAGTCGCTGGACGAAGTGGACCCGAAGTTGCTGGCGACCTATGCCAAGCTGGGAATTCCCTTGAAGGAACAAATGCTTCTGGCCGGGGTTGAAGGGGAACCTGAGCCTCGCCGGGTGGCCGTGGATGCGGTGTTTGACAGCGTCTCGCTCGGGACCACGTTCAAGGCGGAACTGGCCAAGGCGGGGGTGATCTTCTGTTCCATCTCTGAGGCTGTGCGCGAGCATCCTGATCTGGTGAAGCAGTACCTGGGCACCGTCGTGCCGCAGTCGGACAACTTCTTCGCCACGCTCAACGCGGCCGTCTTCAGTGACGGATCGTTCGTCTACATCCCCAAGGGCGTCCGCTGCCCGATGGAGCTTTCGACCTATTTTCGCATCAACGCCGAAAACACCGGCCAGTTCGAACGCACCCTGATCATCGCGGATGAAGGGTCCTACGTCAGCTATCTGGAGGGCTGCACCGCGCCCAAGCGCGACACCCACCAGCTGCACGCGGCGGTGGTCGAACTGGTGATCCTGAAGGATGCCGAGATCAAGTATTCCACCGTCCAGAACTGGTATCCGGGCGATGAGGAAGGCCGGGGCGGCATCTACAACTTCGTGACCAAACGCGCCGATTGCCGGGGCGACCGGGCCAAGGTGATGTGGACGCAGGTGGAAACCGGCTCGGCGATCACCTGGAAGTATCCGTCCTGCATCCTGCGTGGCGATGATTCACAGGGTGAGTTCTACTCCATCGCCATCGCCAACAACGCCCAGCAGGCCGATACCGGCACCAAGATGATCCACCTTGGCAAGCGCACGAAGTCGCGGATCGTGTCTAAGGGCATCTCAGCTGGCCGGGCGCAGAACACCTACCGGGGGTTGGTCAGCATGCACCCCAAGGCAAAGGACAGCCGCAACTACACCCAGTGCGACAGTTTGCTGATTGGCGACAAATGCGGCGCGCATACGGTGCCGTATATCGAAGTGCGCAACAACTCCAGCCGCGTGGAGCATGAGGCGACGACGTCGAAGGTCGATGATGACCAGCTGTTCTACTGCCGCTCACGCGGGATGGATGAGGAAGAGGCCGTGGCGCTGGTGGTCAACGGGTTCTGCAAGGAGGTGCTGCAAGCCCTGCCGATGGAGTTTGCCATGGAGGCGCAAAGCCTGGTGGCCATCAGCCTGGAAGGGAGCGTGGGGTGAAACCTCCCGCCCAGGTTCAAAGTGGTCGCCATCGGGGCGGGATGTTCATCTCGCCGCTTGGTCACGTGGTGCGGACCACGGTGCTTCGGGAACCTGTCTTCTTCACGATAAACAACCCCCGTGACGTCATCCAGAAGCACCATTTGCAAGGTAGCTTTTATGAGCCGGAAGAACTGGCGATCATCGCACGTCATTTCCCGCTTGGCGGCAGCTTTCTGGATATTGGCGCGAATATCGGGAACCACACGCTTTACGTCGGAAAGTTTCTGCACGCCTCGCGCATCGTCTGCATTGAACCCAATCCGCCTGCGATTGTCGTTCTTGAAAGCAATGTCTGGCTAAATGGCCTCACACGCGTCGTTGACGGCAGCTATCTCGGCATCGGGCTGTCGGACAAGCCTCAGGCGAACGTGGCGATGAAGTACAACGACAGCAACCTTGGTGCTGGTCGTGTCGTGCCGGGCGACGGCAATATTCGACTGGAACGCGCTGACAGTCTGCTGGCCGGCCAGCGGTTCGACTTTATCAAGATCGACGTTGAAGGCATGGAAATCGAAGTACTTTCCGGGTTGAGTGGCCTGCTTTCCCAGCATCGCCCGAAGATGTTCGTCGAAGTGGACAATGCAAATGCAGCCCGGTTTGAGGGTTGGCTGGGCGACGCCGGCTATCATGTGCTTGAGACTTTCAAGCGTTACCGCGTGAACACAAACTATCTGGTCGCACCCAAGCCATGAAGGAAGAGATCGCGCTTACCTTTGCCTCTTTTGCCGTTCGGATGCTCGGTTTTGCAGCGCGCTTCACACCTGTTGCATGCTGGCTTTGGCGGGGGCGAACGTTAGCATGAATGTTACAGCGGATAATGAGATGCCGGAAGACCAGCCTCAATTTGGGCTGACCTTTCCCGTCGATGTGGCGGAGCTTGTCACCCGTCACTATACTTCGGTCGCGGCATCCGCCGGCGTAATTTTGGAGTATGGCAGTGGCGGGTCCACCGCCTTGGCCGCAAGACTTGGCGCGCGCGTGATCAGTGTTGAAAGTGACAAGGCCTGGGCGGAACGGCTGACGGCGTCTTTAACAGACGTCTCGGCCAATGCGGCACTGCACTATGTGGACATCGGCGAGACCAAGGAATGGGGCAAGCCGGTGAACCACCAAGGCTCGGCCCGCTATCATCGCTATCCGTTGTCCGTCTGGGACCGGCCTGACATTGGGATGCCCGACTTGGTCCTGATCGATGGGCGGTTTCGGGCAGCGTGCCTCGCTGCGGTGATGCTGCGCGCAAAGCAGCCTACGACCGTACTGTTTGACGACTATGTGGGCCGCCGGTATTACCACGCGGTCGAAAAACTGGCCCGGATTGACGAAACCATCGGGCGGATGGCGCGGTTCACCGTGACGCCCGGCCCGATCCCGCCTGACATGCTGACCGAAGTCTTCGGCTGGTTCGCCGACGCCCGCTGACCCCGGACAGTCCCAAACTTAGGAACGAAAACATGCTTGAGATCAAGAACCTGCACGTCAAACTTGAGGACGAGGACAAGGTGATCCTGCGGGGGGTCAACCTGTCGATCGGTCCCGGCGAAGTGCACGCCATCATGGGGCCGAACGGGTCTGGCAAATCGACGCTGTCTTACGTGCTGGCGGGGCGTGACGGCTATACCGTCACCGACGGGTCGGCCACGCTGGAAGGCGCGGAACTGCTGGAGATGGAGCCTGAGGTGCGGGCGGCGGCAGGGTTGTTCCTGGCCTTCCAGTATCCGGTGGAAATCCCCGGTGTCGGCAACATGACGTTCCTGCGCACCGCGGTGAACGCGCAGAAAAAGTCGCGCGGTGAGCCGGAACTCAGCGCGGCCGAATTCCTGAAACTGGTGCGGGAAAAGGCCAGGACCCTGAAGATCGACGCCGACATGCTGAAGCGTCCGGTCAACGTGGGCTTTTCGGGCGGGGAGAAAAAGCGCAACGAAATCCTGCAGATGGCGATGCTGGAACCGCGTATGTGCATTCTTGACGAAACGGACAGCGGGCTTGACGTCGATGCGATGAAGCTGGTCGCCGATGGAGTGAACGCCCTGCGGGATGCCGGGCGGTCGTTCCTTGTCATCACGCACTACCAGCGCCTTCTGGACCATATCAAACCGGATGTGGTGCATATCATGGCGGCAGGCCAGATCATCCGCACCGGCGGCCCTGAACTGGCGCTGGAGGTTGAGGCCAACGGTTACGCTGACATTCTGGCCGAGGTGGTCTGATGGCGCTGGCCAAACTGAAGGATGACGCGCTTGCGGTGCGACTGGCGGGGCTGCCATCTGGTGCCACGTCTGGCTGGCTTGCGGCCGCGCAGGCTGAGGCGCGGTCGCGTCTGGGGGCCATGGGCTTGCCAGTGCGGCGCGACGAATACTGGCGCTACACGGATCCAGCCAGCCTGAACGCGCCGGACGCCCCGCTTGCTGCCCGGTTTGACGCGGGCGATGAGGCTCCGGTGTTTGACGGCATCGACCGGCTGAAGATCGTGTTTACCGACGGGGTCTTTGATCCCGCAGCTTCGGACGACCTGACCCTTGCCGGGGTTGAGGTTGAGCGTCTGGCCATCGCAGGACAGTCTGACATCCACTGGGCGCAAGGCACGTTTGGCGTGCTTGAGACACGAGGCCAAACTCCGGTCGCACGGCCCTTCGCGGCGCTGGCTTCCGCCTATGCCACCGATGGCGTTCTGATCCGGGTCACCGGACAGGCCACGCGACCAATCGCTTTGATCTATCACCATATGTCGGACACGTCCGACGCAATCCTCCACCATTGCGTGAAGCTGGAGCCGGGCGCAAATCTGACCCTTCTGGAAAGCGGGCCGGGGGCTGCCCGACTGACCAAGGTACTGGAAGTGGACGCGGGCGAAGGCGCTACGTTCCACCACATCCGGGTACAGGGCCGCGACCATGACCGCCGTGCCGCCACGCATCTTTTCGCGCAGGTTCAGGCGCGGGCGCTGTTCAAGTCGTTCACCCTGACAGCGAATGGCCGCCTGACGCGGAATGAGGCGGTGATCGAACTGGTCGGCTCCAACGCCAGCGCGCATCTGGCGGGGGCTGCGGTGGGCGACGGTGATTTCCACCACGACGACACCGTCTTTGTCACCCACGCCGCGCCCGAATGTGAAAGCCGTCAGGTCTTCAAGAAGGTGCTGATGAACGGGGCCACCGGCGTGTTTCAGGGCAAGATCCTGGTCAAGCCCGCCGCGCAGAAGACCGATGGCTATCAGATCAGCCAAAGCCTGCTTCTGGACGGGGACAGCCAGTTCCTCGCCAAGCCCGAGCTTGAGATCTACGCCGATGATGTGAAGTGCAGCCACGGCTC
>JANPJU010000029.1:0-37485 GCA_031425675.1 Paracoccaceae bacterium | reverse complement strand
GGCCTCGCCTCGCGCCACAAACATGAACAGCAAACCCTCGTCGCCCAGGCCCTCGGCCTTTGAAGCACGCTAAGACCGGAGACAGACAATGACTGACGTGATGGTGCCCGCCCTCGGCGAATCCGTGTCCGAAGCCACCGTATCGACCTGGTTCAAGAAGCCCGGCGACGCGGTGAAGCAGGACGAAATGCTGTGCGAGCTTGAGACCGACAAGGTCTCGGTCGAGGTGCCCTCCCCGGTGACCGGCGTGTTGACCGAGATCATCGCCCCCGAAGGCACCACCGTCGCCGCCAACGCGCGCCTTGCGATCGTGACCGAAGGCGCCACTGCCGCCGCCCCGACCGAACAGAAGCCCGCGACCACCCAGCCCGAGATCAAGGAAGCTGCCAAGGTCGGCTCTCCCGGCGACGGGCCAGAGCAGATGGTCGAACGCAAGGACGTCGAAGACGCCCCCTCCGCCAAGAAGGCGATGGCCGAGGCTGGCCTCAACCGCGACCAGGTTCAGGGCTCCGGCAAGGACGGTCGGGTGATGAAGGAAGACGTGGCCAAGGCCGTGGCCGCTGCCCCTGCGCCCGCCCCGGCCACCCCGACCCCCGCGCCCACCCCGGCTTCCGTCCCCCGCGCCCCCGTCCCCGCCGACGACGCTGCCCGGGAAGAGCGGGTGAAGATGACCCGCCTCCGCGCCACCATCGCCCGCCGCCTGAAAGACGCCCAGAACACCGCCGCCATGCTGACCACCTACAACGAAGCCGACATGTCCGGCGTCATGGGCCTGCGCAACGAATACAAGGACGTGTTCGAGAAGAAGCACGGCGTGAAGCTTGGCTTCATGTCCTTCTTTGTGAAGGCCTGCTGCCACGCGCTGAAAGAAGTCCCCGAGGTCAACGCCGAGATTGACGGCGGCGATGTGGTCTACAAGAACTACGTCCACATGGGCGTGGCCGTCGGCACCCCGAACGGCCTCGTCGTCCCCGTGGTCCGCGACGCCGACCAGATGGGCTTCGCGCAGATCGAGAAGAAGATCGCCGAACTCGGCCTCCGCGCCCGCGACGGCAAACTGTCGATGGCCGAAATGCAGGGTGGCAGCTTCACCATCAGTAACGGCGGCGTCTACGGCAGCCTGATGTCCTCCCCCATCCTGAACCCCCCGCAATCCGGCATCCTTGGCATGCACAAGATCCAGGACCGCCCGGTTGTCGTCGGCGGCCAGATCGTGATCCGCCCGATGATGTATCTGGCTTTGTCTTATGACCACCGCGTGGTGGATGGCAAAGGGGCGGTGACGTTCCTGGTGCGAGTGAAAGAGGCGCTGGAGGATCCGAGAAGGCTGTTGATGGATTTGTGAGTGTTGGCCAGTCAAGTCAGGAAAGCGGAGACGTCGGTTGACGTGGCGGGATTCCTCGCGCGTCTGAACGGGGAAACACCACGTGGGAGGATTCTCCTTGAAGCAGGGCTTCTAGAAGACCTTCTTCGCGGTGCGATCCTTCGGAGACTGTCGAGGAACAAGTCGTCTGATGAGCTTTTCGGTGAAAAGCGTGTCCTTGGCCTGACTGTTCTTGCCAAGTATTCACACGCTTTAGCTCTCATTGGCGACCATGAGTTGGCTGCGCTCAAGCTCTTCGCCGACGCACGAAACAAAATCGCGCATTCTTGGAAGACTGACTTTACTGATCCAGAAGTTCAGAGGCTTGCGGAGAAAATGCAGATCATCAATGTGTTAGGCGAATCGTCAGTCGAGCCGCATCAAAGATGCTTTGCACGTTTAGACTATTTTGGCGCGTTCATGACTGAAGAACTGCTCAACCGCTTCTCCGCGATGCCTCCAACTGCATTCGTCGGCGGCGTCTTCCTAACAAGCTTGGTGGTTGACCCAAAAACTGGAAACCGCACCAAGAAGGTCTCGACTCCAAAATGACGCGGACCCCTTAGGCTCAGCGCCCTCACCCCGGACCCCCACATGCCCCACCCCACCCCCACCGCCGCGACAAGCGCCTCCCCTCCCCCTCGTGGGGAGGGGATGGGGGTGGGGGGCACCCCGCCCGCAAAGAGAACCCCAAAATGACCCAACTCCTGATCCAGACCTCCGCCCCCGACTACGCCGCCTGGAAAGCCGCCTTCGACGCGGAAGGCGAAAACATCGCCGCCGCCAGCCTCACCCCCCTGCAAATCTGGAAGGGCGAGGGCAACGCGGTCCTTGTCCTCTTCGAAGTCGCCAACCGCAAGAGCGCGGCGGCCTGGCTCGACAGCCAGACCGCCCTCGGCCACAGCCTCCAGGCGCAGTTCCTGGAAACCGCATGACCCAACCCACCCCCACCGCCGCGAAAAGCGCCTCCCCTCCCCCTTGTGGGGAAGGGGTGGGGGTGGGGGGCCGCCCGTTCACACAACCCAGCCCCGCGCCGTGGCCTGACGGCGCGACGCGAACCTACGGGGTCCCCGGTCAGGCCCGGGACGCGACACCCCCCGCCCGCAGGATGCGTTTCAGTGCCGCCCTCCTCGCCATGCTCCTCCCCCTCACGGCCCAAGCCCAGATCATCCCCACCGGCACCCCCGGCGCGGATATCCTTCTCACCCAGGCGCTTGGCGAACAGCGCGTGTTCTTGACCTGCTCCGCCCTCGATGGCGTCGCGCACCCGCTTGTCCTGCAGGGCTGGGCCCGCGATGTTGCGGCGGCCACCGCCACCTTGACGACCAACGCCGTCCCGGCTGACGCGATTGCCGCCTTTACCGAAGCGGCAAGGCTGGAAAACCTGCTGCCCACAGCTGAAACGCCCTGGTCTGAGGTCAAGCAGCTTTGCGACGCCACCCCCGACTGGCAGACCACCTACGCCCAACTGCGCTTCACCATCCTTGAAGTGCAATTGCCACGGGTCTTCGAATGACGGAAGCCGTGGCCCTGATGTCCTGCATGCGCAACGAGGGCATCCATATCGTCGAATGGCTGGCCTATCACCGCGTCATCGGCTTTGGTCCGATCCTGATCTGCACCAATGATTGCACGGATGGCACCGACCGGCTCCTTGATGCGCTGGCCGCCGATGGCGCGGTGCAGCATCTGCCCAACCCGCTTGGCCGCGACCAGTCCCCGCAGGACGAAGGCATCCGCCGGGTTATGGCGCGGCTGCAGGGCGGCCCGGTGGACTGGCTGGCGCACCTCGACAGTGATGAGTTTCTGAACATTGCCCCCGGTGCAGCCCCCGTGCAGGACCTTGTCACCCGGGCGGGCGACGCCCATGCCATAGCCCTGCCCTGGCTGAATTTCGGCGACAACGGCCAGGGCGCATGGCCCGGCGAAACCCTGCCCGCCTTCACCGGATGTGAGGCGGCGATGGACGCTCAGTTGGTCAAGTTCAAGTCGATCTTCCGTCTGTCGGCCTTCCACCATGCCTCGGAACACATGCCAACCGACCCCAAGGTCGAAGCCCCAAAGGCAGTGAACGCGGCGGGTGAGGCGTTGTCCCCCGCCACCCTCCTCGGCCCGCCCCGTGCGCGCTACAGGCCGGTGGACATAGCGATGCGCGGCGGGGCCGTGGTCAACCACTATGCCACCCGGTCGACCGATGTGTTCCTGATGAAGAATGACCGCGGCTTTGGCACGGGAGTGCCCTTCGGCAAGTACCATCTGAACTCCGCCTGGCACCGCCGCACCAACCGCAATGACCGGCAAGACCGCACGATCCTGCGCCGCTGGGATGAGGTCGCGGCCGAAATGGCCCGCCTGCGCGCCCTGCCCGGCGTCGCCGCGGCGGAAGGGGAGTGCCTCACCTGGTTCCACGCCACCCGTCAACGCCTTCTGGTGCCCGGCACCATCCGGCGCTGGACCAAAGCCCCAAGCGACGAAAGATCTGACCCATGATGTCCCCCGAATTGACCGCCCTCGCCCTTGCGGGACTGCTGCAAGCTGCGCAGTTCATCCTGTTCGCAGTGCCCGCGAATCTGGAGCTTGGCCCCGGCTACACGTCCAGTGCGCGCGACCGGCCACCTTCCAAGGCGATGTCGCCCCTCACAGGGCGCCTGCAACGCGCGATGAACAACCATTTCGAAGGGCTGATCCTTTTCACCCTCGCCGTTGTGGTGGTCACCCTTGGCCAGCAGTCCAGCCCCATCACCCAATACGCCGCCTGGGCCTACCTTGCCGCCCGCATCGTCTACATCCCCGCCTATGCCTTCGGCTGGCGCCCTTGGCGTTCGGCGATCTGGGCGGTAGGGTTCCTTGCTACCGTCACAATGCTGGCAGCCTCACTCTTGTAGGCTTTCTCTTCTCCAAATATCCCACGGGGGTGCGGGGGTGTGAAACCCCCGCTTCTCCGCCCGACCAAAGGACCTGATCCATGGCTGACTTCGACACCATCATCATCGGCGCAGGCCCCGGGGGCTATGTTTGCGCCATCCGCGCGGCGCAACTGGGGCTCAAGGTGGCCGTCGTCGAAGGCCGTGACACGCTTGGAGGCACCTGTCTTAACGTCGGGTGCATACCCTCCAAGGCCATGCTGCACGCCACACATATGCTGCACGAAACCCATGAGAACTTTGAAAAAATGGGCCTGATGGGAGCCACGCCAAAGGTCGATTGGCTCAGGATGCAGGCCTACAAACAGGATGTCGTCAGCCAGAACACCAAAGGGATCGAATTTCTGTTCAAGAAGAACAAGATCACCTGGATCAAGGGCTGGGCGCAGGTCCCCGCCGCCGGTCAGGTCAAGGTTGGTGATGATGTCCACTCCGCCCGGCACATCGTGATTGCGACCGGGTCTGAAGTGTCCTCCCTTCCCGGCGTGACGGTGGATGAAGAAACGGTGGTCAGCTCCACCGGTGCGCTGACGCTGGGCAAGATCCCCAAGACAATGGTCGTGATCGGCGCAGGCGTCATTGGCCTTGAATTGGGGTCGGTGTACGCCCGGCTGGGCACCGAAGTTACGGTCGTCGAATACCTTGACGCCATCACCCCGGGGCTTGACGCCGAAGTTGCCAAGACCTTCCAGCGCATCCTGACGAAACAGGGGCTGAAATTCATCCTTGGCGCTGCCGTCCAATCGGTGACCAAGGCCAAGAAGGGCGCGACGGTCACCTGGAAGCTGAAGAAGGACGACAGTGAGGCGACCCTCACCGCCGACACCGTCCTCGTCGCCACCGGCCGCAAGCCTTACACGACGGGTCTGGGGCTTGAGGCGCTGGGGGTCGAGATGGGCCCGCGTGGCACCGTCAAGACCGACGATCACTTCCAGACCAGCATGCCGGGCCTTTACGCCATCGGTGACGCCATCGCCGGACCGATGCTTGCCCACAAGGCCGAGGATGAAGGCATGGCCCTGGCCGAGATCATGGCCGGCAAGCATGGCCATGTGAACTACGGCGTCATCCCCGGCGTGATCTATACCACGCCCGAAGTGGCGAATGTGGGCCAGACGGAAGAGCAACTGAAAGCCGAAGGCCGCACCTACAAGGCGGGCAAGTTCCCCTTCATGGGCAACGCCCGGGCCAAGGCGGTGTTCCAGGCCGAAGGCTTCGTCAAGATTCTGGTCGACGCCGCCACTGACCGCATCCTTGGCGCGCATATCATTGGCCCGCACGCAGGCGATCTGATCCACGAGGTCTGCGTAGCGATGGAGTTTGGGGCCTCGGCGCAAGACCTTGCCCTGACCTGCCACGCGCACCCAACCTGGTCGGAAGCAGTGCGCGAGGCCGCCCTTGCCTGCGGTGACGGCGCGATCCACGCCTGACCGCGCCACCGGTCCCGCACGGGGCCAGGCTCAGGTGCTCAGCTTGCGGGGAACAAATGCGGTGGCGGGGTCAAGTGCAACCGGCTGGAACATCGGAAACCCCGCCTCCATCATCGCCACGGCGTCGGTGTATTCGAAACTGGCGAAGTATTTCTCGACTCCGTAGGTCTCAAGATCCGGGGCCGTGAACTCCGCGACAATCGCGTCATAATTGTCCTGCAGCACCCGGTTGCTCGGTGACAGGTTCGATGCGCACAAGACCCCGGTCGGGCGCAGGTTCAGCATCGTCAGCGTCAGGTCCGGCCGCCAGCGCTGCAGGATCGGCAGCAGCTTCCACACATCGCCCGTCCACGCCCCACTGATGCCCTTCAGGTTCCGCGTTGTCATAGCCAGGTTATGCGGCACCAGATCATGCATCATGATCACGCCCTTGGGGTCACTCGCCGCCTCGGTGCCGATGAAATCGCGCAGGAGGTACTCGAATAGGTGCATCCCGTCCAGAAAACTGGCCCCCAGCCGGATGTCGTTCTTCGCCAGAAATCCGCCAGCAAAGAAATCATCGCTGGTGGCCTGAAAGACGTGCAGCGCGGGCTTCTGGCCGATGACGTTGATCTCGGCGCGAAAGAACGGGTCTACCGCGATGGTCTTGCTGCGCACCGGGGCAAAGGACGCGCCGCTCCGACAGCCGATTTCCAGATACCAGTCGAACAGCATCGTGTTGTGCAACCCGGTCAGGAAGTTCACATAGCGCGTGCCCTTTGGTCTTAGATACATCCACCAACCCCTGACTGCCCGGCGCCCGCGCAAAGAAAAGCGACGCGGCACTTAGTGCCGCGTCGCAGGGGTTGCGTCAATCGCGCTGTTGGGCTGGCACTGTCGTCTTAGTGCGCGGGCTTGATGAAGGTGCCGTTGCGCAACTCGGCAAAAGCCTGCCGCAGTTCCGCTTCGGTATTCATCACGATCGGCCCGGCCCAGGCGACCGGCTCTTCGATCGGCGCGCCCGAGATCAGCAGGAACCGCACACCGTCCGGCCCCGCAGTCACCGTCACCTCATCGCCCGCGCCGAACCGCACCAGCGTCCGGTTGCCGGACAAGTCACGGATGTTGACCTCTTGCCCAGCCACTTCCTTCTCCAGCAGCACCCCTTGCGGCCGCGCTGCATCGCGGAAGCTGGCCGCACCGTCAAAGACATAGGCAAAGGCCCGGCGACGCGTGTCGATCTGGAAGGTCTTGCGTTTGCCGGCTGGCACGAAGACGTCAAGGTATTGCGGGTCCGCCGCAATCCCCTCCACCGGGCTTTTCACGCCACGATAATCGCCGATCACGACGCGGATGCTGGTGCCGTCATCCTCGAACCGTTCCGGCAACTCGCTGCCCGCAATATCCTGATAGCGCGGCGCGGTCATCTTGAGCGCCTTTGGCAGGTTGCCCCACAGCTGGAACCCATGCATCCGCCCCATGGCGTCGCCCTTCGGCATCTCTTGATGCAGGATGCCGCGGCCCGCGGTCATGAGTTGCAGCGACCCCGGCCCAAGGATACCCCGGTTCCCCAGGCTGTCGCCGTGCTCCACCGTGCCCGCAAGGACATAGGTGATCGTCTCGATCCCCCGGTGCGGGTGCCACGGGAACCCCGCCTGATAGTCGCGCGGTCGGTCGCCCCGGAAATCGTCAAACAACAGGAACGGGTCTTCGGCCAGCGGGTCAGCGCCGCCAAAAGCGCGGTGCAGATGGACGCCGGCCCCCTCCAGATGCGGCTGGGCGCGGCGGGTCTCGATCACGGGGCGGATGGACATGGGACGTCTCCAACTTCAATTCGGTTGAAGTGAAGATGGGGCCAACTGCGCCGCGCGCCAAGGCGCAAATCTGGCGGGTGGCTGTGCAAGGATGCACCATGTCGAGATCGGGCTTGCCGCCTTAAGGCCTGCCCCAAAGCAGACCGTGCTTTGGCCTTGTTCGTGGACGTGTGGGATCTTTGCGGTATTGTGGGTCATGTCCGGTGGTTCAGACCTTGAACAACTCTACCTTGATCTCGCTGAGGCGCTGGCATTCATAGTCTACGGTCGATGCGTCGCGACGGCGAACTGCCATGCGGTTTATCAGCATTTCAATGAGAACAGGCTAGGCATTCCACCAGACATCCTGGCGCGCCTCGGCATCATGCGCGCGGTAGCGAACGTTGATGTCTGGATGACTTCTGGCGCGCACGGTTTCCTCAATGCCTGGACACCGGACAAGCCGTTGCAAGTGAGGCGGCATGCCGGGGAACCAACCCTATTCGACCTTATCGCTGCGACGTGCCTTATGGTTGATTGGGACAAGGAGGTTTCCAAGCACTTTCCAAGATCAGAATGGCTCGCCCCGGAGGTGGTTCCGCGCCTTGATCTTCAGAACGGTCACCGGTTTCAGTCACCGGAACAACGCGTCTTCCAGTTCATGGCGCTCCGCAAAGGTGCCGCTTGCATTGAGCGGCTTGGTTTGGGGGCCTGGGACAACGAAGGCCGGTTTGAGCTGATCCACGCATTGCTCGGGTCTCAGCCCATCGACTTGGCCGACACTTACCAGCAAACAAGGCACCTGACCGCCAAGAGACTGGGTGGCGTGCGGTTTCTGTTCCCCACATGACGCCCTGCCAATCCTAACGAACCTCTAACGCCCAAACCCATCCCATTGCTCTTCCGACACCATCGCGTCTGTCCACGGTGGACACTACCCCGCCAGATGGCGCAGCCCTTGCGTGACATCTGTCCGCACCGCCAGCCGCAGCCCCGGCTCATCCCCCGCCTTCAGCGCGGCAAGGATCACCCGGTGGTGCTGCGGCGGTTCACGCCGTTTGACCCGAGCATAAAGCACCCGCATCGTTGGCCCAAGTTGCAGCCAGACCGTCTCGCACAGCGCCAGCATCGCCGGGGTCTGGGCGCGCAGATACAGCGTGCGGTGAAACTCCAGGTTCGTGCGGACATAGGCGACCGCGTCCCCCTTTACCGCCGCCTCGCCGTTCAGGGCGTTGATGGCCGCCAGCCGCTCAATCAGCGCAAAATGGGCGCGGGGCAACGCCCGCGCCGCCATCTCCGGCTCCAGCAGGGCGCGGATCGCGGCCAGTTCCTCAATCCGCTCGGGCGTCAGTTCGGGCGTGGATATGCGGCCCGACGACGACAGCGTCAGCGCCCCTTCCGCCACCAGCCGACGCACAGCCTCACGCGCGGGGGTCATCGACACACCAAACGTCTTGCCAAGGCCCCGCAGGGTCAGCGACTGGCCGGGGTCCATCTCGCCATGCATGACCTGCTGGCGCAGCGTCCGGTAGACCCGCTCATGCGCGGCGGCGTTGGGGTCGGGGGGGCGCGGGATCAGCATGCACGCAAGGCAAACACCCCGGCTGCGCCATGGTCAATAGGGCTGCAGGGTCAATCCTGAAAGCGCAAGCGGTGCAGAGCCTGTCCGTGGCTGTGCAGCCAGGCGCGCTCCCGCTCCCAGCCGGGATAGATGCCGCTGACCACAGCCCAATAGGCGGCGGAGTGGTTCATCTCCACCAGATGCGCCACCTCATGGGCCGCCACGTAGTCCAGCACCGAAGGCGGCGCCATGATCAGCCGCCACGAGTACATCAGCCGCCGATCGGGTGAGCAGGACCCCCAGCGTGACCGGGTATCGCGCAAGGCCAATGTCGCATAGCTGCGCCCGACGAGCCCGGCATAATGGGTGGACGCCTTTGCCAGCCGGTCACGCGCCAACGCCTTCAGCCATGCGGCCACCCGTGGCCCGGCGCTGGCCGGGTCGCCCGGCACCAGAAGCTGGTCGCCTTCCACCCGCAGGGCGCGGCCGGTCCCCTGGGCCAGCGTCAGATCGCGCCCTTCGACCGGGATCACCGACCCAAGACCAACCCTGCGCGCGGCAGAATCTGGCATCGCCTCCAGCGTTTCGCGCAGCCAGCCTTCATGGCCGCGCAAGAACGCCATCGCCTCCCCCTCACGTGCGCGGGCGGGCATCGAGAGGGTAACCTTGCCATCCAGCCGCGAAACCCGCAGCGAAAACCTCCGCGCGCGCGCCACGCGTTTGACATGCACTTCGACCGGTGGCGGGCCAGGAAGAACCGGCATGGGAAACCCCTTGAACGTGTCCCGCAGGATAGCCACCTCTGGCGCTGCACGAAAGCCTTTGACAGTCGCCCCCGCCTGTGGCAAGCGACCATTTTCCCGTTATCCACCACCCGAAGGGATTACCATGCCCAAAGCAGAATGGGGCACGAAGCGTATCTGCCCGACGACCGGCAAGCGCTTTTACGACCTGAACCGCAGCCCGATCGTCAGCCCCTACACGGGCGAGGTCGTGGATATCGAATCCGTCCGTCGCAAGATGGCCGCCTCTGTCATTTCGCGCGCTGTGCCCGAGAAGGACGATGACGTTCTGGTCGAAGATCTTGAGGCCGAAGACGATCTCCTTGAAGCCGCGGTCGCTGACGACACCGAGCTTGACGATGATCTTCTGGAAGAAGACGCCGACGACAACGTCAGCCTTGACGATCTGGCCGATGTTGCCGGCGACGAGGAAGAGGTCTGACCCATCCGTCGGGAGGCGTGAGGGCCATGAAAAATCCCCTTGCACCCCCCGGCGACCTCCCCTAAACACCCGGCATCGCGACGGCAACGGCGCGGTTTCTCCGGTGGGGTCATAGCTCAGATGGGAGAGCGCTTGAATGGCATTCAAGAGGTCGGGAGTTCGATCCTCCCTGGCTCCACCAAAGAGAAAACAATGAAAACAGCCTCGCCTCGTGCGGGGCTTTTTCATTTGGTGTCGTGTCTAAAGGCGGCTGAAAAATGACTCTCATTCAAAGAATGATTCCGGAACGCTACCTGCTGGCACGTGCAATCTACATGCAGACGTGCGCGCACTTTGACTTAGCCACCTAGCATATCGTCCAGCTTCTGGAAGGCTTTGACCCTGAAAATGCTGTTGAGGTGGAGCGTTTCCTGACGATGAAACGAAAAGCCTGGACGTTGAAAAAGGCGCTGGAGGCATGTGCTGGGAGATGTGATCCAACGCTGTCTGCCAGGCTTCAAAGCCTCACAGAACGTATCAAGCTTGGCATCGAGAACCGGAACTTCGCTGCGCATGCGGCAATCCACTGGGATGCAGAAGCGAGCGCCCTAGCCGCTGAGCAATAGTTTCAGCGTCGGATAAACCGAAGGAAGCAATGGCTATACACCCTTGGCGATCAGATCACCGACGAAGCCATAGCTTTTGCCATCAACGACGCGGACAGCATTTTACTCGAAGCCATATTACTACGCACGTCTCTTCAACTATAGCCTCACTCGGCCGCCTGCATCCGCCCAGGCGTTGCCCGGTTCGCCTCTCGCCAGGAACGGCGTTTGGCGCGTTGCCAGAACCAGGGCTTGGGGTTGTCGGACCGCGTCACCAGCATCAGCATCGACGGGATGACAACCAGCGTCAGGCAGGTCGCGAAGGCCAGGCCATAGACGATGGCCGATGACAGCGCGATCCACCACTGGGTGGAGGGTGCGCCGATGGTCACCTCATGGTTCAGAAGCTCAAGGTTCAGGCCGAAGGCGATGGGCAAGACGCCCAGGATCGCCGTCAGCGCCGTCAGCACCACGGGGCGCGCGCGTTCGCGGCAGGTCTGCAGGATCGCCTCGATCTTGGGCTTGCCCTCACGGCGCAGGGTGTCGAAGGTGTCGATCAGCACAATGTTGTTGTTCACCACGACCCCGGCCAGCGCGATGATGCCAATGCCTGTCATGACCACGCTGAACGGCTGGCCCATGATTATCAGGCCCAAAAGCACGCCGATGGTGGACATGACCACCGCCGACAGCACCAGACCGACCGATACAAAGCTGTTGAACTGCGCCAGAAGCACCACGAAGATCAGGAAGATCGCCGCGCCAAAGGCCTTGGCAAGGAAGGCCATCGCCTCGGCCTGTTCTTCATCTTCGCCGGCCAGTTTCCAGCGAACGCCGGCTTCGTCAAGGTTGGCCGCTTCCAGCGCTTCCGTCACGGCGGCGCGAACGGCATCAGCCTGTACGCCTTCGCGCACCCCGGCCTGCACGGTCACGGTGCGGGCGCTGTCCAGCCGGGTCAAAGTGCCGGTCGTCGGGGCCGCCGTCCTTGTCACGAAGTTGGAAATCGGCACCGACCCTTCCGCCGTCTGGATGCGCAACTGGTCAAGGGCGGCAATGGTGCGCTGATCTTCTGGCAGGCGCAGCACGATATCGACCGCATCATCCGACCCCGCAGGCCGGAAATCCGACAGTTTCAACCCGCTGGTCACCAGTTGGACCATCGCCCCCACCGTACTGGGCGCGATGCCATAGCGTGAGGCGGCAGCACGGTCGACATCAAGCTCCCAGTCCACACCGGGCGGCGGCAGACCGTTGGAGATGTCGATGACATCGGGGACGGACGCCAGTTGGTCAGCCACGGCGCGGGCAACGTCGTTCAGGTTGGTCGGGTCATCAGCCGACAGCTGGATCTGGATCGCCTTGCCGGTGGGTGGCCCGGCCTCGGGGACCGATACCTCGATGTCCACGCCGGGGATGCCGATCATCGCGGTGCGCAGATCGGCTAGGATGGCGTTCGCCTCCTTGCGTTCGCGCCAGTCGACGAATTCGTACTGGATCGTGCCGATCACGTCCGGGGCCACCTCGTTGCCGGCCCCTCCCCCACCGCCGGTGCGCGTGTAGACGGTGGCGATGCCGGGCCAGCCAAGGATGCGCTTTTCAGCCTGGGCGACAAGCGCATCCTTTTCGGCGATGGACAGATTGCCCCGCGCCTTGACGTACAGCAGACCAAATTCCGGTTCGACATTCGGGAAGAACTCCATCCCCTTGCCGAACTTGCCATAGGCAAAAGGCACAGACACCAGAATACCAATTGCCAGAAACAGCATGATGACCGGATGGCGCACGGCCTTGCCGACGACCCACATATAGGCGCCGTCCTTTGGTTCGGGCGGATGCTTGAACGGCTTGGCGATCAGCGCGCCAAGGGTCGGCGCGAAGATCAACGCATAAACCATCGACGCGGACAGCGTGACGATCAGGGTGATAGGCAGGAACTTCATGAATTCGCCCACAATGCCGGGCCAGAACAGCAACGGCGAAAAGGCCGCAACCCGCGTCATCGTGGCGGCAATCACCGGGCCCGCCATCCGGTGCGAGGCGGTCGCGAAGGCAAGGCGCTTTTCCATCCCCTCGGACATGCGCCGTTCCGCGTATTCGGTGACGATGATCGCGTCATCCACCAGCATCCCCACGGCCAGAATCAGCGAGAACAGAACAACGATGTTGATCGTGAAGCCCCACAGCGACAGGGCCAGCATGCCCATCAGGAACGACGCCGGGATCGCCAGACCAATCAGGATCGAGGCCCGCGCAGACAGCGCATAAAGGATGACGATGAACACCAGGATCACCGCCGTCAGAACCGAATTCTGCAGGTCGAACAGCAGTTGGCGAATGTCCTTGGATTTGTCCTGGCTGAAGCTGACTTCGGTGCCCTCGGGAAGAAGCGCCTTGAACTCCTCGGCTATCGCTTTCACCTGATCCACCGTTTCGATCAGGTTTGCGCCGGATCGTTTCGACACCTCGATCGCGACGGCGGGGCGGCCGTCAAGGCGCGTGATCGTCTCGGGTTCTTTCAGCGTGGGCAGGATCGAGGCGATGTCGCGCACCCGCACGGTGGCCGTAGGGGTGGAAATGACGGGCAGGTTGGCTACATCCTCAGCCGTTTCCAGCAAGGACGGCAGCTTGATGGCATAACGCCCCATGGCACCTTCCAGCGCACCGGCGGCCACCAGCTGGTTGCCGGCAGCAAAGCCCGCAATCAGGATGTCGGGGCGCAAGCCGTAGCTGGCCAGCTTGCCCGGGTCGATCACCACCTCGACCAGATCATCGCGCACGCCCTGCAGGTTGGCGTTCAGCACCGGGGGCAGGTCTTCAAGGCGATCCCGCAGCTCACGCCCCGCCTGGGCCAGTACGCGTTCCGGCACCTCGCCCGACAGGGTGATCACCAGGATCGGGAACTCCGACAGGTTGACCTCGTTCACCGTGGGCTCGTCGGCACCATCGGGCAATTCGGGCCGGGCCTGCGCCACTTTGTTGCGCACATCTTCCAGCGCGGTCGCCAGATCGGCCCCGGCCTGAAACTCCAACAGCACGTTGCCGCCGCCCTGATAGGCGGTCGAGGTCATCTTCTTGATGCCCGTAATCGACTTCAGCGCCGTTTCCATCGGCCGCAGCAGCAGCCGTTCGCTGTCTTCCGGTGAGATGCCGTCATAGTGCAGACTGACATACAGGATGGGAATCTGGATATCCGGTTCAGCCTCTTTGGGGATGCTGACATAGGACATCGCCCCGGCGACCATCAGAAAGATCAGGATCGACAGCGTCAGCCGGGCATTGGCGATGGCGGTTTCAACAAGCTTCATGGCGTCAGCCCCTCAGCCGGAACAACGGTAACCGTCTCGCCGTCGCGGACCAGATCCTGTCCCGCCACGATGATGCGCAAGCCTTCCGGCACACCCGTGACGATCAGGCCTTCGGGGGTGTCGTCAATGATGGTGACCGGAACGAATTGGGCGATGTTGTCAGGCCCGACGGCACGGACCCCCAGCGCGCCGGTTTCCGCCAGCGTGATGACCGACCGGGGCACCACCACCGCACGGGCTGGGGCGGCGGCCAGCAGCACCTCGGCCGTCATGCCCGAGGGCAGGGCGTTGCCAAGGTTTGGCAGCGCGATCTCCACCGGAAAGGTCCGCGTCTGGGCCGAGGCTTCGCGCGCCACCAGCCGGACCGTGCCTTCCAGTTCCGTGCCATTTACCAGCCGGATCACCGCCTTCGACCCGGGCGCGATGCTGCCAAGGTCCAACTCGCTCACCTCGGCCTTCACCAGGATCGGGTCCAGCGACAGGATGGTCGCCACCGGCGTCCCGGTCTGGACCCATTCACCAAGCTCAACCTCGACCGTGTCGACGATACCGGAAAACGGGGCTTTCAGTTCCAGCCGGTCAACCGCCGCCGTGGCACGCGCAAGGTCGGCAGCGGCGGCATCACGCGCAGACCGGGCATTGGTCAGCTGGATTTCCGGTGTGTTGCCCCCGGCAAACAGCTTTTCGGCAAGCGCCAACTCCCGCTCGCGCTGGGCAAGCGTGATTTCAGCGATCTTGGCCTGCGCCACGGTTTCCGGGCCCTCCAGCGTCAGGACGACCGTGCCCTGTTCGACGCTGCCGCCCTTCGACAGGCCCAGCGCGTTGATCACGCCATCGGCGCGTGCAGCCAAAGCCACGCGCTTGTCGGCGGCGGTGGTGCCAGACAGCCGGATGGTGCGCGCATGATCGATGAACACCGGATCAACCGCAGCAACGGTGCGCAGGACGGGCCCGGTGTCGGCCACGGGTTCCGGGGTGGGGTTTTCATGACCCGTCTCGCCCTGCGCGCTGCCGACCGAGGCGAATTCCCCCGTGGCAATCCACGCGGTCGCGGCGACCAGGACACAAAGGGCGGCAATACGATGAAGCTTGGGCATGGGGGATTTCTCGGTATTCTGGTGAAAAATAACTTCTGGCTAAGGCCCGTGCAGATGGCTTGCAGGGCCGTGCTGATCATCCGGGCGCGTTCGGACCCTGCGACGTCATACGCCTGCAAGGCAAAAACGTCCAGCAGGTCAGCCAGACCTTGCATAGAGCGCGACCAGCAAGGAAAGGCCGGCTTGCAAGCCAAAGCTGCCAGATATCCCGCGCAGGGTTGACTTCGGGCACAGAAAGCCTCATGTCCCCCCCGTCCGACGGTCGTGCCGCGTGAGCACAGAAAGCCCCGGATCAAGGTTCCCAAATTCACGCAGGGGCGCCGCTTGCGGCACGGTCACGGGGCAATGGCTTCGGGGCGAGGGTCTCAGGCCCCTTTGACGTATGGAAACCGACCCATGACCACGTTTGCCGACCTCGGCCTTTCGCCCGCCATTCTGAAGGCGCTGGAAAAGACCACGCTGAAAACGCCAACGCCGATTCAGGCGCAGGCCATCCCCCACATCATGCAGGGCCGTGACCTGATGGGTCTGGCCCAGACCGGCACCGGCAAGACCGCTGCCTTCGGCCTGCCGATCCTGCACCGCCTTCTGGACCTAGGCCACCCGCCGGGGCCAAAGAACGTGCGCGCCCTGATCCTGGCCCCGACCCGCGAACTGATCGGCCAGATCAAGGACAACTTTGAGGTGTTCACCAAAGGCACCGCTGTCAAGGTGACGATGGTTGTCGGCGGCGCGTCCCTGTTCAAGCAGGCGCAGGCCTTGTCCAAGGGCACCGACGTGCTGGTCGCCACCCCAGGCCGCCTGATCGACCTGCTGGAGCGTGGCGATGTGAAGCTTGACCAATGCGCCTATCTGGTGCTGGACGAGGCTGACCACATGCTCGACATGGGCTTCATCCACTCCTTGCGCAAAATCGCCAAGCACATCCCGCTCAAGCGTCAGACGCTGCTGTTTTCGGCCACCATGCCGAAGGATATCTCGGAAATCGCCGACACCTATCTGCGCGATCCGGTCAAGGTGCAGGTGGCACCGCCCGGCAAGCCGATTGAGCGTATCGTGCAGGGCGTCCACTACATCCCGAACGGCGACAAGGCCCGCCTGCTTGAAGAATACCTGAAAAAGCACCCGACCGAACAGGCGCTGGTCTTTGGCCGCACCAAGCACGGGTCGGAAAAGCTGATGAAATTGCTGGCGACCTGGGGTTTCAAGGTCGGCTCCATCCACGGCAACAAAAGCCAGAACCAGCGCGACCGCACCCTGGCCGAGTTTCGGGGCGGTGAGCTTGACGTGCTGGTCGCCACCGACGTGGCCGCCCGCGGGATCGACATTCCGACCGTCCGCCACGTCTACAACTTCGACATGCCGAACGTGCCGGAAAACTACGTCCACCGCATCGGCCGGACCGCGCGTGCAGGCGCAGAAGGCACCGCCGTCGCGTTCTGCGCCCCGGCTGAGATGGGTGAGTTGCTGGCCGTTGAAAAGCTGCTGAAAAAGCCGATCCCGGTCCTTGGTGGTGCGCCATGGTCGGCGGATATGGTGGCCGCTGCACCGAAGCCGGGGCAAAACCGCGGCCAGCGTCCGGGGGCGCGAGGCGGCCAGAAGGCAGGCTCCAGCGCGCCGGCCAAGCCGCAAGGCCAACGTCCGACTGGCCAAAAGCCGGGCGGTCAAAAGCCGCGCAGTGGCGGGGCAGGCAAACCGCAGGGCGGCAGCTTTGTTCCGCGCCGGGCCGAAGGGGCCGGCGGGGCTGGTGGCGGGGCGAAGCGTCGCCCGGCGTAAGCTGCGGCAAGGGGCGGGCTTAGCCCGCCTCTTCCTCCAGGTTCAGCTTCATTTCCAGAATGACCTGCTGGATCGCCAGGGTTTCGCGCAACAAACGCTTGGCCTCGTTAATCGTGATCTTCCCGTCGCCAATCGCCTGATTGTATTCTGACATCAGGACGGCAAAGCGCTGGGCCAACGCGACCACATCCTGGTTGACGCCCTTGGTGGTCGCGTTGCGCTTTTCCGCATCATAAGACAGTGTGATCCCGCGCAGATCAGCCAGACCCGCCGTCACATGCGGAAATCGGCTGGCCGCCTCCAGGGATGCCACGACGTCTATCGGCATGAAGCGGTCTTCGTGTTCGTCGTTGTCGGAATAATACCGGCCCAGTGTTGCTTTCGACTTGCCGGTGATGGTGCAGGCCGCCTCAACTCCGACGTCCTTCACCAAGGCTTCGGTATGCTTTTTCAAATAGGTCGCGACGGACATTACCACTCCACCAGCACCGTGTTGCGACAGGCAACACCGGGAAACACATTCAGTTTTTCCCATTAACCATCTGGCAAGTCTTTGTCATTCAGAAAGAGGTTCCTGACAGGCGTCTGCCGGTCGGGAATGTTGGTGAGTGTTCCGATGTCCCCAGCATCGGGGTTTTGCAAGGGTCCGCCGCATCGTCTTTGGGAACACCGGGGCGCGGCTGACGGCCAAGTGTGGCGGGCCCGGCCAAAGTTGATGGTACGACGGCGCATGGCGTCCGTTTCCCGGTGGCCGGGTCCGCCGTTTTGCGTCCTGCCGACGGGCAACGCTTGCGACGGCCCCTGCGGATGGGCTAGGGCTTTGCGCCATGGCAAAGCTGTACTTTCATTACTCCACCATGAACGCGGGCAAATCGACCTCGCTTTTGCAGGCGTCGCACAACTACCGCGAAGGGGGGATGGTCACCTACCTTGTCACCGCGCAGTTTGACAACCGCGCAGGCGAAGGCCGCATCGCCAGCCGCATCGGCATTGGTGAACCTGCCGATACTTTCGCCCCCGGCGAAGACCTGTTCGCCAAACTGCACGCGCGTTTTGCAGCCGGAAAGGTGGCCTGCGTCTTCATTGATGAGGCGCAGTTCCTGTCGAAAGATCAGGTCTGGCAACTGGCCCGCGCGGTCGATGATCTGGGAGTGCCGGTCATGGCCTACGGGTTGCGGGTGGATTTCCAGGGCAACCTCTTCCCCGGCTCCGCCGCCCTCCTCGCCTGGGCGGATGAGATGCGTGAGGTGCGCACCATCTGCCATTGCGGCAAGAAGGCCACCATGGTGGTGCGCAAAGGCCCCGATGGCCGGGCGCTGAAGGATGGCGATCAGGTGGTAATCGGCGGAAATGAAACTTACGTCAGCCTTTGCCGTCGTCACTGGCGTGAGGCGGTGGCTGACGCGCCCGGCGCAGACTGACGCGCGATCACCACACCGGCAAGCGCGATCAGCCCCATTCCGGCCACGGCAGCCCAGCTCAGGGTTTCACCCCACAAAAAGAAGCCCCAGCCGGCCGAAGCGGGCAGGATGACATATTCAAAGACCGACACTTTCGCGGCGTCGGCTATCTGGTAGGCCTTGATGATCATGCCCACCCCCAGCAGCGACCCTGCGGCCTGAACGAAGGTCCACCACAGAAAACTGCCCGTGGGCCAGACCGGGCCACGCTGCAAAAAGCCCTCGGCCCCGTCCGGCACGGCGACCGGAACCAGCATCAGTACCGCCATCCCGATCAGCCCCATCACCCCCAGCATCGCAAAGAACCCGGCCACCAGCACCTCGGCGCTTTCGCCAGCGCACCATTGCCGGGTGGCGATATTCCCCAAGGCGTAAAGCGCGCCCGCGATCACCGGCAAAAGTGCGGCAAGCGTGGCACCCGTCATCGCCTCGGGCCCCAGAACCAGCACCACGCCGGCAAAACCCACCGCCACCGCCAGCACCTGCGCACCGCTGATCGTCTGGCCGTAAGCGACGCGCTGGATCAAGAGGACAAAGATCGGCGCGGTGAACAGACCCGCCGCCACCTGTGCGACAGGCAGGAAAGCCAGCGCGCCAAAGTAGATCAACATCGCCGCGCCGTGGATCGCCGACCGCGCAAAGACGGCCCCAAACCGGCGCGGCCGCAACCGCAACCCCAGCGGCACCGCCACCAGCGCAAGGATCACCAGCGCCATCGCGGTGCGTGTGGCATGGAACTGCCAAAGCCCCGCGTCCCGCGCGATGACGCGAACGTAGTTGTCGGTAAATGCAATCACAAAGGCATAGACCAGCACGGCACCGGCGGCGGCAAGGGTTCGGTTCGGGGTGTCGCTCATCTGCGGTTCTGCCTCATGGCTTGCAGTCGTGCCTGCAGGCAAACCCTGTCGCCCGCCTGATCGCGACGCGCGGGCGCTGGAACCGGTCGCGGATGGGCAGTCGGGCGAAACTGCCCGCTCTGACAAAGCCTTCTTCGATTGTGAACCGGGGTCGCAGCGGCTAGACTGGCCGCCGAACAGGCAGAGACCCCAACAGCCGATGACGGCGCTGAAAAAGTATCAACGGCTGGAATGTCCTGGCCTGTGGCGCGAGACGCCGCAGGACCAGCGCCGTGAGGTGCAGGTCCGATTTGGCGATGCCACGCTGATCCTGATCGATCCCAAAAGCGGCACCGCCCTCAGCCACTGGTCTCTTCCCGCGATCGAGAGGGTGAACCGCAGCGAAGAGCCGCCGCTGTTCGCCCCCGGCGCCGAAAGCACCGAAAGCCTGGAACTGACCGACCCCGACATGGTGGCAGCCCTTGATACCGTTCGCGCGGCGGTCAAGGCAGCAACCGCACGGCCCGGCCGCTTGCGCGGGCTGATCCTGGCCGGCACAGCAGTGGTCGTGGTGGCCGGCGGGGCGTTCTGGCTGCCCGGCGCGCTGGTGACGCATACCGCATCCGTTGTGCCCGTGTCGCTGCGGGCAGAGATTGGCCAGTACGCGCTGGATGATCTGGCCCGCGTCACCGGCGCGCCTTGCGACAACCAGCTTGGCCTGCAAGCGCTGGCGGGGCTGTCCGACCGGGTTTTCGGCCCGGTTGACACGCCCATTCTTTACGTCCTGCCCGAAGGCGTCGACCAGCCGCTGCATCTGCCCGGCGATGTGATCGTGCTACCCCGCAGCCTGATTGAATCCGCCAACGGGCCGGAGGCTGCGGCCGGTGCCGCCCTTGTCGAACGGCTGCGCGCGCGGGCCGCTGACCCGATGATCCCGATCCTGAACCATGCAGGCCTGCGCGCGACGTTCCAGCTTTTGACCACGACCGAACTTCCCGTCGACGCATTGCGCGGCTACGGCGAAGCCTTGCTGCGCGCCGACCCGACCGCCCTGCCCGATGCCCAGATGGTCACCGCGTTTGAGGCCGCCCAACTGCCCGCCACGCCCTACGCGATGACAGTGGACCCACAAGATGCGCAGATGGTCCGGCTGGCAGCGGATGACCCCTACAAGGGGCTGGCACCGACGCCGTTGATCCCGGACGAATCCTGGGTGGCGCTGCAGGGGATTTGTGGCGGTTAAGCCCCGCTATCTGGTGCCGAACATCCGGTCCCCGGCATCGCCAAGCCCAGGCACGATATAGCCGTGGTCGTTCAGGTGGCTGTCCACCGCCGCCGTGACAATCGGCACATCGGGATGCGCCTCCTTCATCCGGGCTATCCCCTCGGGTGCTGCCAGCAGGCACAGAAAGCGGATCTGCTTCGCCCCCGCCTTCTTGAGCAGCGACACCGCCGCCGCACTTGAGTTTCCGGTGGCCAGCATCGGATCAACCACAATGCTGATCCGGTCCTCCAAATGGTCGGGGAGCTTGCAGTAGTATTGCACCGGCTGCAGCGTTTCGGGGTCGCGGTACAGGCCCACAAACCCCACCCGCGCCGCCGGGATCAGCTCCAGTATCCCGTCCAGCAAGCCATTGCCCGCGCGAAGGATGCTGACCAGCGCCAGCTTTTTCCCTTCGATCACCGGGGCGTCCATTTCCTCCAGCGGCGTCTCGATCCGTGTTGTGGTCATCGGCAGTTCGCGGGTGACCTCATAGGCCAGCAGCAGACTGATCTCTCGCAGAAGTTTGCGGAACGACGCGGTCGAGGTGTCTTTTTCCCGCATCAGCGTCAGCTTGTGCTGGACCAGGGGGTGAGACACGACGGTCAGGTGATCCAGCATTCAGGCCTCCAACAGCTTGGCAATCTTTGCCTTGGTATCGGCGTCACAAAAGGCCGCGTCAAGCGAGGCCTTGGCGATCCGCCGAAACTGTCCTTCGTCCCAGTCAAAGGCCCGGTGCAGCGCATCATACTCGCGCTCCATCGTGGTATGAAAAAACGGCGGGTCGTCGGTGCTGATCGTGACCTTGCAGCCGCGCCGGTCCAGTTCGGCAATGGGATGATCCTTGAACGACGGATAAAGCCCCAGCGCCACGTTCGATCCCGGACAAACCTCAAGCACGATGCCCTTTTCCGCCAGTTCGTCGACCAGCGCCAGGTCTTCGATCGCCCGCACCCCATGGCCGATCCGCTCCACCTCAAGATCGTGTAGCGCCGCCCGTACGCTTTCCGGCCCGCCCCATTCCCCGGCATGCGCGGTCAGCCGCAGCCCGGCCTCGCGCGCGCAATCAAAGGACCAGCGATAATCCGATGGCGCGCCGATCATCTCATCCCCGGCGATCCCGAAACCTACGATCCAGTCCCCCGCCGTATCCGCCGCGCACAGTGCCGTCTCGCGCGCCTTCTCGGGTCCGAAATGCCGGATGCAAGTGATGATCCCCCGCAGGGTGATCCCCATATCACGCTCCGCCTCTTCCGCCGCCTCGCGCATGGCGTGAAGGTATTCCCGCCACGCCCCGACATCGCGCCCACCGCAAAAGTCGGGCGACACAAAGGTCTCGCAATACACCACGCCTGCCGCGGCCGACTCCTCCAGCACCGCCCGCACCAGCCGCTGATAGTCCCGCGGCGACTTAAGAGCCGAGGTCGCTGCCTCATAAACCTTGAGAAAGTCCCAGAAGTCCTTGTAGCGGTAGTTCCCCGCAGCATCGAAGATGCCCGCTATGTCCAGATACTTTTCCTTTGCCAGCCCTGCAATAAAGGCCGGCGGCGCAGCCCCTTCCAGATGCAGATGCAACTCGACCTTAGGCAATCCGCTCATGCAACTTCCTTTCTGCAAAAATATCCCACGGGGGTTGCCGATTGTGCGCCATTGGTTCAAGCCCAATCGGCGACGGCGTGTGAAACGCCCGGCGGCTTGTCACAGGAAACTTCGCCCCGGCCCCTGCACCCCAACCCCCAGATGCGCCGCCACCGATGCCCCCACGTCGACAAACCCGTGCAGGCCCACTTCCCGCAGACCTACACCCCAACCCACCACCGGCACCCGCTCCCGCGTGTGGTCGGTGCCACGCCAGGTTGGATCATTGCCATGGTCTGCGGTGAAAATCGCCAGATCACCGGGCCGCAAGGTGGCAAGGAATCGCGGCAGGGCTGTGTCGAACCACTCCAGCGCGCGGGCGTAGCCGGCCACGTCGCGGGGGTGGCCGTAAAGGCTGTCAAACTCGACTAGGTTCGCAAAAGTCAAGGAACCGGACGCGGCTTCGGCCCCCAGCCGGACGAGATGTTCGAAAAGGTCAGCATCCGACTTGCCCTTGTGCAGATGCCCGATCCCTTTCATCGAGAATATGTCACCGATCTTGCCCACCGCATGCGTCACGCGCCCTGCCCCCTGCACCCAGTCCAGCAGCGTCGGCGCTGGCGGCTCAATCGCGTAATCCCGCCGATTTGACGTGCGCCGGAAGTCATCGCAGGTCCCGGTAAAGGGCCGCGCGATCACCCGGCCCACCCTGCGCGCATGCAGCATCGGCGCGATGTCCGCACACAGGCGCAACAGACGCTCCAGACCGAACGCCTCTTCATGGGCGGCAATCTGAAAGACAGAGTCCGCACTGGTGTAACAGATCGGCCAGCCGGTCCGCAGATGTTCCGCACAATGCTCGGCGATGATCGGCATGCCCGAGGCGTGGCAGTTGCCAAGGATCCCGCCCGTTCCAGCCAACCGGCAGACCTCGGCCACCAGATCAGCAGGAAATGCCGGCACCGTGGTCGGAAAATAGGTCCAGTCCCACGGCACCGGCACCCCCGCCATCTCCCAGTGACCCGATGGCGTATCCTTGCCGCGCGACACTTCGGTCGCCGCACCCCACAGACCGGCTGGCCGCGCGTCAAACCCCGGCATCGCCGCGTTTGAGGCCAGCCGCACCGCCGCCCCCAACCCCAGCCGATCCAGGTTCGGCATCCGCAAGGGACCGCTTCGCCCCACCTCTGCCCGCCCATCGGCACAGGCCAGCGCGATGTGACCAAGGGTGTTGGACCCCGCATCCCCAAAGCTGGCCGCATCCGGCGCGCCGCCGCAGCCGACGGAGTCCAGCACGATCAGGAAGGCCCGCGCCTGCGTGAAGGCCATGTCAGGCGATCCTTTTCTGGATCAGCGCCGGTTCCTTCGGTGCCGCGTCACCGATGCCGTAAGCCGCCTGCACCGCCGCCACCGCCGCAAGGCCTGCGTCTTCGGTCGCGGCATGGACCATCGCCAGCGGCACGCCTGCGCCGGTCTCCTCACCAATTCCGGCCAGGTCCGACAACCCGACCGAGGGGTTGACCTTGTCCCCCTCCCGCAGTCGGCCACCGCCCAGCCGCACCACGGCATGGCCCAGCGCCTCACCGTCAATCGTGGCCACAAAGCCATCCGCCAGCGCCGGCACTTCCAGCACCACGGGGGCAGAGGGCAGGCGGTCCGGCCAGCGTTCAACAAAGTCTGCAGGCCCACCCTGCGCTGCCACCATCCGACCGAAAATCTCGGCTGCGGCGCCCGACTGTAACGCCTCGGCAATCCGCCCTTCGCCGTCTTTGGGGTCGGCCGCAAGACCCGCCAGCGCCAAAGCCTCACCGCCCAGGGCCACCGTCAGGTCCCACAGGGCCGTGTTGACGGAAGTGCCGGTCAGCGTCTCCATCACCTCGATCACCTCCAGCGCGTTGCCCGCCGCCGTCGCCAAAGGTTGCGACATGTCGGTGATCAGCGCACTTGTCATGCACCCGGCCCCTTGCGCCGTGGCGACCAGCGCGCGGGCCAAAGCCTCGGCCCGCTCCGGCGTCTTCATGAACGCGCCAGAGCCACACTTAACGTCCAGCACCAAAGCCTCCAGCCCCGCTGCCAGCTTTTTCGAAAGAATGGATGCTGTGATCAAGTCGATGCTTTCCACCGTCCCCGACACGTCGCGGATCGCGTAAAGCCGCTTGTCCGCCGGGGCAAGATCGGCCCCCGCCGCCACAATCGCGCATTTCACACCGCCGATCTGACGGCGCAAAGCGTCCTCGGCCAACGCCGTGCGAAAGCCCGGGATCGCCTCCAGCTTGTCCAGCGTGCCGCCGGTATGGCCCAACCCACGGCCCGAGATCATCGGCACATAGGCCCCACACGCCACCAGCGCCGGGGCGAGCAGAAGGGACGTGCAATCGCCAATCCCGCCGGTCGAATGTTTGTCCACCACCGGGCCGGGCAGGTCCCACTGCATAACCTTGCCGGTGTCGCGCATCCCGCGTGTCAGAGCCACGCGCCCCTCCTCACTCAACCCCTTGAGCAGCACCGCCATGGCAAAGGCCCCGGCCTGCGCATCCGTGACAGCGCCCGAAGCGAGGCCTGCCGTGAACCAGCGCAGCGCATCGGTCGAGGGGGTGCCCCCGTCCCGGATCACCGCGATAATGCTGCGGGCGTCGGTCACGTCCGGTCCATGTGCGCGGCAGTAAAGACGCCGGGAAGAAGGTCTGCCACCGTGGTGACCTTCTGCTTTCCATCCGTGGTGCACAGGGTAACCGTCACATCTTGCGCGGCAAATTCAGCAATCTTCTGGCGGCAGCCACCACAGGGCGGCACGGGCTCCGGGCTGTCGGCGATCACCAGGATTTCGGCAATGGCGCTATCCCCCGCCGCAATCATCGCTGCAATCGCCCCGGCCTCGGCGCAGGTGCCTTCGGGGTAGGCCACGTTTTCCACATTGCAGCCGACATGCACCACCCCGCTGGTGGACCGCAAAGCCGCCCCGACCTTGAACTGCGAATAGGGCGCATAGGCCCGTTCCCGCACCGCTGTCGCCGCTTGCAAAAGCGTCATCGCAATCTCCCTGACCGTTTGGTCAGAGTGTGGGCCGCGCCGCGCGTTTCTGCAAGCGCGTCCCTGCCTGACCGCTCGTCGAGCACGCCGTGCACTCCTCGCTGCTGTTCCGAGTTGCTTCAAGCGGAGTCAGTCACGCACCCGCGTCACCGGATTGCCCGGCAGCGTCACCTCAAGCAGTTCCAGATCCGGCGTGGCCTCGGCATAGCGCGTCGCCATGCCCGGCGGGATCACGAAGGCATCGCCGGGTTCCAGCCGGTAGGGATCTTTTCCCTCGCCCTCCAGCGTCATCCCGCCGGCCATCACGAAGGTGAACAGAATGTCGCCATCATGCACTGTCCAGGGGGCCGGGCCGGTCGGGCGCGCGACCATGACCGACGCCACCCCCCGCGTGTTGCGATTGATGGAGGTATCCCGCGCCTCGAACCCCGGGATGCGGAAAGGATGAAATGTCCCCTCCTTCCCGATGTCATGCACAAAGCGTTGCCCGTCCCATTCCCGGTCCGGGCGGTAATGGGGGGTGGGCAGTTTCATGTCATGGTCAATCTCGGTCACATGGTCGGCCGGGACGCCGATTTCCACCACCTGCACGCCTTCGGAATGGAGCACCTTGTGGCGGATGCCGGGCGGCTGGATAAAGCAGTCCCCGGCATGGATGCGGCGAATATCGCCTTGATCTTCGTACAGAACATCCACCCAACCCGCGACGCAGAAGATCAGCTGGAACCCGACCTTGTGGAAATGCACCATGTCCGGCACCGGCCCGTCCGGCACGCGGATGTGGCTTGCGATCATCGCACCGCCAAGGCGGGTGGGAATGAGGTCACGATACTCCATCCCTGCCCGCCCGATCACCCACGGCGCCTGATCGGCCAGACGACGCACGACGAAGGCGTGTTCGGTCTTCGGCAGGACAAGCGGCGGGTCAAGCTCGTCAATCTCGATCCGGGTGCCGTTTGGTGCGGTCAGGCTGCGCGCGCCACCGGCAAAGCCATCGGGGTCTTCGGTCAGGATGCGGATCGTGCCGGGGGCCTCTGTCGCACCCTTCTCGATCCGCAGCCGCAAACCGTGGCCGGACAGCACCGCCACCTCGGGGTTGTCGGCGGGATAGATCATGTCCAGCCGCATTTTCAGCGTCTTGGTGAAGAATGGCAGATCCTCCCGCAGCTCTTGTGTTGGCAAGCGCAGTTCGGCCCGGATGTCCCGACCGCGTGTTTCCGTCCCCGTTTCCGTCCGCGTTTCCGTCATGGCATTCCCCGTGCTATGGCGGCATGGTGATCGGCGGCAAGGCGATTTGCAAGATGGCTGCAGGACGCGGCGACTTGGCGACAAAATAAAAATGGTTTAACGCTAAACCATATTTGCGGGAGGGGTTGATGGACGAGGCCAGGAACGACAACGCTCGGCAGGCGGCGCTGGATTATCATGAGTTTCCGAAGCCCGGAAAACTTGAGGTGCGCGCGACCAAGCCCCTTGCCAATGGCCGTGACCTTGCCCGCGCCTACAGCCCCGGCGTCGCCGAAGCCTGTCTTGAGATCAAGGCCGATCCCACCACGGCCAGTCGCTATACCAGCCGGGGCAATCTGGTCGCCGTCGTCACCAATGGCACCGCCGTGCTTGGCCTTGGCAACATCGGCGCGCTGGCATCGAAGCCGGTGATGGAGGGCAAGGCCGTCCTGTTCAAGAAGTTCGCCAACATCGACTGCTTCGACATCGAGGTGAACGAACCCGACCCCGAAAAGCTCGCTGCCATCGTCTGCGCGCTGGAACCCACCTTCGGCGCGATCAATCTTGAGGATATCAAGGCCCCCGACTGCTTTATCGTGGAAAAGCTGTGCCGCGAACGGATGAAGATCCCGGTTTTTCATGATGACCAGCATGGCACGGCCATCGTGGTGGGGGCTGCCGCAACCAATGCGCTTATCGTGGCGGGCAAGCGGTTTCAGGACATCCGCATCGTCTCGACCGGCGGCGGGGCGGCGGGCATTGCCTGCCTTGAGATGCTGGTCAAGCTGGGCGTCCGGCGCGAAAACATCTGGCTGTGCGATCTTGAGGGGCTGGTCTATCACGGCCGCACCGCCCAGATGACGCCGCAGAAGGCCAACTTCGCCCAAGGCACCGCCGCCGCCACGCTCTCCGACGTGATCAAGGGCGCGGACCTGTTCCTTGGCCTGTCCGGCCCTGGTGTCCTGACGCCAGAGATGGTCATGACCATGGCCTCGCATCCGATCATCTTCGCCCTCGCCAACCCCACGCCCGAAATTCTGCCCGACGCCGTCCGCGCCGTGGCCCCGACCGCCATCATCGCCACGGGCCGCAGCGATTTTCCCAATCAGGTCAACAACGTCCTGTGCTTTCCCTTCATCTTCCGGGGCGCGCTGGATGTGGGCGCGACCGAGATCAACGATGCCATGGAAATCGCCTGCATCGAAGGCATCGCCGCCCTCGCCCGCGCCACCACTTCGGCTGAGGCTGCCGCCGCCTACCGGGGTGAAACGATGAGCTTCGGCCCCGATTACCTGATCCCCAAACCCTTTGACCCCCGCCTGATCGGCGTTGTCGCCAGCGCCGTTGCCAAGGCCGCGATGGAAACCGGCGTTGCCGCCCGCCCCATCGCAGACCTTGATGCCTACAAGCGCCAGCTTGACGGGTCAGTCTTCAAATCCGCCCTGATCATGCGCCCGGTGTTCGAAGCGTCGAAACTCGCCACCCGCCGCATCGTCTTTGCCGAAGGCGAGGATGAACGTGTCCTGCGCGCCGCCAACGCGATGCTGGAGGAAACGACCGACCTGCCCATCCTGATCGGCCGCCCCGAGGTGGTTGAGGCGCGCTGCGAACGCGCCGGCCTGCCGATCCGCCCCGGCAAGGACTTCCACCTGGTGAACCCGGAAAACGACCACCGCTACCGCGATTATTGGGGCACTTATCATGATCTGATGGCCCGGCGCGGCGTGACGCCCGACATCGCCCGCGCGGTGATGCGCACAAACAGCACCGCCATCGCCGCCGTCATGGTGCACCGGGATGAGGCTGACAGCATGATCTGCGGCACCTTTGGCCAGTTCAACTGGCACCTTGGTTACATCCGCCAGATCCTTGCGCGTGACGGGCTGCACCCCGTGGCCGCCCTGTCTCTGATGATCCTTGAAGATGGCCCCCTGTTCATCGCCGACACCCATGTTCATTCCGAACCGACGCCCGAACAGATCATGCACACGGTGATCGGTGCCGCCCGCCACGTCCGCCGCTTTGGCGTCACGCCAAAGATCGCGCTCTGCACGCAAAGCCAGTTCGGCAACATGGAAAACGCCAGCGCCCGCCGGATGCGCGACGCTTTGGAGATGCTGGACCAGCGCGAACCCGACTTTGCCTACGAAGGCGAGATGAACCTCGACGCGGCCCTCGACCAGTCGATCCGCGACCGGCTTCTGCCTGGCTCACGCTATGAGGGGGCTGCAAACACGCTGGTCTTTGCATCAAGCGAGGTTGCCTCGGGCGTGCGCAACATCCTGAAGGTCAAGGCTGGCGGGCTTGAGGTCGGGCCGATCCTGATGGGCATGGGCAACAAATGCCATGTGGTCACCCCCGCAATAACCGCGCGGGGCTTGCTGAACATGTCCGCCATCGCGGGGACACCCGTGGCGCATTATGGGTGAAGACTTGCCCGGTCCCTACAGCGCCAGACAAGTTCGCTGGGCCTTGATTCTGTCGGCACTACTTGGGTGGGCAGGTGTGACAGTGATGATGCTGGGCGTGAATGACCTCAACCGTTTCCTGGGCTTGCTGCCCTTTGCAGCAGCAGTCGGCCTTCCAATCGCCATCTTGCTTACCGCACTCGTCGGCGGCCCAGTTCTCAGACGGGTGACGCGGCACCCGGTTGGTTGGATGCGTGCCGCCGCCTCAGGTGCCTATGTCGCTGCAATCATTGCGGGGATATCTATTGTGATCGGGCGGTTCCGGGGTCTGATAGAATCGTATGACTCCAGCAGTTATTCTCAGATCGGCGGGGGTGACTATACCGTCGAAGTCGACGGTATTCTGACCGCCTATGGCTGGTCCCTTCTGGGCCTACGGACGGGCATTTTCATCGCGTTCGGGGCGATAATCGGGCTTCTTATTCGACTCGTCATCGGACCGGAGCGACTACAAAGCCAATCACCAACTTTGCAAAGTGACCCACGATGGCGCGGCTAAGGGTTCAGACAAGCGTTCTTTGCAAATTTACTGCGCTGCCTGCCGCAAAATGCTGCAAATTCATTCGGCGCTGCTACCGGTAACACCGTTGCACAACTGGCATCCCATAGCATACCACCGCGTCAAAGCATCAGCGGGGGGGGGAGATCGCGATGGGTTATGCAAAGGTTTACGACCAATGGCAGACCGACCCCGAAGCGTTCTGGCTTCAGGCCGCCGAAGGCATCGACTGGGTCACCAAGCCGACCCGCGCCCTGAACGACGCCCGCGCGCCCCTCTACGAATGGTTCACCGACGCGCAGGTCAACACCTGCTGGAACGCCGTCGACCGGCATGTCGTGGCTGGCCGTGGCACCCAGCCCGCGATCATCCACGACAGCCCGGTCACCGGCACCAAGCACGTCATCACCTACGCCGAGCTGCAGGACCGCGTGTCCCGCCTTGCCGGGGCGCTCAAGGCCAAGGGCATCACCAAGGGCGACCGTGTCATCATCTACATGCCGATGGTGCCCGAAGCGCTTGAGGCGATGCTTGCCTGCGCCCGCCTTGGCGCGATCCACTCCGTCGTCTTCGGCGGCTTTGCGGCCAATGAACTGGCGGTGCGGATTGACGATTGCACCCCCAAGGCGATCATCGCCGCCTCTTGCGGGATCGAACCCACACGGGTCGTCCATTACAAACCCCTCGTCGATGCCGCCATCGACATGGCCACCCACAAGCCCGCCTTCTGCGTTATCTTCCAACGCGAGCAGGAAGTGGCCAAGCTGACCCCCGGCCGCGATGTCGCCTGGCATGAGTTCCAGTATGGCGTCGATCCGGCCGAGTGCGTGGCCGTTGATGGCAATCACCCGGCCTATATCCTTTACACTTCCGGCACGACCGGCGCGCCAAAGGGCGTCGTCCGCCCGACTGCTGGCCACCTCGTGGCGCTCAACTGGACGATGCGCGCGATCTACAATGTCGGCCATGGCGATGTCTTCTGGGCCGCCTCCGACGTTGGCTGGGTCGTGGGCCACAGCTACATCTGCTACGCCCCCCTCATCGCCGGCTGCACCACCGTCGTCTACGAAGGCAAACCCGTTGGCACCCCCGACGCCGCCGCCTTCTGGCGCGTCATCAACGAACACCGGGTGCGCAGCTTCTTCACCGCCCCGACCGCACTGCGCGCCATCAAGCGTGACGACGCGGAGGGCAAGCTCGTCCCCCCCCTCCCCAGCCTGCAAGCCCTCTATCTGGCGGGAGAACGCGCCGATCCCGACACGATCCATTGGGCGCAGCGCCACCTCAACGTGCCGGTGATCGACCATTGGTGGCAGACCGAAACCGGCTATGCCATCGCCGCCAACCCGCTGGGGATTGAGGCGCTGCCGGTCAAGATCGGCTCCCCCTCCGTTGCGATGCCGGGCTACGACGTGCAGGTGCTTGACGAAGGCGGCCACCCGGTAAGCCCCGGCACGCTGGGCGCGATTGCGATCAAGTTGCCCCTGCCCCCCGGCACCCTGCCCACCCTGTGGAACGCCGAGGAGCGGTTCATCAAATCCTATCTTGCCCATTTCCCCGGCTATTATGAGACCGGCGATGCAGGCTACGTCGATGCGGACGGCTATCTTTACATCATGGCCCGCACTGATGACGTGATCAACGTCGCCGGGCACCGCCTGTCGACCGGCGCCATGGAAGAGGTGCTGGCAGGTCACCGCGACGTGGCCGAATGTGCGGTGATCGGGGTGGCAGATGACCTGAAAGGCCAGTCGCCCTTGGGGTTCCTGTGTCTGAACAAGGGCGTCGCCCGTGACCCTGCCGACGTGGTCCGCGAATGTATCGCCCTGATGCGGGAAAAGATCGGCCCGGTGGCCGACTTCAAACGCGCGGTGGTCGTGGACCGCTTGCCCAAGACCCGCTCGGGCAAGATCTTGCGCGGCACCATGGTAAAGATCGCCGACAGCCAGCCGTGGAAAATGCCTGCCACCATCGACGACCCGGCCATTCTGGACGAGATCGCGATTGCGCTGAAAACCATTGGTCTGGCGCGGGGATAGACACCTCTGGGCAGCCGGTCCGAACGGCACTGGACAGTGACGTCCGGCTGCGGCAAAGTTTGCATTATGCAAAGACTTTTCCCATTCTGCCACATTCGAATCGGGCCCCCGAAATGACCGCCGACACACGCCGCGTCGCCGTTGCCAACCTTGACCGTGCGGTCGCGGCCCTTGGCCCACATCTGCAAAGCCCCGACGATCAGGCCACCCTTGCGCGTCTGCGCACCGAGGTGGCCCGCCTGACACGCCCACCCCATCCCGTGCCATCGGGCCTCAAGGACTTTGACCCCACCCGCTTCCAGCGCCTGCTGGATCTGGCAGGGCCAGCCATGGCGGGAACGCTGCTGGTTCACCTGGCCGCTGACCTTGCGCGTTGCCGGGGGCTGGCGCTTTCTGCGGCAACGGATGAAAACTGGGATACCCTGCGCGAAGGCAGCCATATCCTGATCTCCCTCGCCGGATCGGCAGGCGCGCTGTCGTTGCAGGCGATGGCAGAAGTGTTGAATACCGCTGCCCATGCGCGGGACCACGCCGCGGCCCGCAGCGTGATCCCTGATCTTGTCGCTGAAACCGACGCGCTGATTGCCCTGGTGCGGGCAACGCCGGTTTGGGATGGGGGCGCAGCATGAAACCCTCTGCCGCCAACCGAGCCTCAATCCTGCTGATCGAAGATACGCTGTCGCTGCAAATGGTTTATCGGTCCATCCTGTCGTCTGCGGGGTATCGCGTCGCGGTCGCGGGGACGGCGGCAGAAGGGCTGCAGCACTTTCAAAGTCTCAACCCCAGCGTTGTCCTGCTCGATCTGATCCTGCCTGACCGCGACGGTCTGGCGCTGATGCAGGACATCCTTGCCCAGGCCCCTGAAACCAGCATCATTGCCATCACCGCCAATGGATCGGTCAACCGGGCGGTCGAGGCGATGCGTGCCGGGGCGCATGACTTTCTGGTCAAACCCTTCGACGAAAACCGCTTTCTTAGCGCTGTGCAGAACGCATTGGCCGAACGGTCGCGCGCCCTGCCCCAGGTTCCGGCCTCCGCTCCGGAACGGGCGGCCCTGACCGACACCTCAGGTTTTATCGGGTCCTCGCCCGCGATGGGGCGCATCCATGCCACCATCGCCTCGGTCGCGCGGTCGATGGCCACGGTGTTCATCACCGGCGAAAGCGGCACCGGCAAGGAGTTGTGCGCCCTTGCCGTCCATGCCAACTCCGCCCGCGCCTCTGGCCCGTTCATCGCGCTGAACTGTGGCGCTATCCCGCAAGACCTGCTGGAATCCGAAGTGTTCGGCCACATGAAGGGCAGCTTCACCGGTGCCATTTCGGACAAGCCGGGGGCTGCCACCGCTGCTGATGGCGGCACCCTGTTCCTTGATGAAATTTGCGAGATGGCCCCGGCCCTGCAGACCAAACTTCTGCGCTTCCTGCAAACCTCAACCGTGCAGCCAGTGGGGGCGACCCGGCCGAAAAAGGTCAACGTCCGCATCGTCTGCGCCACCAACCGTGACCCCCTGGATGCCGTTCGCCGTGGGTATTTCCGCGAAGACCTGTATTACCGCCTTTATGTCGTGCCGATCCACATGCCCCCCCTGCGTGACCGCGACGGCGACGTGATCGAGATTGCCGAAGCCGCCCTGCGCCGCTTTGCCGAAGAAGAGGGTCGCACCTTCCACGGCCTTGACCCTGCCGTGCAGGCCCTGCTCGCGCGTCTGCCCTGGCCCGGCAACGTGCGCCAGTTGCTGAACGTCATCCGCAACGTGGTGGTGCTGAACCCCGGCGGCTGGGTGACACTGAACATGCTGCCCCCCGGCCTTGCCGCTGAAGAGGCGGCACCTCTTTTGCCCAGGCCCATTGCCGTGCCAACAGATGACTTGCCGGCACTCGACAGCCTTGTCGGCCTGACCCTGGCCGAAGCGGAACGTCGCCTGATCGAGGCCACCCTTGTCCAGCACGGCGGGTCGATCCCCCGTGCGGCGCGGGTGCTCGACGTGTCGCCCTCCACGCTTTACCGCAAGATCGACGGCTGGAAATCGCTGGCCCCGTGACCCGCCGCCCGTCGATGACGGCATCACTCCTCGCGCCCCCGCGACGAGAAGACGAAGTCGCCCGAGGAGCCGCCTCGCTCAGGTGAACTGCTCACCGATCAGCCGCTCTTCCAGCCCGTGCCCCGGGTCGAACATAAGACGGTGGATCACCAACGGTTCGGACTGCACGTCCACGCTGACAACATCGCGCACCGAGGATCGACTGTCGGCATCGGCCATGATCGGGCGCTTTTCGGCTTCCAGCACCTCGAACCGCACCAGCGCCGACCTTGGCAGCAAAGCCCCCCGCCACCGGCGCGGCCGGAACGCAGACATCGCCGTAAGTGCCAGCACATCCGACCCGATCGGCAGAATCGGCCCGTGCGCGGAATAGTTGTAGGCCGTTGATCCCGCCGGAGTTGCCACCAGCGCCCCATCGCAGACCAGCTCATCCAATCGCTCGCGCCCGTCGATGATGACGCGCAGCTTGGCCGCTTGTGGCCCCTGCCGCAACAGCGACACCTCGTTGATCGCCAAAGCTTCGGTCACCTTGCCCCGCGCGTTGGTGGCGCGCATCGACAACGGGTTGATCACCGTCTCCTCCGCCGCGGCCAGCCGTGCGGGAAGGTCATCCTCGGCGTAGGCGTTCATCAAGAATCCAATCGTCCCGCAGTTCATCCCATAGACCGGCAGCCCCCGCCCCTGTGCAGCGTGCAGCGTTTCCAGCATGAATCCGTCACCGCCCAGCGCCACGATCATCTCGGCGCTGCGGCTGTCGGCCTGACCATATGCCGCCGTCAGCGCCGCATGCGCCGCCACTGCAGCCGGGGCCTTGCTGGCCGTGAACCTTATGCGCACGCCTGTCATCTCCCCCCGGCAAATTCGCCGCCTTGGTCAGTCTTGGCCCCGCAGCGGCGCGAACTCAACCCCCGCCGGGCCGATTGCTGCGTCGCGCCAGCTTCGCCCACGGAAGAATATTTCGCCGCGAACACCGCACCTGTCGCTTTCTTGCCTTTTCGACTGCCATGCCATGCTCTAAATACCCGTGATATCCAGCGCTGGAGAGGTCCCCCATGAACGCCCCGCACCGCGACACCGGTTTCTTCACCGAAAGCCTCGCCACCAGCGACCCCGAGCTGTTCGGGTCGATCACCGCAGAACTTGGCCGCCAGCGCCACGAGATCGAGCTGATCGCGTCCGAAAACATCGTCTCCCGCGCCGTGATGGAGGCGCAGGGGTCAGTGATGACCAACAAATACGCCGAAGGCTACCCCGGCAAGCGCTACTACGGTGGCTGCCAGTTCGTCGACGTGGCCGAAAACCTCGCCATCGACCGCGCCTGCCAGCTGTTTGGCGTGGCCTATGCCAATGTCCAGCCAAACTCCGGTTCGCAGGCCAACCAGGGCGTGTTTCAGGCGCTGCTGAAACCCGGCGACACCATCCTTGGCATGTCGCTGGATGCCGGTGGCCACCTCACGCACGGTGCCGCCCCGAACCAGTCCGGCAAGTGGTTCCACGCGGTGCAGTACGGCGTCCGAAAACAAGACCTGACGCTGGATTATGACCAGGTTCAGGCCCTCGCCACCGAACATCAGCCCAAGATGATCATCGCCGGCGGCTCTGCCATTCCCCGCATCATCGACTTTGCCCGCATGCGCGAAATCGCGGACAGCGTCGGCGCATACCTCCTCGTCGACATGGCCCACTTCGCCGGCCTCGTGGCGGCGGGCCTCTACCCCTCGCCTTTCCCGCACGCCCACGCGGCGACCACCACTACCCACAAGACCCTGCGCGGCCCCCGTGGCGGGATGATCCTGACGAATGACGAAGCGCTGGCCAAGAAGTTCAACTCGGCCATCTTCCCGGGCATCCAGGGCGGCCCCCTGATGCACGTCATCGCCGCCAAGGCCGTGGCCTTTGGTGAGGCGCTGCGCCCCGGCTTCAAATCCTACCAGGCCCAGGTGATCAAGAACGCCCAGGCCCTTGCGGATGAGCTGATGAAGGGTGGTCTTGATATCGTCACCGGCGGCACCGACACCCACCTGATGCTGGTCGACCTGCGCCCCAAGGGCGTGAAGGGCAACGCCACCGAAAAGGCCCTCGGCCGTGCCCACATCACCTGCAACAAGAACGGCATCCCGTTTGATACCGAAAAGCCCACCATCACCTCCGGCGTCCGCCTTGGCACCCCCGCAGGCACCACCCGTGGCTTCACCGAAACCGAGTTCCGCCAGATCGGCCGCTGGATCATCGAGGTGACCGAAGGCCTTGCCGCCAACGGCGAAGACGGCAACGCCGAGGTCGAGGCGAAGGTGAAGGCCGAGGTCGAGGCCCTCTGCCAGCGCTTCCCGATCTACCCGGACCTTTAAGGCCGCAACGCCTCGCCATCGCAGGGTGCGCTACAGCGCACCCTTCCCTCTGGCGCAAACCACATAGGGCCGCGCCCTCCCTCAGGCGGGCGCGCCAACAGTCGATTTAGGCGCTTTATCCCTCAACCTCTCCCACAGCAGTTCGGGTGACCGACGCTGCAAAGCGCCCTCCCGGGGGCCGGCGGCACCAAGGCGCCTTGGATCCGGGCCAGGGCGCGCCTGATCTGCAAGGTCGGCGAAACGCCCAGAGCGGTCATCAAGAAGATTGAGCCACCGGCGGTTGATCGGCCACCCTGGCCTGCAAACAGCATGTTTCGGGTCGCCCATCCGCAGGTATCGGGTCGAGCCGTGGCCCAAGTGCACCTACTGAATTATGCATCGAAACCGAAAGGGAAAAAGATGCTACTCAAGGATAAAGTGTTCATCATCACCGGTGCTTCAAGCGGAATTGGCGAAGCCGCCGCTCATGTTTTCGCGCAGAACGGTGCGCGCCTCGTTCTGGGTGCCCGGCGGTCGGAAGAGTTGAAAGCAGTTGCCGGACACATCAACAAATCTCAGGGCCACGCCGTCGTTCTTGCAGGAGACGTGACCGACCCAGAATATGCAAGCCATCTGGTAGCTCTGGCGACCGCCGAGTTTGGCGGGCTGGACGGCGCGTTCAACAATGCCGGGCGCATGGGAACAGGGGCCATGGTCGCTGATACCGACCTTCAGGAATGGACGGCGGTATTGGCGACAAATCTGACTTCGGCCTTTCATGCCGCGCGCGCCCAGATTCCGGCGCTGCTTGAACGTGGCGGTGGGTCACTGACGTTCACCGGGTCGTTCGTAGGTCATACCGCAACGCTGCCGGGGATGGGGGCTTACGCTGCCTCGAAAAGCGGACTTATCGGTCTGGTGCAATCCATCGCCGTTGAATACGGCGCCAAGGGAATCCGCGCCAACGCCCTTCTTCCGGGAGGCACACTGACAGCGGCGGCCATGGATGCAACGACAAATCCTGCTACCGAGGCCTTCATCGCCAGTTTGCACGCGGTAAAACGGATGGCCAAGCCAGTTGAGATCGCAAATGCTGCGTTGTTTCTTGCGTCTGACCTATCCAGTTTCGTCACCGGGTCGGCACTGCTGGCTGATGGGGGAAACTCGATCAACAAACTGTAGACACCGATCATGTCAGACGCTGGCTTGGGGCTACGCAGTGGCAGACTGTGCTGCCCCAATGGGACTGATCCCCGCGTCCGTCCTTCCGCCAACGCCGGCGTCATCCTGTATTGCAGCGATCCCTCGCGTCCAGACAACGCGCCTCCCCTCCCCCTCGTGGGGGAGGAGATGGGGATGGGGGTCACCTCGCCAATCTCGATCCGCCCCACGAGCCAAGCACCCTCTCCCGAAAATACGGATGAGTTCGCAGTAGGGTGGGTGCCAACCCACCGCCCCGACGCCCTTCATCGTCGCCTCCCTCCACCCTATGCCCCCACCTTTCCCTCCCCAAATATCCGGCGGGGGTGTGGGGGAGCAAACCCCCCACGGCGCGGGCGGCCTAAGGCACGTCACCCGCCGATTCGCGAAAAAGGTTAACGCCCCCTCTCAACCCCGCGCGTAGAGACGGAAGGAAGACGCCCCAAAGACCGATCCAAGACACCGTCTTCTTCCCAAACTCAA